>JAYSFC010000005.1:0-56346 GCA_041913505.1 Acidovorax sp.
TCGCCCGCATCTACCAGGAGATGATCAACTTCTGCAAGTGGCACGGCGCCTTCGATCCCAAGACCATGGGCACGGTGCCCAACGTGGGCCTGATGGCCCAGCAGGCAGAGGAGTACGGCTCGCACGACAAGACCTTCGAAATTCCCGAGGACGGCGTGGCCAACATCACCGATCTGGCCACGGGCGAGGTGCTGATGAGCCAGAACGTGGAGGCCGGCGACATCTGGCGCATGTGCCAGGTCAAGGACGCCGCCATCCGCGACTGGGTCAAGCTGGCCGTCACGCGCGCGCGCAACTCGGGCATGCCGGTGGTGTTCTGGCTCGACCAGTACCGCCCGCACGAGGCGCAGCTGATCACCAAGGTCAAGATGTACCTGCACGAGCACGACACGACGGGCCTTGATATCCAGATCATGAGCCAGGTGCGCGCGATGCGCTACACGCTCGAGCGCGTGATCCGCGGACTCGACACCATCAGCGCCACCGGCAACATCCTGCGCGATTACCTCACGGACCTGTTCCCCATCATGGAACTGGGCACTTCGGCCAAGATGCTGTCCATCGTTCCGCTGATGGCGGGCGGCGGCATGTACGAAACCGGCGCGGGCGGCTCTGCGCCCAAGCACGTGCAGCAGCTCGTGGAGGAAAACCACCTGCGCTGGGATTCGCTGGGTGAGTTCCTGGCCCTGGCCGTGTCGCTGGAAGACCTCGGCATCAAGAACAATAACGCCCGCGCCAAGCTGCTGGCCAAGACGCTGGACGCCGCCACGGGCAAGCTGCTCGACAACAACAAGAACCCCTCGCCCAAGACTGGCCAGCTCGACAACCGCGGCAGCCAGTTCTACCTGGCGATGTACTGGGCCCAGGAACTGGCCGCGCAGACCGAGGACAAGGAATTGGCTGCCAAGTTCGCGCCGCTGGCCCAGCAGCTGACCGACAACGAGCAGAAGATCGTGGGTGAACTCAACGCCGTTCAGGGCCATGCCGCGGACATCGGCGGCTACTACATGCCCGAGCTGGCCAAGCTCGATACCATCATGCGACCCAGCGCCACCTTGAATGCAGCGCTCGCATCCATGGCCGCCTGATCCTGGCGCCACGCCTCCCGGGCCTTGGCCCGGGGGATGAAATCACAAAGGCCGATCGCCTGAGAAGGGCGATCGGCCTTTGTTTTGTGCCGGGCAACGAAGGGGTGGAAGAACTACTTGCCTGCGAAAGGCGCGCCGCCGAGCTTGGTGCCGGCCTTGAGCCCGCGCTTGGCGAACCAGCCCTGGTTCATCTCCAGCACATAACGCACGGGCTTGGCGGAGCAGTGCGAATCCTCGGTCTGGGGCTTCATATCGGCGAGGTTCACGATCGTGCCGTCGTCAGCGACGAAGGCCGCCGTGAGCGGCAGCAGCGTGTTCTTCATCCAGAAGCACTGCGTGGCGGGCTGCTCGAACACGAACAGCATGCCTTCCTGTGCGGGCATCTCCTTGCGGAACATCAGGCCTGTCTGGCGCTCCTGCGGCGATAGGGCCACCTGTGCATCAATGCGGTACATGCCCGCGGTGAGTTCCACGCGCTGCAGGCCCATTTGCGGTCCGGACTGCGCCAATGCGCCGCCGCACAGCAGGGCCAGGGTCAAAGCCAGCGCGCCGCGCAGACGCATACGGGAAAAGGCAAACGTGTTCATGGGCAATAAAGAGTGCAGTGGGCTAGGCCGGGCAATAAAAAGCCCGCAAAACAACGCGTATTTTGCGGGCTTTTGGACGGTGTCCCACCAGGGGGCACCGGGGAAGGCTTATTAAGCAGCCGACTTCTTGGCGTGCTTCTTGGCGCGCTTCTTGTGGCCTGCCTTGGAAGCTGCAGCCTTGGGAGCCTTGGCTTCAGGAGCGGGCGCAGCGGCAGCGGGGGCTGCGGTCACTGCGGGGGCAGCCGGTGCGGCGGGCGTTGCAGGTGCCTGTGCGTATGCGCCAGCAGCAGCGAACAGACCAGCCATCAGGACAGCGAGGAGTTTTTTCATATGTGCCAATTCCTAGACAAGGTTCAGGGTTTGATATGCGGCGCGAACTGCCGCGCTGCAATTCCATAACGGCATGTTCGGACGCGCCGTTGACAGAAGAGCCCCGCTATTTTGTCGGTAAAATTTCCCTGTTTCAGGGCATTCGTTTCATAAGTTTCATCTCTTTTGCGTTTTCACAGAGGCATACGCGCATGACCAGCTACCAGCACATCCAGGTACCCGCCGAAGGCCAGAAAATCACCGTGAACGCCGACATGTCGCTGAACGTGCCGGACCAGCCCATCATTCCGTACATCGAAGGCGATGGCACGGGACTCGACATCACGCCTGTAATGCTGAAGGTGGTGGACGCCGCTGTGGCCAAAGCCTACGGCGGCCACCGCAAGATCCACTGGATGGAGGTCTACGCGGGCGAGAAATCCACCCGGGTGTATGGCCCCGATGTGTGGCTGCCCGAGGAAACCCTGCACGCTGTGCGCGACTACGTGGTGTCCATCAAAGGGCCGCTTACCACGCCCGTGGGCGGCGGCATCCGCTCGCTGAACGTGGCGCTGCGCCAGGAGCTTGACCTGTACGTCTGCCTGCGCCCCGTGCGCTATTTCAAGGGCGTGCCCTCGCCGTTGAAGGAGCCCGAGAAGACCGACATGGTGATCTTCCGCGAGAACTCGGAGGACATCTACGCCGGCATCGAGTTCGAGGCCCAGTCCGACAAGGCCAGAAAGCTCATCAAATTCCTGCAGGACGAGTTCGGCGTCAAGAAAATCCGCTTTCCTGAAACCTCGGGTATCGGCGTCAAGCCGGTGTCGCGCGAGGGTACGCAGCGCCTGGTGCGCAAGGCCATCCAGTACGCCATCGACAACGACAAGCCCAGTGTGACCCTGGTCCACAAGGGCAACATCATGAAGTTCACCGAAGGGGGCTTCCGCGACTGGGGCTACGAACTGGCAGCCCAGGAGTTCGGTGCGACGCTCATCGACGGCGGGCCATGGATGCGCCTGAAGAACCCGAAGACGGGCAAGGAAATCACCATCAAGGACAGCATCGCCGATGCCTTCCTGCAGCAGATTCTGTTGCGCCCCGCCGAGTACAGCGTGATCGCCACGCTCAACCTCAACGGCGACTACATCTCCGACGCGCTGGCCGCGCAGGTGGGCGGCATCGGCATCGCGCCGGGCGCCAACATGTCGGACTCGGTGGCCATGTTCGAGGCCACGCACGGCACGGCGCCCAAGTACGCGGGCAAGGACTACGTGAATCCGGGTTCCGAGATCCTTTCGGCCGAAATGATGCTGCGCCACATGGGCTGGGCCGAGGCGGCCGACTTGATCCTGCGCTCGATGGAAAAGGCCATCCAGAGCAAGAAAGTCACCTACGACTTCGCGCGCCTCATGGACGGCGCGACCCAGGTGAGCTGCTCGGGCTTTGGCCAGGTCATGATCGACCACATGTAACACCGACGATCGGCGTCCCATGGCGTCCCACACCACCCCCGACTTCCACCGCGGAAGCGGGGGTTTTTTGTTACGGGCCAGGCTGTCCTGTTCAGGCGGCGAGCCCTTTGCCTAGGTTCCGAATCCATGGACAAGTACCAGGAGATGCGCGCATTCGCCGCGGTGGTGGAGGCGGGCAGCTTCGTCAAGGCGGCCGATGTGCTGGGGGTGTCCAAGGCCGCGGCATCGCGCCAGGTGGCGGACCTCGAGGCGCGGCTCGGCGTGCGGCTGCTGCACCGCACGACGCGCAGGCTTTCACTCACGCAGGAGGGTCAGGTGTTCTTCACGCGCTGCAAGGAGGTGTTGGGCGCTGTCGAAGAAGCCGAGGCTGAAATCACCCAGCGGTCTGGGCAAGCCGTGGGGCTGCTCAAGATCAATGCCCCGGTCACGTTTGGCATCCAGCACCTGGCGGGCCTGTGGGGCGGGTTCCGCGACGCGCACCCGCAGGTGACGCTGGACGTGACGCTCGGGGATCGCGTGGTGGATCTGGTGGAGGAGGGCTATGACCTGGCCGTGCGCATCGCGCAACTACCCAGCTCCACGCTCATCAGCCGCCAGCTGTCGTCCACGCGCCTTGTGCTCTGTGCATCGCCCGAATACCTGCGCCGTGCCGGGACGCCCCGCCACCCCTCGGAGCTGGCGCAGTACGCCGTGCTGGCCTACAGCTATCTCGCGAGCGGGGGTGAATGGCCCTTTGAGGGCCCCGAGGGGAGCGTGAACGCGCGCATCCATCCTTGCCTGCGCACGAACAACGGCGACACTTGCCTGGCCGCTGCGTTGCAGCACCAGGGGCTGATCCTGCAGCCCACCTTTCTGGTGGGGCGGGACCTGGAGGCGGGTCGGCTCGTGGAGGTCATGCCCGAATACCGCTCCGTGGAGCTCGGCATCTACGCTGTATACCCCACGCGCAAGCATGTGCTGCCCAAGGTGCGGCTGCTGATCGACTTCCTCGTGGAGTCGTTCCGGCAGCCGCGCTGGCCGGCCTGAACGCCAGGCCGTTGCGTCAGGCCTTGCGCAGCCAGGTGGGGGCAATGGCCGTGCCCAGGCCCGCGCCGTAGCCGAGGTAGATGTTCAGCCCCGCGAGCGGCTCGAGGTAGCGCGCATTCTTGAGGCTGCCCGCGTCGATGGTGTCGAAGCCTATGCTTTGCGCCAGCGTGCGCGCGGTCTGCTTGGCGCGCTCGCTGTCGGAGGCGTAGAACACCGTAACCTTGCGGCCATCGCCAAAATCGGAGCCCTGCGCGAGCACCTGCGCGAACACGGTGTTGAAGGCCTTCACGACCTCGGCACCGGGTACGGCCTTGGCGATCTCCTCGGCGGCCGAGGTGGTGTGGCCGAGCGTGAGGCCCATGTAGTCGGCCGTGAGCGGGTTGGTGATGTCGATGACCACCTTGCCTCGCAGGTCGCCCACGCCCTGCAGGGCGCTCACGGCATCGTTGTAGCCGGTGGCGAGCACCACGGCCTCGGCATCGGCCGCCGCACCAGCGGGGGGCACGGCGCGGGCGCCCGGGTGGGCCGCTGCGACCTGTGCCGCCTTGGCGCCATCGCGGGCGGTAACGCTGACCTGGTGGCCCGCGCGGGTGAGTTGCTGAACGAAGGCGCTACCCATGTTGCCGGCGCCAATGACGGTGATCTTCATACGGTTCTCCTTGAGAGGGCGCCGCCGGAAAGGCAGCGCATGGGAAGAACTGTAGAAGTAACGTCGATCAAGATAAATTGACCTTTTCAAGAGTTATTGTCTCGAATTTTGAGCCAATTGGGCGAATCAACGTTGTTGGAACGGCAGCGGCACCTCGGCAGGAATGGGACATTCATAGGGCCGGCCGCCGCGCCGCTCGTGCAGTTCCGTGCGCGCGGCCGCCAGTCGTTCCTGCGGGCCTGTGAGCAGTGCGATGGCGCTGCCGGCCAATATCTTGGCCGCCTGCACCATGCCGATGTGGGCCAGCGAAGACTGCCCCTGCGACACCATCTGCCACGAATGGAAGGGCGTGCCGAACGCATAGCAGGCCACCCAGGCCTGGGTGGTGGGCGTGATCCAGCTCACATCGGCGACATCGGTGGAGCCGTACAGCAGCTCCTCGCGCGCTGGGTCGTAGGGCTTGACGCCGTCGAACAGCGCGGGTGCGTTCTTGCCGCGCAGCACCGCACCCAGCGAGCGGCTGGCCTCGGCCACATCGTTCTCGCTCAGCGTGGCGTGGTGCTCGCGTGCCCAGGCCTGCTCGCGCTCGCCCACGGGCAGGGGCCCCAGGTGTTGCATCTGCGCGTAGAGCACCTCGTTGAGAACATGGTTTTGCAGCAAGTTGGAGCAGGCCTTGTCGAAGCGGATATCCACTTCGCAGCCCGTCATCAGGGCGGCACCGCGCGCCACGTTCTGCACGCGCTCGTACAGCTCGGCGGCGTCACGGTTGTGCGCTGCGCGGATCAGGTACAGCACCTCGGCACGCGCCTGCACCACGTTGGGCGACAGGCCGCCGCTGTCGGTCACGGCGTAGTGCACGCGCGCGCTCGGCGGCATGTGCTCGCGCAGGTAATTCACGCCCACGTTCATGAGCTCCACCGCGTCGAGCGCGCTGCGGCCCAGGTGCGGCGCATTGGCCGCGTGCGCTGCACGGCCCTTGAACACGAAGCGCGCCTGGATGTTGGCCAGCGTGGTCTGGTCGAATACGCCCGTGTGGCTCGATGGGTGCCAGGTCAGCGCGGCGTCGAGGTCGTCGAATGCGCCCGCGCGGGCCATGAAGGTCTTTCCCGAGCCGCCTTCCTCGGCCGGGCAGCCGTAGAAGCGCACGCGGCCCGGCAGGCCATGGGTGCGCAGGTGCTGGCGCACGGCCAGTGCGGCCAGGTGGGCGGCCGCGCCCAGCAGGTGGTGGCCGCAGCCATGGCCGTTGAGGCCCGGGCTGTCCACCGAGGGCGTGCATTGCAGCGCGCCGCTTTGCTGGTTCAGGCCCGAGAGTGCGTCGTACTCGCCCAGCAGGCCGACCACGGGGCCGCCTTCGCCATACTCGGCTGTGAAGGCTGTGGGAATGCCCGCCAGCGGCTGCGTGATGCGAAAACCGGCCTCGGCCAGGCCGTCGGTGTGGAGCTTGGCAGAGGCGTTCTCGGCATAGCGCAGCTCGGCCAGCGACCAGATCCGGTCGCTCAGGGCGATGATGCGGGGCGCCGTTTCGGCGAAGAAGGGCGCCAGGGCGTCGATGGGATACACGGGCGGCCTCACTCGGGCTTGATACCGGCTTTTTGCACGATGGCGCGGTTGCGCTGCACCTGGGCTGCGATCAGCGCAGCGAAGTCCTGCGTCTGGCCGTCGACCGTGCTCACCCCCATTTTTTGCAGGTGGGCCTGGATCTCGGGCAATTGCACGGCCTTGAGGGCGGCCGCGCGCAGCTTGTCGGCGATAGCGGGCGGTGTCTTGGCCGGCACCACCAGGCCGAACCAGCTGATGCCCAGGTCGTTCAGCTCGGGGTAGCCCAGCTCCTTGAACGTGGGCGTGTTCGGCAGATCGGCCACCCGTTTGTTGCTGGCGATCACCACGGGCAACAGCTTGCCCGCCTTGATGTGCGGCAGGGCCGAGGGGAGCTGGTCTGGCATGACCTGGACCACGCCGGCCAGCGCGTCGTTGAGGGCCGGGCCGCTACCGCGGTAGGGCACGTTGGGCAGCTTCACGCCCAGGGTATCGTTGAACGACTCGACCATGAGCTGCCCCAGGCTGCCCACGCCGGGCACGGCGGCGCTGTACTGGCCCGGCTTGGCCTTGAGGGCTGCGACGAAGCCCGCAAAATCCTTCACGCCCATGCTGGGATGCACCATGTAGACCGAGGGCATGCTCACCAGATTGGCCAGCGGCAGCAGCTTGCTGTTGATCGCCCCGGCCTTGGGGTAGAGCGCCGGGTTCACGGTCATGGTGCTCACGGTCGCCATGCCAATCGTGTAGCCATCGGGCGCAGCCAGGCCCACGGCCTCCGTACCCAGCATGCCGCCCGCGCCGGCGCGGTTGTCCACTACCACGGGCTGGCCCAGCGTCTTGCGCAGCCCTTCGGCCAGCACGCGCGCCACCAGATCGGTCGAGCCGCCGGCGGCAAAGGGCACGATGAGCTTGACGGGCTTGTTGGGGAAATCGCTCTGGGCCAGCGCGGGCAGGGCCGGCAGCGCCAGCAGGCCCAGGGCCAGCAGTGACAGGCGGCGGGGCAGGTAGGGGCGGGTGTGAGACATCGGAATTTCCAAAGGCTAACGGTGGGTCAGATCGAAGGAGCCGGGCTCACAGGCCCGGTATCCGCCGTAATATAGAAACAGCCCGTGGCGGTGACTACACGGTTTTTTGCTCTAGCCATCGGTTCTGCCAATGCCTCGACTCCCTTTGCCAAGGTCTTTCCATCCGCAGCCGGCCCATGGCGAGGGCGGCGACACGGGGGCCGATATCTCCAGCCTGGGGCGCGTACTGTTTGCCCGCATGGCCACCCAGGGGCGGCTACGCCAACTGCACCTGCTCGTGGAGCTGGAGGATTGCGGCAGCATCATGCGCGCCGCTGAGCGCTTGCATATGAGCCAGTCGGCGGCCACCCAGGCGCTGGCCGAGCTGGAGCGCATCCTGGGCATGCCGCTGCTGGAACGCCATGCGCGCGGCAGCCGCCTCACGCCCGCCGGCCGCGCGCTGGCGCTGGCCGCGCGCGGCTCGCTGGCGGGCCTGCGTGACGCCGCCGAATCGCTGGCGGCCATTCGCTTGGGGGCTGTGGCGGCGCTGCGGCTGGGTGCCATCCCGGCGGCGGCCTATGCCCTGCTGTCGCCGCTGCTCGCGCCCTTCTATGGGGCGCACCCCGACGTGCACCTGGAGTTGTACGAAGACACGGGCGCCCGCCTGCTGCCCCTGCTTACGGCTGGTAGCCTGGACGCCGTGTTCTGCCGAGCGCCCGACCAATTGCCCGAGGGCTACGTGTTCGAGCCGCTGCTCGACGACGAGGTGGCCGTGGTGGCCAGCGTGAACCACGCCCTGGCGGGTGCCAGCCACATACCGCTGCAGGCCCTGGCCGGCATGCGCTGGGTGCTGCCGGCCATGAATATCCAGCTGCGCGGCCTTTTCGAGGCGCTGGTGCTGTCCGCCTTTCCCGATACGCAGTGGTTCCCTGTTACCACCATGTCGCTGCCCGTGCTTGAGGGCCTGCTGCAGCAGCCCCAGGCCGTGGCACTGCTGCCGCGCAGCATCGTCGTGGGCCTGCAGACCAGCGGCCGCGTGTGCCGTCTGGAAGTGGATGTGCATGCGCGCATGGCGCCCCTGGGCGTGGCATACCGGCGGGGGCAGGTTTCGGTGCTGCTGGATGGGCTGCTGGGGCCTGCTCGCAGGGAGGCTGCGCGACTGTCGGCGGATGGGGTGAGGATTGAGGTCAGTTGATTGCCGTGGAATAGGGGGCACCACCAGTTGTGATAAGTGCTGCCCGAACCTGCGCTATGCGTTGCTCAGCTTCCTCGGTGGTTAGAGCTTGCTGTTCCTCTAACCATCTGAATTTGCCGATTTCCTTGTCTAGCCCGTTTTCTAAATTGATGTCACCGTACCAAGCCAAGAGTTGAGCCCTTCTTCGCGAACGAATTTCATCGATGACTCGATCATGATTGTTCGGGTCTTGTATTACCCAGACGCTGCCGCGATCAGTGGAGAAGACGGAGTACGTGACCTTGGTGAAGTGAGCCCAAAGAAGACAACCCACACCCAGCAGAAGCCAAAATCCAGCGCCGATCAACGGCCTGTCGGTGAAAAAAGCCAAGGCAATCTGTATGGCTCCCACGGCACACCAAATATAGCCAACGTTTCGTAGCCAGAAATTTTGATCGATTCGTGTGGAAGACTTGAGAGGAAAATCTGCGTAGGGAATGTCGATGTCACCTGCTCCAGATTTGTCGCGATAGGCAAAATTGAGCCTATCGGTTTCGAAGGTGAACGTATGGCGGTTTGAGAGCTTCCGTTGTTCGATCTTCATAGGCGATGACTCCTAATGGCGAGAATGCGAAAGCGATGCCCAACGTAACGTACGCTGCACCAACTCGCTGGCCCTCTCTGATGTTTGCGGCCTAATGCGAGCCTGCCGAAAGCACTATAGCTTTAGCCAAAAGCTTCCTGAATGACAACTATGGAGCGATGTCCCGGATGGATGTTCTGAGTCGGCAGAACCCATTTTACCCGGTCAACCCAAGCCAGAAGCCGTCTCATACTGTGGGCGCGTAGACTGCAACGCCCTGGAGTTTCCGCCGCATGACCGCCCCCCAAAACCCTTTCAACGACCCCAATGCCGTGGCCACCTACGCACAAGGCCCCGCACGCAATGTGCCTGGCTGGGCCGATATGGTGCGCATGGCCGGCCTGCTGCTGGCCGAGCGGATGCCTGACGACGGCCGCGTGCTGGTCGTTGGCGCAGGTGGCGGGCTGGAGATCCAGCGCTTTGCCGCGTCGCACGTAGGCTGGCGTTTCGTGGGGGTCGATCCTGCGGGCGAGATGCTGAAGCTGGCCCGGGCCACGCTGGGCCCTGTTGCGGCGCGCGTGGAGTGGCACGAGGGCTATGTGGATACCGCGCCTGCCGGTCCGTTCAATGCAGCCACTTGCCTGCTGACCATGCATTTCATTGCGCACGAGGTGCGGCGGCCCACGCTGGAGGCGATACGGCGGCGGCTGCGCCCTGGGGCGCCGTTTGTGGCTGCACACCTGAGCTTTGCGCAGGCGCCGGGTGAGCGCGAGCGGTGGCTGGGCCGGTACGCGGCCTTTGTGGCCTCGTCGGGTGTGGAGCCGGCCAAGGCGCGTGCGGCCGCCGAGGCCATAGGCGAGCGGTTGCCCGTGCTCTCACCCGCGCAGGACGAGGCGATGCTGCGCGAGGCAGGCTTTGCCGGTGTGGAACTGTTCTACGCGGGGTTCGCGTTCCGGGGCTGGGTGGGCTACGCCTGAGTGTGCCGCAGCGGGCGGCTCAGCCCGGCCCGTGGCCCGGCATGGCTTCGCGGACTTCGTGCATGCCCGTGGCTAGGTGCGGGCCGGGGCGGGCAGGGCGGTGCGCGCGTGCAGCGCCACCGCCCAGCGCGCGAAGCGCGGTAGCAGGCCTGCAGCCTCCGGGGTGTCGCGCACGTTGGCGCGGTCCACCGTTGGGGCCAGGCGCGGGCCCAGCACATCGATGTAGCCACGCATCACCTCGGCACTGAACTCGGGGTGGAACTGCACGCCCCACGCACAGCGGCCCACGCGGAAGGCCTGGTGCGGCTCGTGCGCGTTGCCGGCCAGCGCCGTCGCACCTGGCGGCAGCTGCAGCACCGACTGTTCATGCACCACCTGGGCCGCGAAGTGCGTGGGTAAGGCGCCAAGCAGGGCGTCGCCCCGCGCGGCGTCGGCGCACTCCACCGTCACGGTGCCGATCTCGATGCCCTGCGGGTGGCGGCCTACCGTGCCGCCCAGGGCATGGGCCAGCAGCTGGTGGCCGTAGCAGATACCCAGCAAGGGCACTTCTTCCTCCACCAGCTGTGCGAGCCAGGCGGCCGTGCGCTCGCTCCAGTCGGCGCGATCGGTCACCATGGCCGGCGAGCCCGTGACCACCACGCCCGCGATCTGCGCGGGCGCGGGCCAGTTGGCGCCCTGGCGCGGGTCGATGGTGCGCACCTGCGGTACGTGGATGGCAGAAGTGGGCGGGCTGCGAATGCCGCATGCAGGGACTATGCCACCCCGCTCGTAAAAATGCCGGCGCGGGGCCGGCATGGTGTAGGGAGGATGGTGGTGTGGGCGCTCAGATGCCCAGCACCTTGGCCACGTAGTCGGCGTCTTTGTCGCCCCGGCCAGAGAGGTTGACCAGGATGTTCGCTTCCTTCGGCAGCGTGGGCGCCACGCGGATGGCCCAGGCCACGGCATGGGCGCTCTCCAGAGCGGGAATGATGCCCTCCACGCGCGAGAGCTGCATGAACGCATCCAGGCATTCCTTGTCGGTCACCGATTCGTACTGCACGCGGCCGATGTCCTTGAGGTAGCTGTGCTGGGGGCCCACACCGGGGTAGTCCAGGCCCGAGGCGATGCTGTGCACGGCGGCGGGCACGCCAGGGGCGTCTTCCAGTACATAGCACTTCATGCCGTGGATCTCGCCGGGCTTGCCCATGCTCAGCGTGGCGGCATGGCGGCCGGGCTTGTCGGTGCCTTCGCCCGAGGGCTCCACGCCCACCAGCTTCACGCTGGCGTCGTTCAGGAAGGCGGTGAACATGCCCATGGCGTTGCTGCCGCCGCCCACGCAGGCGGCCACGTAGTCGGGCAGGCGGCCATGCTTGGCCTGGAACTGCTCGCGCGCCTCGCGGCCGATGATGCTCTGGAAGTCGCGCACCATCATCGGGAAGGGGTGCGGGCCCACCACCGAGCCAATGGCATAGAGGTAGTCGGTGGGGTTGGTCAGGTACTCCTCGAAGGCGCTGTCCACCGCCTCTTTCAGCGTGGCAGCGCCGCGCGTGACCGCTACCAGCTTGCAGCCCAGGATGCGCATTTTGGTGACGTTGGGGTGTTCCTTCTCGATATCCACCTGGCCCATGTGGATCTCGCACGGAATACCTACCAGCGCGCAGGCCGTGGCCAGCGCCACGCCGTGCTGGCCGGCGCCGGTCTCGGCAATCACCTTCTTCTTGCCCATGAACTTGGCCAAGAGCGCCTCGCCCAGGCAGTGGTTGATCTTGTGCGCGCCGGTGTGGTTCAGGTCTTCACGCTTGAGGTGGATCTGCGCGCCGCCCAGCTGCGCCGACAGGCGCTTGGCGTGGAATATCGGGCTGGGCCGGCCCACGTAGTCGGCGAACAGCTGCGCCAGCTCCTGCTGGAAGTCCTCGCGCTTCGTGATCTCGGCATAGGCGGTGTTGATGTCGTCCATGGCCTGCTTGAGGTGCGGGGGCACCAGCTGGCCGCCGTAGGGGCCGAAGAAGCCGGCGGCATCGGGCATGGGGGCGAAGGCGGTGGAAGCGGTCATCGCGGTGAATGAGGGTGGTTGAGGTCAGTTTTGATAGCGCAAGACGATTGTCCGGCAAGCGCTTGGCGGTATTTTGATGCGCAAGCATTGCGGAGAGCTTACGGGCCTGGGTTGCCCTGCCGCGTCGTGCCGCCACAGAATGCCCCATGCACCTGCAACCGTATATGCGTGTAAACGGCATGCCCTTCACCGCCAAGCGCGCAGACGTTATCCGCGCCCATGGCCAGCCGAGCAGCGAGGCGCGCAACAACGTGGGCCTCACGGCGCTGGACTATGGCGATGTGGTCTACCGCTTTCAGGACAGCGGCCGGCTGGAAGAAGTCACGGCCCGCGCCGAGGCGCTGCACCTGGGCACGGTGGCCGTGCCGTTCCGCGACCTGGCTGCGTTTGTGCGGGCAGGCGATGGCGCGGCGTTCGAGCGTGCGGGGTTTCTGGTCAGCCCGCTGTACGGCATTGCCTTCGTGCCGGGGGAGCCCAGCTGGGTGACGGCGCTGGCGCGGCATTGCGTGGGGGAATGGGAAGCTCTCAGGGCTTCCTGAGCGGAACGCACAACCGCGCTGGTAGAAGCTGTCTCGGCTGCTTCTTGCTGGGACCGGAGCCGACGAACCTGTGTCCCACGTATTCTTGAAAAATGCGCTGCGTACACGCGTCTAGTTTTCTCGCATCAACGGGGTTTTTGAGCTACATATTTCAAATTGAATTTTGAAGAATGTCAGAGGCGGCTGAAAGCCACCAGCAGCCAGTGGCGAGCTGATAAACGGTCGCTCAGCGCCTGAGTTCGGCGGCGCGCGCAATACGTCTGCTCAAATGAATTATCAGGCTGCAAAAGCATTAATCCTTATTTGAAATGCCATGCCAAATCCCGCCGAGAATTCCAGGGACGATGATGCACAACAGGATCATGGCTACGGAAGCATTCTCCCGGGACACAAATGTAGATAGAACAAAAACCAAAAAAAATCCGGATGCAACACCGAGATAAATCCGCCAATAATAGCGGACATCCAGGGCATGAACGGTAGTGTCAAGTGCCTCATCAAGCCAGTCAAACATGAGTATTAATTCCTAGTTCGATGACATGCCGCGTTTATTGTGCGGAATAACGTAGAGGCCAGCAGCCGCCGAAGGCGGTCCGTTGGGCCGACATGTTAAACCTCAGCACCGTTTGTCCTTGCAAAAAAACCGATTTACAACAACGGTGCCACCAATAGACACAACCACGGACAACAGGGCGCGCCAGAATCCAGGCACGTCGTACAACGCGGTTGGAACGTAGGGCTGCTGCTCCTCGGAGCACTGCCAAGAGCGATAGTCGAAGCTCCCATGAGAGGAATCTAGGCAGATGTCAGGCGCCCACAAGGCTCCGAGAAATAGCCTAAGCGTATACCCGGCTGCTAGCCACAGAGGAATTACCAGGGCAACGCGTGCGGCCTTCATGCGGTTTCACGTAATGCAGACCGCACCAAGCCTCAGGTCATAATATGGTGCGTGCGGTCTAAGATGACTTGGCAAAAGCGCTGTGCATGGCTTGCAGCCTAGTTGTGCAGACATGTGCTGTATTTCATTGCAGTGCTAAATTCAGCCACAAAACCCGCTGCCTCCTTCTTTACTGCTTGCAACACGGCGACTGGGGCAGTCCCGTGAGTACACTCGTTCCAAATACTACTATAGCTTGCACCCGGGGGCGGCTTATGCCATGGGTCCCATACCTCATTAGATGACGGCTTTGTGGGTCTTGCCCGAAGGACAGCTCGGGGGCCGAAGGCAGCCGTAGAGAAACTGATAGTTTTCTGGCTGCAATAGGGTGTTTCTTCAAGGCTGCGGGGCCTTGCCCTTCACAAAAAAGGGCGCTGCAACGTCATGCTGCAGCGCCCTTTTTGCAGAAGCCTCGCAGGAAAACCCGCTTTACCCCTTCTTCTGCAGCATCTTGATCACGCTGGAGAAGTCTTCCCCGCCGTGCCCGGCGATGCTGTGCGCGGCGTAGATCGCGCGCGCCAGGCCGCCCAGCGGGGTGCTGGCCTTGGTGGCCATGGCGTTTTCCTGGGCCAGGCCCAGGTCCTTGAGCATGAGGTCGGTGCCGAAGCCGCCGGCGTAGCCCTTGGAGGCGGGGGCGTTCTCGTGCACGCCGGGGAAGGGGTTGTACTTTTCCAGCGCCCAGTTGCCGCCCGAGCTGCGGCGCATGATTTCGCTGAGTACCTTGGGGTCCAGCCCGTTGGCCACGCCCAGGGCGATGGCTTCGCTGGTGCCGATCATCAAAATGCCCAGCAGCATGTTGTTGCAGATCTTGGCGGTCTGGCCTGCGCCCACGGCGCCGGCGTGGAAGATGTTGGCGCCCATTTTTTCGAGCAGGGGGCGGGCGCGTTCCAGGTTCGCGTCGCTGCCGCCCACCATGAAGGTGAGGGTGCCCGCGATGGCGCCGCCGGTGCCGCCCGAGACGGGCGCGTCGATGAAGGCGATGCCCGCCGCTTCAGCCGCCTTGGCCACTTTTTGGCTGGTGGCGGCGGCTATTGTTGAACTGTCGATCACCAGCGCACCCTTGGCGATGGAGGCCAGCAGGCCGGGGCCGCTGCCGTTACCGAGGAACAGGCCTTCCACGTGCTGGCTGGCGGGTAGCATGGTCACGATGGCTTCGGCGCCTTGCACGGCGTCCTGTGCGCTGGCGGCCACGGCCACGCCCTCGGCCTGCACTTTGGCGCAGGCGTCCTTGTTCAGGTCGAACGCGGTGACGGCGTGGCCGGCCTTGTGCAGGTTCAGGGCCATGGGGCCGCCCATGTTGCCGAGGCCGATGAATGCGATCTTCATGTGTGTCTCCTGTGAATGGGTTGGAATGGAACTGGGGGAAGGGCGGTAGCCTGGGCGCGCGGCGTCAGGCGTCGTCCTCGAAAATGCCGTGCCGCTTGGCGGGTTGGGCAGGTTTTGCGGAGGAGGCCTTGCGCTTTGGCGTGGCCTTGGCGCGCGGGTTGTAGGCCAGGGCCTCGTCGATCCAGTAGCGCCACTGCGTGCGCGTGGCGTAGCCGTTGGGTTCGATCCAGAAGTAGCCCTGCATCTTGCCCTCGGGCGAGAGTTCACGGGTGTTCTGCATTTCCTGGAACTCCACATGCCGCTCGGGCGGCAGGCGCACCAGCAGTTCTTCGTTCTTCACGCCGATGCAGAGCTTGCCGTCCACGAAGAAGCCATGGCAGCCGAACAGGGTGCGCTCATCCACGTCGGCACGGTGCGCCAGGGCCGCGCGCACGGCGTCGATGAGGTGCAGTGCTTCGTCGGACAGCGGGCGGGCGGGCATGGTTGGGCGTGAAAAGGCTGGATGTGCTAGTGCAGTGGTCTTTTTTTGCTATTAAATAGCTAGCGAATCACATCCGGCGCGTCGCCGTCGAGCATGCGTCGTCCGATGATGACGCGCATGATCTCGTTCGTGCCTTCGAGGATCTGGTGCACGCGCGCGTCGCGCAGCAGGCGCTCCAGCGGGTATTCGCGGATGTAGCCGTAGCCGCCGTGCAGCTGCAGCGCGTCGTTCACCACGGTGAAGCCCGCGTCGGTGGCGAAGCGCTTGGCCATGGCGCAGTAGGTGCTGGCGTTGGGGTCGCCCGCGTCCAGCTTGCTGGCGGCCAGGCGCACCATCTGGCGCGCGGCGACGAGTTCGGTGGCCATGTCGGCCAGCTTGAACTGCAGCGCCTGGAAGCTGGCGATGGGCTTGCCGAACTGCTTGCGGTCCTGCATGTACTGCTGCGCCTGCTTGAGCGCGCCCTGGGCCGCGCCCACCGAGCAGGTGGCAATGTTGATGCGCCCGCCGTCCAGGCCCTTCATGGCGATCTTGAAGCCTTCGCCCTCGCGGCCCAGCAGGTGGTTGGCGGGGATGCGCACATTGTCAAAGCTGATCTGGCGCGTGGGCTGGCTGTTCCAGCCCATCTTTTCTTCCTTCTTGCCGTAGCTGATGCCCGGCGTGTTGGCCGGCACGGCGAAGGCGCTGATGCCGGCGGCGCCGGAGTTGGCGTCGCCCGTGCGGGCCATGAGCACCAGCACGTCGGTGCTGCCCGCGCCGGAGATGAAGGCCTTGGAGCCGTTGATGACGTATTCATTGCCCACCAGCTCGGCGCGCGTCTTGAGCGAGGCGGCGTCCGAGCCCGCGCCGGGCTCGGTCAGGCAGTAGCTGGCCAGCTTTTCGCCGGTGGTGAGCAGCGGGCCCCAGTGGTCGCGCACGGCGGGCTGGGCCCAGGTGCCAAGCATCCAGGTCGCCATGTTGTGGATGGTGATGAAGGCCGTGGTGGAGGGGTCGACGGCTGCCATTTCCTCGAACACCAGCGTGGCGTCGAGGCGGGGCAGGGCCAGGCCACCCGCGCTTTCCGGCGCGTACAGGCCGCAGAAGCCCAGCTCGCCGGCCTTGGCGATCGCTTCGCGCGGAAAGATGCCTTCGGCGTCCCAGTGCGCGGCGTGCGGCGCGAGCTCGGCGCGCGCGAAGTCGCGGGCCGTGGCGGCGAAGGCGCGTTGTTCTTCGGTCAGCTCAAAGTCCATGGTGTCTCTCGGTGGTCGTTGTTCTTGTCGAAGGCGCGGCGTCGGGCCGGCGGTCCGCTAGGGCTTGGCCGGGGAGTCCGGGCCCAGCCAGCGCAGGAGGCCCTGGCGGCGTGCCTGCGTCTCGGCGGTCAGGCATTCATGGTAAAGCCGGGGCCCCTCGGGCCGCTGCTCGGTGGCGCGCGTGGCCTGCTTGCAGCGCTGCACGCGCTCGCGCTGCCAGGCCGAATGCTCCTGGCGCAGCTGCGGGCGCTCGTGCGCGGCCAGTGCGCGCATCACATCGCCGTAGAGCACGGCGATGGCGGTATCGGCCGCCTGGTAGTCGCGCACGGCGCAGGCATTGGTCTCGTCCACCGAGCCGCCAGGGCGGCAGGCGGCGCCGGCCTGGGCCCATGCGCCAGGGCCGGCCAAGGCCGCACCGCACAGCAGGGCCGCGAGGGCCATGGTGCGCGGCACAGGCCGTGGGCGGCCCCGTTCCATCACTTCAGGCTGATGGTGGTGTTGACGCCGTGGCTCGTGGTGCTGTCGTCGAACCAGCGTGCCGTCACCGTCTTGGTCTGCGTGTAGAACAGGACGACCTGCTTGCCGTAGGGGCCCAGGTCGCCGAGCTTGGAAGCGCGCGAGCCGGAGAACGAGAACAGCGGCACGGGCACGGGCACCGGCACGTTGATGCCAACCTGACCCACATCGATCTCTTCCTGGAACTTGCGCGCGGCAGCGCCACTTTGCGTGAACACGGCCGTGCCGTTGCCGTTGGGGTTGGCGTTGATGAACTCGATGGCTTCGTCCAGGTCCTTGGCGGCCACGACGCTCAGCACGGGGCCGAAGATTTCCTGGTCATAGATGGCCATGCCGGGCTTGACGCCGCTGAAGATGGTCGGGCCGACGAAGTTGCCCTTCTCGTAGCCGGGCACGTTGGGCTTGCGGCCGTCGAGTTCCAGCGTGGCGCCGTCGGCAATGCCGCGCTCGATCAGGCCCTCGATGCGCGACAGTGCGGCGCACGAGATGACCGGGCCCACGTCCGTGCCCTTCTCGGTGCCGCCGGATACCTTGAGCGTCTTGGCCTTGGCCACCAGGTCGGGCAGCCACTTCTGCGCTTCGCCCACCAGCACCACCACGGGCAGGGCCATGCAGCGCTGGCCGGCCGCGCCGAACGAGGCGCCGGCGATGGCGTTGAGCGTCTGCTCCTTGTTGGCGTCGGGCAGCACGATGGCGTGGTTCTTGGCGCCCATCATGCACTGCACGCGCTTGCCGTTGAGGCTGGCGCGGTTGTACACATGCGTGCCCACCTTGGTGGAGCCCACGAAGCTGATGGCCTTGATGTCGGGGTGGTCGCAGATGGCGTTCACGGCCGCCTCGCCGCCGTGGATCACGTTCAGCACGCCGGGCGGCACGCCGGCTTCGAGGGCCAGCTCGCACAGGCGCATGGTGACCATGGGGTCTTGCTCGGAGGGCTTGAGCACGAAGGTGTTGCCCGTGGCGATGGCCATGGGGAACATCCACAGCGGAATCATGGCCGGGAAGTTGAACGGCGTGATGCCGGCGCACACGCCCAGGGGTTGCAGCAGGGTGTAGGTGTCCACGCCGCTGGCCACGTTGTTGGCCAGCTCGCCCAGTTGCAGGTTGCCGATGGCGCTGGCGTGTTCCACCACTTCGAGGCCGCGGAAGACGTCGCCCTCGGCGTCGGGCAGGGTCTTGCCCTGTTCGGCCGTCAGCAGCGCGGCCAGCTCGCCCATGTTTTCGCGGATGAGCTGCTGGAGTTTCAGGAAGATGCGGGCGCGCGCGCCGATGGGGGTCTTCTTCCAGGTCTTGAAGGCTTCCTTGGCCGAGGCCACGGCGGCGTTGATCTCGTCGGGCGTGGCGAACGGCACGCGCGCCAGCACTTCCTGCGTGGCGGGGTTCACCACGTTGCGCCATTGGGTGGTCTTGGATTCGACGAGCTTGCCGCCGATCAGCAGCTTGACGGTGGGGGCCTGCACGGCCTGGGTGGTGGATGCGTCCATGGTTGTCTCCTTGGAAATACGAAACACGGTCGGGGGGGTAGAAGAGGCGCTGCACGGGCCCCTGGATCTCTCAGCACGCATGGTATCTGTGCGAAATTGCCAAATCAATACACAATGTCGCACCATGAATCTGCAAATTTGCACATTAGAGGCTTGAGGTAGCGCAGATGGACTGGGACAACCTGCGCTACTTCCTGGAGCTCGCGCGCACGGGCACGCTGGCTGGCGCCGCGCGCCGCCTGGGCGTGGAGCACACCACGGTGTCGCGCCGCATCCAGGCGCTGGAAAAGCAGATGGGCGCGGCGCTGTTCGCGCGCGAGGCCGGCGGCCACCGGCTGAGCGAGGCAGGGCGCCAGCTGCTGCCCGCCGTGGAGGCCATGGAGTCGGCCGTGCTGGGGGTGGAGCGCGCGGTGCCCGCGCCGGGCGGCGGGCCGTCGGGCCTGGTGCGCGTGGGGGCCACCGAGGGCTTCGGCACGCTGATCCTCGCGCCGCACCTGGCGCGGCTCACGCACAAGCACCCGCAGCTCTCGATCGACCTGCTTGCACTGCCGCGCATGCTGCACCTGTCGCGGCGCGAGGCTGACATCGTGATCTCGCTCGAGCGGCCCACGCGCGGCTCGGTCATCGTCACCAAGCTGGCCGACTACGTGCTGCACCTCTACGGCCAGCGCGAATACCTCGCGCGCCGCCCGCTCGTGGCCCAGCGCGAGGACCTGCGCCACCACGCCTTCATCAGCTATGTGGACGACCTGCTGTTCACCAAGGAGCTGCAGTTCCTAGACCAGCTCTACCCGCCCGAGCGCTTTGCGTTCCGCAGCACCAGCATCACGGCCCAGTACGAAGCCACGCGCGCGGGCGCGGGCCTGGCCGTGCTGCCGGCCTTCCTGGCCGACCGCGACCCGGTGCTCGCGCGCGTGCTGCCGCAGGAGGCGCGCTTCACGCGCACCTTCTGGATGAGCATGCCGGCCGAGGCCAAGCACCTCGCGCGCATGCAGGCCGTTTGGGGCTTCCTGAAAGAAACAGTGCAGCGCGAGCAGGCGCTGCTCGTGCCCAAGGCGGGTGGATAGCCGGTTGCTTGATGCTCCTGAATAGATAGCTGCATGCGACCGCTGTATAAGCACTACCGCCCATAAATGGGTGAATTTCTTACGCGGAAGGCTCGGCTTGCGCCCATTCCCGCCGCACCTGCTGCGCGGCCTGCACCATGTTGCGCAGCGCGGCCTCGGTCTCGGGCCAGCCGCGGGTCTTGAGGCCGCAGTCGGGGTTCACCCAAAGGTTCTCCGGCGGCACCACCTCGGCCGCCTTGCGCAGCAGGCGCAGCATTTCCTCCACGCCGGGCACGCGCGGCGAGTGGATGTCGTACACGCCGGGGCCGATCTCGTTGGGGTAGCGGAAGCTGCCGAAGGCGCCCAGCAGCTCCATGTCGGAGCGGCTGGTCTCAATGGTGATCACGTCGGCATCCATGGCCGCGATCTCGGGCAGGATGTCGTTGAACTCGCTGTAGCACATGTGGGTATGGATCTGCGTGGCGTTGCCCACGCCGCTCGCGCTGATGCGAAAGGCGCGCGTGGCCCCGTCCAGATAGGCCTTCCAGCCCGAGCGGCGCAGCGGCAGGCCCTCGCGAATGGCGGGCTCGTCGATCTGCACGATGCCGATGCCGGCCCGCTCCAGGTCCACCACCTCGTCGCGGATAGCCCAGGCGATCTGCTCGCAGCTGCGGCTGCGCGGCTGGTCGTCGCGCACGAAGGACCATTGCAGGATGGTCACAGGCCCTGTGAGCATGCCCTTCATGGGCTTGGCCGTGAGGCTCTGGGCGTAGACGGTCCAGTCCACCGTCATGGCGCGCGGGTGGGCCACGTCGCCGTAGAGCACGGGCGGCTTCACGCAGCGCGAGCCGTAGCTCTGCACCCAGCCGTTGGCGGTGAACGCGAAGCCGTCGAGTTGCTCGCCGAAGTACTCCACCATGTCGTTGCGCTCGGCCTCGCCGTGCACGAGCACGTCGAGGCCCAAGGCCTCCTGCTTGCGCACGGCCAGTTCGATTTCGGCGCGCATCTGCGCCTGGTAGTGCGCGTCGTCGAGCGCGCCGCGCCGGTGGGCGGCGCGTGCGGCGCGGATGGCGGCGGTCTGCGGGAACGAGCCGATCGTCGTGGTGGGCAGCGGCGGCAGGCTGAAGCGCCCGCGCTGCACCACCTGGCGCGCGGCGAAGGGGGCGCGGCGCTGGTCGGCGCCCGCGGGGGCCTCGGCCAGGCGGCGAGCGACCTCGGGGCGGTGCACGCGCGGGCTGGAGCGGCGGCTGGCGATGGCGGCGCGGGCTTCGGTCAGGCGCGGGTCGGTGTCCTGCGCGCTGCCGTCCAGCAGGTCGCGCAGCAGGCCGAGTTCGCCGAGCTTTTCGGTGGCGAAGGCGAGCCAGGAGCGTAGCTCGGCGTCGAGCGCGTCCTCGCCCGCGAGCGTGACGGGCACATGCAGCAGCGAGCACGACGGCGCAATCCACAGCGGCCCCGGGTGCTTGTCGGCCACGGGGCGCAGCAGGGTCAGGGCGGCATCGGGGTCGGCGCGCCAGATGTTGCGGCCGTCCACCACGCCCACCGACAGCACCTTGTAGCCCGGCAGCCAGTCGGCCACGCCCGTGAGCTCCTGCGGCGCGCGCACGGCGTCCACGTGCAGGCCCGCCACGGGCAGCTGGCAGGCCAGGCGCAGGTGATTTTCGAGCGGCGAGAAGTAGGTGGCCAGCAGCACCTGCGGGCCGGCCTTGCCAAGCTGCCAGTAGGCGGGCTCGAAGGCCTGGCTCCAGGCGGCGGGCAGGTCCAGGCCCAGGATGGGCTCGTCGATCTGCACCCATTCCACGCCCTGGGCCTTGAGCCGCGCGAGGATCTGCGCATACACGGGCAGCAAGCGCTCGAGCAGGGCCAGCTTGTCGAATGCAGCCTCGCCTTTTTCCTTGGACAGCCACAGGAAGCTGAGCGGCCCCACCAGCACGGCCTTGACGCGGTGGCCCAGCGCCTGGGCCTCGGCCACTTCGTCGAACAGGCGCTCGCTGGCCAGGGCGAACCGGGTGTCTGCGTGCAGCTCGGGCACAAGGTAGTGGTAGTTGGTGTCGAACCACTTGGTCATCTCCAGCGCGCTCTGGCCGGCTTCATCGCCCGCATCGTGCGCCGCGTGCGTGCAGCCCGCGCCGCAGCTGGGGGTGTCATGGGGCTGCACGCCGCGCGCCATGGCGAAGTAGCGCGCCAGCTCGGGCGTACCCGGCGCGAAGCCGAAGCGCGGGCTCTCGCAACCCAGCAACTGGATGTGGTTCGCCATAGGGTCGTAGTAGGCGAAGTCGCCCACGGTGGCGAAGGCCAGGCCCGCGTCGCGCTGGGCTTGCCAGTGGCGCGCACGCAGCTCGGCGCCCACGGCTTCGAGCGCGGCGGCGTCGATCTCGCCGCGCCAGTGGCGTTCCAGCGCGAACTTGAGTTCGCGCTGCGCGCCCATGCGCGGAAAGCCCAGCGTGTGTGTGAGAACGGGGGAGGTGGCCATGGTGTTCTTGTTCCTTCGGTTGGAGTCGTTCACATCGAGCTTGCGATGGTCCGCCAACGGCATTTATGATTCAAACGAAAGTTTTATCGAATCAACTTGAGAATTTTTAATAGTGCAGTCGATTCTCGAAATTCGCCACCTGCGCACGCTGCAGGCGCTGCGCGACAGCGGCAGCCTGGTGCGCGCGGCGCAGCTGCTCAATCTCACGCAGTCGGCGTTGTCGCACCAGATCAAGCTGCTGGAGGACCGCTACGGCACGCCGCTGTTCGAGCGCAAGTCGGTGCCGCCGCAGTTCAGCGCCACCGGGTCGCGCCTGCTGCAGCTGGCCGACGCCGTGCTGCCCCAGGTGGAGGCGGCCGAGCGCGATGTGGCGCGCCTGTCGGCCGGCACGGGCGGGCAGCTGCGCATCGCCGTGGAATGCCACACCTGCTTTGACTGGCTGATGCCGGCCATGGACCTGTTCCGCGTGCGCTGGCCCGAGGTGGAGCTGGACATCGTGAGCGGCTTCCATGCCGACCCCGTGGGCCTCTTGCACCAGGACCGGGCCGACCTCGCCATCGTGTCGGTGGTGGATGAGGACGAGGGCGGCGCCGTGGACCACCACCCGCTGTTCGGCTTCGAGATCCGCGCGCTGCTCGCCAACGGCCACCCGCTGCTGGCCAAGCCCTGGCTGGAGGCACAGGACTTTGCCGGGCAGACGCTCATCACCTACCCGGTGCCGGATGAAATGCTCGACCTCGTGCGCCAGGTGCTTGCGCCTGCGGGTGTGCACCCGCCGCGCCGCACGACCGAACTCACGGTGGCCATGCTGCAGCTCGTGGCGAGCGGGCGCGGCGTCGCGGCGCTGCCGCTGTGGGCCGTGCAGGGCTACCTCGACCGCGGCTACGTGAGCGCGCGGCCCGTGGGGCAGGGCGGGCTCACTGGGCGCCTGTACGCGGCCTGCCTGCCCGCGCTGTCGCGCCGGCCGTACCTGGCCGATTTTGTGGATGTGATCCGCGAGAGCTGTTTCGTCACGCTCAAGGATGTGACGCTGCTGTGATGCGATTTGCTCCTGATTTGGGAGCGTTTGGCGAAGAGTAGGCAAGCACTCCCGGCCTTTTTGATCGCAATGTGAACAGTGGCGCATGCCGCCTTGGGGTGGCATGTGCCTTGCATAATCGCCTACCTGTTTTCACCACCACCGAGCCGCCCATGCAACGTACACCGTCCTGCGTCGTCCGTCCCCTGATTGCATCGCTGTCGCTGGCCTTAGCGGCCGCACTGGCCCAGGCCGCGCCCGTGGCCGCCGTGCACGAGCTGGCGCAGAAGGAGCAGCAGCCGCTGCTCGATACGCTGCGCGACCTCGTGCACATCGAGTCGGGCAGCAAGGACATCGAGGGCTTGCACCAGATCGCCGAGCGCGTGGCCACCCAGCTCAAGGCCCTGGGCGGCGCGGTCGAGGTGCTGCAGCCGGCCGACATCTACCGCCTGGACGACACGCCCGAGAAAGTGGGCCCCGCCGTGCAGGCGGTGTTCAAGGGCCAGGGCACGCAGAAGATCATGCTCATTGCCCACATGGACACGGTGTACCTCAAGGGCATGCTCAAGGACCAGCCGTTCCGCATCGAGGGCGGCAAGGCCTATGGCCTGGGCATCGCGGACGACAAGCAGGGTGTGGCGCTGATCCTGCACACCGTGGCGTTGCTGCAGAAGCTCGGCTTCAAGGACTACGGCACCCTCACCGTGCTCATCAACGGCGACGAGGAAATCAGCTCGCCCGGCTGGCGCAGCACCATCACGCGCGTGGCCGCCGATCAGGACGCCGTGTTCTCCTTCGAGGGCGGCGGCACCGATGGCTCGCTGCGCCTGGCCACGAGCGGCATCGGCGCGGTCTACCTCACGGTGCAGGGCAAGGCTTCGCATGCGGGCGCCAAGCCCGAGGACGGCGTGAACGCGCTGACCGAGCTGTCGCACCAGCTGCTGCAACTCGGGGATCTGTCCAAGCCCGAGCAGGGGCTCAAGCTGAACTGGACCGTCTCCAAGGCCGGCACCAACCGCAACGTGATCCCTGCCGAAGCCACGGCACAGGCCGATGCGCGCGCGCTCAAGGTGGCTGATTTCGACGGGCTGGAGAAGGAACTGCAGGCCCGCGTGCAGAAGAAGCTGCTGCCCGATGCCAAGGTGGCCGTGAAGTTCGAGGTGCGCCGCCCGCCGCTCGAGGCGAGCGAGGCCTCGCGCCGCGTGGCCGCCTATGGCAAGACTATCTACCAGGAGCTGGGCCTGCCGCTCACCGTGGTCGAACGGGCCACGGGCGGGGGCACCGATGCGGCCTTCGCCGCCCTCAAGGCCAAGGGCGCGGTGGTGGAAGGCATGGGCCTGTCGGGCTACGGAGCGCACTCCAACAATGCCGAGTACGTGCAGGTCAACACCATCGTGCCGCGCCTGTATCTGGCCACGCGCATGATCATGGACCTTTCGGCTGGCAAGCTGAAGTAAGCAGCGTCCCGGCGGCGCTTGCTACGCCTCCTGCTCCTGCGCCTCGCCCATGAACCCGCCGCTCTGGTGCGCCCACAGGCGCGCGTAGATGCCGTCTTGCGCGAGCAGCTCGGCGTGCGTGCCTTCCTCGACGATGCGGCCCGCGTCGAGCACGATGAGCCGGTCCATGGCCGCGATGGTCGAGAGGCGGTGCGCGATCGCGATCACGGTCTTGCCGCGCATCAGCGTGTCCAGGCTTTGCTGGATGGCGGCCTCGACCTCGGAGTCGAGCGCGCTCGTGGCCTCGTCGAGCAGCAGGATGGGCGCGTCCTTGAGCATCACGCGCGCGATGGCTACGCGCTGGCGCTGGCCGCCCGAGAGTTTCACGCCGCGCTCGCCCACCTGTGCGTCGTAGCCCGTGCGGCCGTGCAGGTCGGTGAGCTGCTCGATGAACTCCGCGGCCTCGGCGCGCTCGGCGGCCTCGTGCATCTGTGCTTCGGTGGCATCGGGCCGGCCATAGAGGATGTTGTCGCGCATCGAGCGGTGCAGCAGGGAAGTATCTTGCGTGACCATGCCGATCGCGTGGCGCAGGCTGTCCTGCGTGACGTGGGCGATGTCCTGGCCGTCGATCAGCACGCGGCCGCCCTGCACGTCGTGAAAGCGCAGCAGCAGGTTCACGAGCGTGGACTTGCCTGCGCCCGAGCGGCCGATGAGGCCGATGCGCTCGCCGGGGCGCACGGTGAGGTTCAGGTGATCGATGACGGGGTGGCCGTCGCGGTAGCCGAAGCTCACGTCCTCGAAGCGCACCTCGCCGCGCGAGACCTCCAGCGCCTTGGCGCCGGGCGCATCCACCACCAGGCGCGGCTTGGTCAGGGTGTTGATGCCGTCCTGGATCGTGCCCACGCTCTCGAACAGCGTGGTCATCTCCCACATCACCCAGTGGGCGTGGCCCGACACGCGCAGCGCCATGGCCGTGACGGCGGCCACCGCGCCCACGCCCACCTCGCCGCGCGACCACAGCCACAGCGCCGTGCCGCAGGCCGCGAGCGTCATCGCCACGATGAGGATCTGGTTCACGATCTCGAATCGGCTCACGAGGCGCATCTGCGCGTAGCCCGTGAGCTTGAAGGCGTCCATGGCCGCGCGCGCGAACTCGGCCTCGCGCCGTGTGTGCGAGAACAGCTTGACGGTGGCGATGTTGGTGTACGCATCGGTCACGCGCCCGGTCATCACCGAGCGCGCATCGGCCTGCTGCTTGCCCACCTGGCCCAGGCGCGGCACGAAGTACCAGCAGGCGAGCCCGTAGCACAGCATCCACACCAGGAAGGGCACGAGCAGCCGCACATCGAACCCCGCCGCGAGCGCCAGGATGGTGAACAGGTACACGCCCATGCCGATCACCACGTCGGTGGTGGTGAAGATCATGTCGCGCACCGCCAGCGCGGTCTGCATGATCTTGGTGGTGATGCGGCCTGCGAACTCGTCGGCATAGAAGGCCATGCTCTGGCCCAGCATCAGGCGGTGGAAGTTCCAGCGCAGGCGCAGCGGAAAGTTGATGGCCAGCACCTGGTGCTTGACCATGGTTTGCAGCGCCGTGAGCGCGATGCTGCCCAGCAGCACCGCGACGATCAGCCAGAGCGTGCCGCGCCGTTCGGCCCACAGCGCGCCGGGGGCGATCTCGCCCAGCCAGTCCACCACATGGCCCATCACGGCGAACAGCAACGCCTCGTACACGGCGATGGATGCGGACAGCACGGCCATCAGCACCACGGGGCGGCGCAGGCCGCGCGTGCAGGCCCACACAAAGGCCATGAAGTCCTTGGGCGGCAGGGTGGGTTCGGCGGGGGGGTAGGGGGGAAGTCGGTTTTCGAAAAACTTGAACACGTACGGCTCCTCGGCGCCCGATGGTAGGCGCTGGCGTGGGTGCGTGTCCGGCCCGCCCGGCTTGCCCGTGTGTCCCGTGGGTGGATTCGCGCCGGCCTCAGAGCAGCCGGATGGCGACCACCACGGCCAGGCCGAGCACGAGGTTCACGACCACCCAGGTGCGGATGCGTGCCACAGCCTTGCCGCCCGCGGGCCAGTCCGCGGCCGCCACGGCGCGCGCGAGCGGCGGATACAGCACGAAGCGGATGTAGACGAAGATGGCCGCCATCACCAGGCCCAGCGTGGCCATTACGGTCCAGGCCAGCGGCATCGCGAAGCGGCCGCCCGCTGGCGTGGGCGTCTGGGCGGCCAGGCCGATCATCCAGCCGCCGCTGGCCAGCAGCACGGCCACGGCTACGAGCACGGCGGCGAAAAAGCGCCGCAGCACATCGTTCATGAGCCGCAGGCGCTGCGGCGGCTCCAGCGACTGTGCGGCGGGGCGCAGGAAACAATGGGCGAACACCATGCCGCCCACCCAGACGATGGCGGACAGCAAGTGCACGAGCTGGAGCGTGGAGTGGAGGAACATGCGGGCTCCCGTGTGAGCAGGCCATGGCGGCACCGCCCATTGTGGCGGCAACGGGCGCGGCGCGCTGCGGCGCCAGGGGCTTGTGCCACGGCAGGCCGCGCCGGGGCCTCAGGCGTGCGTGGTCCGCGCCTGGTTGCCGCCGCTTTTCTTGGCCTGGTACATGGCGGTGTCGGCATGGCTCAGCAGGTGGTTCTCTTCCTGCCCATCGTCGGGGTACTGCGCGATGCCGATGCTGGGGCGCATGTGCAGGCTGTGCCCCTGCAGGCTGAAGGGGACGTCGAGTGCGTCGAGGATCTTGCGCGCCACGGTGCTGGCATGGTCAGGTGCGTCGCCGTTTTCGAGCAGCACGACGAATTCGTCGCCGCCGAGCCGGGCCACCGTATCCGAGGCGCGCACGCAGTGGCACAGGCGCTGCGCTACGCCCTGCAGCAGCAGATCACCGGCCGCGTGGCCTAGCGTGTCGTTCACCTCCTTGAACCGGTCGAGGTCGATGAACAGCAGCGACAGCCGGTTTTGCCCTCGGTGTGCACGCGCGAGCGCCGCGCGCAGCCGATCCAGGAACAGCTGGCGGTTCGGCAGCTGGGTGAGCTGGTCGTACTGGGCCATGCGTTCGAGCCGCTCGCGCATGCGGTGGCGCTCGATCGCCGAGGCGACCTGGGCGCAGACGTACTGCAGCAACTCCTTGTCGCGCTCGGTGTAGCGCGCCTGGGGGCCGTGGCTGCGCAGCACGAGCGCGCCCAGTACGCCGCCCTGCGTCTGCAGCGGTACGCCGAGCCAGTCGCCCGAGATGCCGTCGCCGGTGATTTGGCGGCTCAGCAGCGTGCGCCCGTGGCGCACGACCTCTTCATAGGGGCCGCTGCCGCTCAGGGCCATGGGTGCGGGGCGCGGCGCCTGGTGCTGGTCCACGTAGTAGGAGAATTCCAGGCGATCGCTGGACGGGTCGTGCAGTGCAACGCAGAAGTTCTCGGCGGCCATGAGCCCGCCGATGATCTGGTGGATGTGCGCGAACAGGCCTTCAAAGTCTTGCGCGGCCTGTGCGGCTTCGGAGATCGCATAGAGCGCCGCCTGCCGTGACTCGGTGTGCTTGCGCTCCGTGATGTCGTGTGCCACCGCCAGGCGCATCTGCTGCTCGGGCAGCCAGCGCGCCGTCCAGCGGATGTGCGCCACCTGGCCGTCCTTGCGGACGTAGCGGTTCTCGAAGTGAAACTGCAGGTGGCCCGCCATGATGTTGCGCGCCGCCGCGAGGGTGCGCTCGCGGTCGTCGGGGTGCACGAGCTCGATCATGCGCCGGCCCAGCACCTCCTGCGGGGTGTAGCCAAAGATGCGCTCGAAGGCCTGGCTCACGTAGAGATACCGCCCTTCGGGGTCTACGATGCACACGGCATCGAGCAGCAGGTCCACGATGTTGAGGTTGGCAAGCGAATACATGGGGCGGAAACGGCGGCCTGGAGCGGATGCGTTTCCTATTGTGCGCTTCCAGAGCGGGGGCGTGTCCGTGCTTGCCCCAATTCCCGAGCACGGGCAGGCCTGGGTAAAGCTTAGCCGTAGCGCTTCGCCAGCGCATCCCATCCGGGCTTGCCCACGAGCCGCTGGCGCTCGGCGAAGGGCGCCACCAGGGCCGGGTCCTCGTCGATGCGGCGTGTGTCGCGCAGCTGGGTCAGCGCGCGCTGCATGCCTGCCACCGCGCCCTGCAGCGCCGCGTTGGCGTAGAGCACGAAGCCATAGCCCAGGCCCGCGAGATCGCCCGCGTCGGTGATGGGCGTCTTGCCCCCGATCACCAGGTTCATGAGCTGGGGCCGGGGCAGCAGGCGCGGCAGCGCGCGGATCTGCTCGGCCGTGGTGACGGCCTCCACGAACAGGATGTCGGCCCCGGCCTCGGCGTAGCGCTGCGCGCGCTCCACGGCGGCCTCGAAGCCGTGCACGGCCGCGGCATCGGTGCGCGCCATGATGAGCAGGTCCGCATCGCGCCGCGCGTCGCAGGCGGCGCGGATCTTGCCGACCATCTCGGCCGCTTCGACCACATCCTTGCCCTGGAAATGCCCGCAGCGCTTCGGGCTCACCTGGTCTTCGAGCTGGATGCAGTCGGCGCCCGCGCGCTCCAGCGTGCGTACGGCGTGGTAGGTGTTGAGCGCGTTGCCGAAGCCCGTATCGGCATCGACGATGAGCGGCAGTTCGACCGCATCACGGATACGGGCCGTGTGGTCGGCGATGTCCGTGAGGCCCATGAAGGCCTGGTCGGGCAGGCCGAACCACATGTTGGTGACGCCGGCGCCCGTGACGTAGATCGCCTCGAAGCCGAGGTCGGCCACCACGCGGGCGGACAGGGCATTGAACGCGCCGGGCACGAGGACGCCCCGACGGGCTTCGGCCAAGGCCTTGAGTTGTTGCTTGGTGTTCATCATTTTTCCTTGTTGATCGAGGCGCAGCGTGCTGGAGCGGGAGCGTGGCTTGAAACCGGCCTGCCCCATGCGAGGGCTGCCGCGCAAGGGCCGCCCCGCCGCGCTGGCGGCGTCCTCCTTCCCGCGCGAAGCGTGAGAGAAGGGGGAGGCGACGAAGTCGCTCAGGGGGTTGCCGGTACTCTCACCCAGCCCTCCATCAGGATGCGGGCGCTGCGGCTCATGAGGGCCTTGGTGACTTGCCACTGGCCGTCGATCTGCGCGGCCTCGGCCCCCACGCGCAGCGTGCCCGACGGGTGGCCGAACACCACCGCGTTGCGCGTGCCGCCGCCGGCCGCCTGGTTGACCAGTGTGCCGGGGATGGCGGCCGCCGTGCCGATGGCGACGGCCGCCGTGCCCATCATGGCGTGGTGCAGCCGGCCCATGGACAGGGCGCGCACCAGAAGATGCACATCGGCGGCTTCGATGCGCTTGCCGCTTGACGCGGTGTAGCCCGCGGGCGGAGCGACGAACGCGATTTTGGGCGTGTGCTGGCGCTGCGCCGCCTCGGCTGCGGTGGCGATCAGCCCCATGCGCACCGCGCCGTGCGCGCGGATGGCCTCGAAGCGCGCGAGTGCGGCGGGGTCTTCGTTGACGTCGCCCTGCAGCTCGGTGCCGGTGCAGCCGACGTCGCGGGCGTTCAGGAAGATGGTGGGAATGCCCGCGTTGATGAGCGTGGCCTCGAAGCGGCCAACGCCGGGCACGTCAAGCCAGTCCACCACGCGGCCGGTGGGGAACATCGCGCCGCCCTCGGCGGCGGGGGCCATGAACTCCAGCGGCACCTCGGCGGCAGGGAAGGCCACGCCGTCCAGCATGAAATCGCCCGCCTCCTGGACCTGGCCGTGGGCTACGGGCACGTGCGCCACGATGGTCTTGCCGATGTTGGCTTGCCAGATGCGCACGGCCACGCTGCCGTGCTCGGGGATGCGTGCCGGGTCGATCAGGCCCATGTGGATGGCGCACGGCCCCACGGCGGCCGAGAGGTTGCCGCAGTTGCCGCTCCAGTCCACAAAGGGCTGGTCAATGGATGCCTGGCCAAACAGGTAATCCACGTCGTGCCCCGGGCGGGTGCTGCGGCTCAGGATCACGGCCTTGCTGGTGCTGGACGATGCGTTGCCCAGGCCGTCGATCTGCTTGCCATACGGGTCGGGGCTGCCCAGCACGCGCAGCAGCAGCGCGTCGCGCGCGGGGCCGGGGTGGCGGGCGGCCTCGGGCAGGTCTTGCAGGTGGAAGAACACGCCCTTGCTGGTGCCGCCGCGCATGTAGAGGGCGGGAATCCTGGTTTGCGGTGCCATGGCTTTCACTTCAGTTTTCATAGCTGACAGCGCTTGCTGGTGGGGCGCTGGAGGCTGATTTGGCCAAAAAATCCTGCGCAAAGCGCTGCAGCACACCGCCCGCTTCGTACACCGAGGCTTCCTCGGCGGTGTCGAGCCGGCATTGCACGGGCACCTGCAGCACTTCGCCATTCTTGCGGCGCACGATGAGCGACAGCACGGCGCGCGGCTGCAGTGCGCCCGCCACGTCGAAGGTTTCGGTGCCGTCGAGCTGCAGGGTGTGGCGGGTGGTGCCGGGCTGGAATTCGAGCGGCAGCACGCCCATGCCGATGAGGTTGGTGCGGTGGATGCGCTCGAAGCCCTCGGCCACCACCACCTCCACGCCCGCCAGGCGCACGCCCTTGGCGGCCCAGTCGCGGCTGGAGCCCTGGCCGTAGTCGGCACCGGCAATGATGATGAGCGGCTGCCGGCGGTGCAGGTAGGTCTCGATGGCCTCCCACATGCGCACCACGCGGCCCTCGGGTTCGATGCGCGCGAGCGAGCCGCGCTGGCCGGCCATTTCATTGACGAGCTGCGGGTTGGCAAAGGTGGCGCGCATGGCCGTAAGGTGGTCGCCCCGGTGTGTGGCGTAGGAGTTGAAGTCCTCCTCGGGCAGGCCCATCCTGGCCAGGTATTCGCCCGCCGCGCTGCCGGGCAGGATGGCGTTGGACGGCGAGAGGTGGTCGGTGGTGATGTTGTCGCCCAGGAGGGCCAGCGGGCGCATGCCGCGCAGCGTGCGCGGGTGGGCCGCCAACGCGCCCACGCCTTCCGTGTCCCAATATGGCGGGCGGCGGATGTAGGTGGACTGCGGGCGCCAGTCGTACTGCGGCGCGGCGCGTTCGCCATCGTCCTTGCGCAGGGCGAACATGGGCTCATAGACGGCGCGGAACTGTTCCGGCCTGACGGCCTGGGCCACCAGGGTGTCGATCTCCTCGTCGCTGGGCCAGAGGTCCTTCAGGCGGATTGGCTTGTCATCCACGACTGCGAGCACGTCGTTCTCGATGTCGAAGCGCACCGTGCCCGCCAGCGCATAGGCCACCACCAGCGGCGGCGAGGCCAGGAACGCCTGCTTGGCATAGGGGTGGATGCGCCCGTCGAAGTTACGGTTGCCCGAGAGCACGGCCGTGGCGTACAGGTCGCGGTCGATGATCTCCTGCTGGATGGCGGGGTCGAGCGCGCCGCTCATGCCGTTGCAGGTGGTGCAGGCAAAGCCCACGATGCCAAAGCCCAGCGCCTCCAAATCCTGCAGCAGGCCGGCCTCCTGCAGGTACAGCTCCACGGCCTTGGAGCCGGGGGCGAGGGAGGTTTTGACCCAGGGCTGGCGGTTCAGGCCCAGGCGGCGGGCGTTGCGCGCCAGCAGGGCGGCGGCGATCACGTTGCGCGGGTTGCTGGTGTTGGTGCAGCTGGTGATGGCGGCGATGACCACGGCGCCGTCGGGCATCGTGCCTGCGCCGGGCGCGGGCATGCTCCACGGGCCGGCAATGCCCTTGGCCGCCAGATCGCGCGTGGCCACGCGGGCGTGCGGGTTGGAGGGGCCGGCCAGGTTGCGCTCCACGCGGGAGAGGTCGAACTCCAGCGTGCGCTCGTACACGGCTTCGTGCAGCGTGTCGGCCCACAGACCTGCCGTCTTGGCATAGGTTTCGACGAGCTGCACCTGGCTGGCGGCGCGGCCGGTGAGGCGCAGGTAGTCCAGCGTCTGCCCGTCGATGGCGAACAGCGCGGCGGTGGCGCCGTATTCGGGCGCCATGTTCGAGATGGTGGCGCGGTCGCCAATGGTGAGGCTGCGCGCGCCTTCGCCGTGGAACTCCAGGTAGGCGCCCACCACCTTGGCCTTGCGCAAGAACTCGGTCAGTGCCAGCACCACATCGGTGGCGGTGATGCCCGGTTGCCGCTGGCCTGTGAGCCTGACGCCCACGATCTCGGGCAGGCGCATCCAGGAGGCGCGGCCCAGCATCACGTTCTCGGCCTCCAGGCCGCCCACGCCCACGGCGATCACGCCTAAAGCGTCAACGTGCGGCGTGTGGCTGTCGGTGCCCACGCAGGTGTCGGGGAAGGCCACGCCGTCCTGTACATAGACAACCGGGGACATCTTTTCGAGATTGATCTGGTGCATGATCCCGTTCCCCGCCGGGATCACATCGACGTTGGCAAAGGCCTTCTTCGTCCACTCGATGAAGTGGAAGCGGTCCTCGTTGCGGCGGTCCTCGATGGCACGGTTCTTGGCGAAGGCGTCGGGGTCGAAGCCGCCGCACTCCACGGCCAGCGAATGGTCCACGATGAGCTGCACCGGCACCACGGGGTTCACCTGCGCCGGGTCGCCGCCCTCGGCGGCGATGGCGTCGCGCAGGCCGGCCAGGTCCACCAGGGCCGTCTGGCCCAGGATGTCGTGGCAGACCACGCGCGCCGGGTACCACGGAAAGTCGCGTTCACGCCTGCGCTCGATGAGCTGCAACAGGCACTCATCCACAAGGGCTGGATCGGCCTTGCGCACGATGTTCTCGGCATGCACGCGCGCGGTGTAGGGGAGCTGGGCCCAGGCGCCGGGTTGAAGGGCTTCGACGGCGGCCTGCGCGTCGAAGTAGTCCAGCGCGGCGCCGGGCAGGGGCTTGCGGAAAAGGGTGTTCATCGTTGGAGGGAGATGCGGCCTGCCAGCAGGGGCTGGCGGCACATTGTGTCGTTCGTTGTTCGGGGCGGGGTCAGCGGCGCTGGTCGATGGGCGTGAACACCTGGTCCTCGGGGCCGGTGTAGTGGGCGCTCGGGCGGATGATCTTGTTGTCGATGCGCTGCTCGATGATGTGCGCGGCCCAGCCGCTGGTGCGCGCGATCACGAACAGCGGCGTGAACATGGCCGTGGGCACGCCCATCATGTGGTAGCTCACGGCGCTGAACCAATCGAGGTTGGGGAACATCTTCTTCGCGTCCCACATCACCGACTCCAGCCGCTCGGCGATGTCGAACATCTTGGTGTTGCCCGCTTCTTCGGACAGGCGCCGGGCCACGCCCTTGATGACGGCGTTGCGGGGGTCGCTCACGGTGTAGACCGGGTGGCCGAAGCCGATCACCACCTCCTTGCGCTCCACGCGGGCGCGGATGTCGGCCTCGGCCTCATCGGGCGAGTCGTAGCGTTTCTGGACCTCGAAGGCCACCTCGTTCGCGCCGCCGTGCTTGGGTCCGCGCAGCGCGCCGATGGCACCCGTGATGCACGAGTACACGTCGCTGCCCGTGCCCGCCACCACGCGGGCCGTGAAGGTGGAGGCGTTGAACTCGTGCTCGGCGTACAGGTTCAGCGAGGTGTGCATCGCGCGCTCCCAGGCCGCGCTGGGCTTGGTGCCGTGCAGCAGGTGCAGAAAGTGCGCGCCGATGGATTCGTCGTCGGTCTCGACCTCGATACGCTTGCCCTGCGTGCTCCAGTGGTACCAGTACAGCAGCATGGAGCCGAGCGAGGCCATGAGGCGGTCGGCGATGTCGCGGCTGCCCGCCGTGTTGTGGTCGTCCTTTTCGGGCAGCACGCAGCCCAGGGCCGAGACACCGGTGCGCATCACGTCCATGGGGTGGGCGCCTGCGGGCAGCTTCTCCAACGCCTCCTTCACGCTCGCGGGCAGGCCGCGCAGGGCCTTGAGGCGTGCCTTGTACGCTTTGAGTTCGGCGCGCGTGGGCAGCTTGCCATGCACCAGCAGGTGGGCGATTTCCTCGAATTCGCACATCTCGGCGATGTCAAGGATGTCGTAGCCGCGGTAGTGCAGGTCGTTGCCCGTGCGGCCCACGGTGCACAGGGCCGTGGTGCCGGCCGTCACGCCCGACAGGGCCACGGATTTCTTGGGCTTGGGGCCCGTTGCGGTTGCGGTGTCGCTCATGCGCATGGTGTCTCCGGTAGGGATAAAAGGGAGCGGGTTGCTCGCTTGGTGCATGATTCGCAATGTACGCAGAGGCCTTTTCCTCGGAAAGCCCTGAATTTGCGAATGATTGCGAAATCATTCATCGGTGTTTGCGAAGCTTGCGAATCAATCTATCCCTTGATCCGATGAGAAAAACCTTCATGGGCGTGCGCTTGCGCCGCCTGCGCGAAGAGCGCGGCATGACCCAGGTGGCGCTGGCGCGCGCGCTGGAGCTGTCGGCCAGCTACCTGAACCAGATCGAGCAGAACCAGCGGCCGCTCACCGTGCCCGTGCTGCTCAAGATCAACGCCGTGTTCGGCGTGGACGTGCAGCGCTTCTCCGACGACGACGAGGCGCGCCTGATCGCGGGGCTGCGCGAGGTGCTCGCAGACCGCCCCGTGGCGGGCGAGGGTGAGTCCGTCTCGCTGGCGGAAATCCGTGAGCTTGCGGCCAACATGCCAGCTGTGGCGCGCACGCTGCTCTCGCTGCACCGGGGGCGGCGCGAGGCGCTGGAACGCCTCGCCGCCATCGCCGCGCAATACGGCGACGAACGCGGTGGCCCCGCATTGAGCGCGGCACAGCCCATGGCTTACGAAGAGGTGCGCGATTTCTTCTTTGCCCGCCACAACCACATTGCCGAACTCGACAACGCCGCCGAGCGCCTGGCGGTGCAGTGGGCACTGGAGCCCGGCCGTGCCGAGGAGGGGCTGGCGCGGCACCTGGCCGAGGCGCATGGCGTGCGCATCGCGGCCGCGCCGGAGGCGCCGGGCGGCGCTTCACGCCAATACGACCCCGCAACGCGCGTGCTGCGGCTCGCGGGCGGGCTGGAGCCGGGGCAGCGCGCGTTCCAGATGGCCACGCAGCTCGCCTTCCTGGAGATGGGGTCCGAGCTGCAGCGGCTGGCCGACGGCGCCGGCCTGTCGAGCGACCAGGCGCGGGCGCTGGCGCGCATCGGCCTGGCGAACTACTTTGCGGGTGCGTTGCTGCTGCCCTACACCGACTTCCTGCGTGCGGCCGAGGCGCTGGGCTACGACATCGACCAACTGGGCCACCGCTTCGGTGTGGGCTTCGAGACGGTGTGCCACCGCTTGTCCACGTTGCAGCGGCCCGAGGCGCGCGGCGTGCCGTTCTTCTTCATTCGCGTGGACCGCGCGGGCAACATCTCCAAGCGCCAATCGGCCACGCATTTCCATTTCAGCAAGATCGGCGGCACCTGCCCGCTGTGGAACGTGTACGAGGCGTTCGCGCAGCCCGGGCGCATCGTGCGCCAGCTCGCGCGCATGCCCGATGGGCGGGTCTACCTGTGGGTGGCGCGCACGGTATCGCGCAGTGCGGGCGGCTGGGGAGCGCCCGAGAAGACCTTCTCGGTGGCGTTGGGCTGCGATGTGCGCCACGCGCCGCAGCTCGTGTACGCCAAGGGGCTGGATCTGGCCGACCCCGACGTGCCCGTGCCCATCGGCATGGGCTGCAAGGTCTGCGAGCGCGAGGCCTGCGCACAGCGGGCGTTTCCGGCCATTGGCCGCGTGCTCGACGTGAGCGACAACCGCAGCCGCTTCGCGCCGTATTCCGTCGCAGGGTGAAATGCACGCTCTTTTTTCTATAGCATTGCGATGCCGGTGGTAAAGGGCGTCGGCGTGCTTTGCGGCTTTTTTTCCACAAAGCCACAATTTGCGCCGGGTTGGGATGGCCCGCTTGCAAACGCCGCTATGCTCGAAACCATGTGCCCGCCCTGCGCGGGCGGATGCCCGCCTTCTGGCGCATAACACACTCCAACACCTGTTACCCCCTTCATGACGGCACTCCTTTCACTGCGCACGCTCCGGCACTGGGTGCCAGGCCTCGTGGTTGCCGTGGCGGGGTTGGCGGCCAGCGCCTGGCTGGTGCGGCAGCAGGAGGCGGTGGGCGAAGCGATCGCCAAGGCGCGTTTCGAAGACGAGGCGCGCGCCTCGGCCGACGCGATCTCGCAGCGCATCACGGCCTACACCGAGATCGTGTCGGGCCTGCGCGATCTGTTCCTCGTCAACCCAGCGCTGAGCCAGGCGGAGTTCGACCGCGTGGTCGCTGCGCGCGAGTTGCAGCACCGCTACCCTGAGATCAAAAACCTGTCGTTCGTGCGCTGGGTGCCGGCAGCCGATCTGCCTGCATTCGAAGCCCGCCTGCGCGCCGATGCGCAGCGCGAGCACAGGGACACGGCCAACCTCATCCACCCGAGGTCCGAGCAGTCGGACTACTACATCACCCAATACGTCTGGCCGGCCCTGGGGAACGAGGGCATCCAGGGCCTCGAGATCTCCTCCCAGCCCAACAACCTGGCTGCACTGCTGGCGGGCCGTGCCACGGGGCAACCGGCGGTGTCGGCTCCGTTCGATCTGCTGCAGGAGCGCGATCGGCGTGCGGGCTTCGTACTGCGCGTCCCGGTATTCGTGGCCGATGGCTCGGGCGAGCCGCACGGCCGTTTCATCGGCGCGGTGGCGGCCTCGGTGCATGCGGGCAATATGCTGCGCACGGTGGAATTGTATGGCTTCCTGCGCGACATGGCGCTGCGCGTGGAGGACGTGGGTTCCGTGGAAGACATCGGCGCGGTCGACCGGCCCGTGCTGCTGGCGGCAACCTCCACGGCGCAGCCCGCCGCACACGCGCTGCAAGAGGTGCGCGAGCTGCAGGTGCATGACCGGCGCTGGCGCCTCACGCTCTCGGCCACCACATCGCTGTTGTCGCAGGCAGAGCGCCTGCTGCCCTGGTGGATCGGTGGCGGCGCTGCGGTCACGACACTGCTGCTGGCGGCCCTGGTCACGTTGCTGTCGCGCCAGCGCGCGCTGGCATTGACCGAGGCCCAGGCTTCGCAAGAGGCACTGCTGAAAAGCGAGGAGCGCTTTCGCGCCCTGTTCAACCAGGCTGCCGTGGGCGTGGCTCAAATCCATACGCCCACGGGCCGCTTCGTGCGGGCGAACCAGAAGTATTGCAGCATCTTGGGCTACACGGCCGACGAGCTGCTGCTGTTGGACTTCCAGTCCCTGAGCTATCCGGGCGAGTTTGCCGAGGACCTGGCGCAGATGGAGCGCCTCAAGGCCGGGGAAATCGCCGAGTTCCACCTCGAAAAGCGCGTGCTGCGCAAGGACCGCCAGGCGATCTGGGTAGACCTCACGGTCTCGCCCATGTGGCAGCCGGGCGAGGCGCCGAGCTACCACATCGGCGTGGTGCAGGACATCACCGAGCGCCGCCGCATGCAGGACGCGCTGCGCGACAACGAAATGCACCTGCGCGGCATCCTGGACCACCTGCCCGTGGGCGTGTGCCTGGTGCAGCACGACGGGCGCATCACGTTCCGCAATGAGCGCTTCATGCAGATCTGCGGCTACTCCGAGCAGGATGTGCCCGATGCGGACGCCTGGTGGGCTCGGGCCTTTCCCGACGCCGAGCTGCGCGAGCGCACGCGCCGGCACTGGATGGCGGAGCGCGAGAAGGCGCGCGCGTGCGACGGCACCATCGCCGCGAGTGAAATCACGATCCGCAGCGAGGACGGGCAGCGCCGCGTGATCGAGCTCGGGGGCGTGCTGCTGGGCGACAACCACCTCGTGACCATGGTGGACCTGAGCCAGCGCAAGGCCGCCGAGGAGGAGATCAAGTACCTCGCGTTCTACGATCTGCTGACCCGGCTGCCCAACCGCCGCCTGCTGCTCGACCGCCTGCAGCAGGCCGTGGCGGCCAGCGCACGGCGCCAGCGCTGCGGCGCGCTGCTCATGCTGGACCTGGACAACTTCAAGATGCTCAACGAGACGCGCGGCCACGACTGCGGCGACTCGCTGCTGCGCCAGGTGGCCCAGCGCCTGCGTGAGTGCACGCACGAGGACGACACGGTGGCGCGGCACGGCGGCGATGAATTCGTCGTGGTGCTCGAGGATCTTGCCGGCAGCCCCGAGGAGGCCGCTGCGCGCGCCGAGGAAACGGGCCAGAAAATCCTGGGCGCGTTGCGCGAGCCCTACCAGCTCGAAGGCGAGGCATACCACACGACGGTGAGCATGGGGGCGGCGATCTTCCAGGGCCTCTCCGACAGCGTGGACGAGCTGCTCAAGCGTGCCGACCTCGCCATGTACCAGGCCAAGGCCGCGGGACGCAACTCGCTGCAGTTCTACGACCCCAACGTGCAGGCCGTGGTGCGCGCGCGCGCCGCGCTGGAGCTGGACATGCGCGCGGGCCTGGAGCAAGGCCAGTTTGAGCTGTTCTACCAGCCGCAGATGGACAATGGCCGCATCACGGGCTGCGAGGCGCTGCTGCGCTGGCACCACCCGCGCGACGGCTTCATCCCGCCGGCTTCGTTCGTGCCGCTGGCCGAGGACACGGGCCTGATCCTGCCGCTGGGCGAATGGGTGCTGCAGGCCGCGTGCCGCCAGCTCGCCGCCTGGGCGCAGGATGCGCGGCTCGCGCACCTGAGCCTGGCCGTGAACGTGAGCCCGCGCCAGTTCCACCAGGCGGGCTTCGTGCCCCAGGTGCTGGCCGCGCTCGCAGGCACGGGGGCCGATGCGCGCCGCCTCAAGCTCGAGCTCACCGAGGGGCTGCTGCTGGAGGACGTGGAGGACACGATCCAGAAAATGGTGCAGCTCAAAGGCTATGGCGTGGGCTTCTCGCTCGACGACTTCGGCACGGGCTACTCGTCGCTCGCCTACCTCAAGCGGCTGCCGCTCGACCAGCTCAAGATCGACCAGGGCTTCGTGCGCGACGTGCTCACCGACCCCAACGACGCCGCCATCGCGCGCACCATCGTGGCCCTGGGCACCAGCCTGGGCCTGCGCGTGATCGCCGAGGGCGTGGAAACCGAGGCGCAGCGCGCGTTCCTCGCGCGCAACCACTGCCATGCGTGGCAGGGCTACCTGTTGAGCCCGCCCGTGCCGGTCGCGGAGTTCGAGGCCCTCGTGCAGCGCCACAACCATGCCTGAGTGGAAGGTCGCTGCGCTGTACCTGCTCACTGCCGTCGCGGAGATCGTGGGTTGCTACCTGCCCTGGCTGTGGCTGCGCAAGGGCGCGAGCGCGTGGCTGCTTGTGCCCGCAGCGGCCAGCCTGGCGCTGTTCGCCTGGCTGCTCACGCTGCACCCGGCGGCCGCGGGGCGCGTGTATGCGGCCTACGGCGGCGTCTATGTGGCCGTGGCGCTCGCGTGGCTGTGGCTCGTGGACGGTATCCGCCCCACCGCCTGGGACGTGGCCGGGGTGGCTGTCACGCTCGCGGGCATGGCCATCATTGCGTTCGCACCGCGTGCCGTCTGAGTTGCTACTGATTTAATAGCTCCAGGTGTCCACTGCATAAGCACAGCGCGTGGATTTTCTGCCTGGAACCCTGGCGGGGCTGGCTGCCATGGGGCTGTAGCAGGGGCACGGTATCATTCGGGCCTGTTTTTCATTGGCTCTCATTGGCGGCCCCGTGCCGGCAGCCTTCTTCCGCCTGACCCGTGCGCCTCAATTCGATCAAGCTTTCAGGCTTCAAGTCCTTCGCTGAACCCACCAATTTCATGCTGCCCGGCCAGCTCGTGGGCGTGGTGGGGCCGAACGGGTGCGGCAAATCCAACATCATGGATGCCGTGCGCTGGGTGCTGGGCGAATCGAAGGCAAGCGAGCTGCGCGGCGAGTCCATGCAGGACGTGATCTTCAACGGCACCACGAGCCGCAAGCCCGCGAGCCGCGCGAGCGTGGAGCTCACGTTCGACAACAGCGACCACCGCGCGGGCGGGCAGTGGAGCCAGTTCGCCGAGATTGCCGTCAAGCGCGTGCTCACGCGCGACGGCAACAGCAGCTACTACATCAACAACCAGCCCGTGCGCCGCCGCGACGTGCAGGACGTGTTCCTGGGCACGGGCCTGGGCCCGCGCGCCTACGCCATCATCGGCCAGGGCACGATCAGCCGCATCATCGAGTCGCGCCCCGAGGAATTGCGCCTGTTCCTCGAAGAGGCGGCGGGCGTTTCCAAGTACAAGGAGCGCCGGCGCGAGACCGAGAACCGCCTGGCCGACACGCGCGAGAACCTCACGCGCGTGGAAGACATCCTGCGCGAGCTCAACGCCAACCTCGAGAAGCTCGAAAAGCAGGCCGAGGTGGCGGCCAAGTACAACGCGCTGCAATCCGACGTAACGCTCAAGCAGCACCAGCTCTGGTTCCTCAAGCGCGCCGATGCCGAGGCCGACCAGGCCAAGGTGCGCGCCGAAGGCCTGCAGGCCGTGAACGACCTCGAATCCCGCATGGCCGACCTGCGCCATGTGGAGGCCGACCTCGAAACCATCCGCCAGGCCCACTACGCGGCCGGCGACCAGGTCAACCAGGCCCAGGGCAAGCTCTACGAGGCCACGGCCGAGGTGGGCAAGCTCGAGGCCGAGATCCGCTACGTGGTCGAGGGCCGCCAGCGCGTGGAGCAGCGCCTCGCGCAGCTGGCCGAACAGATTGCCCAGTGGGCCGGCCGCAAGGAAGAGGCCGAGGCCGAAATGGAGGGCCTCGAAGGCGCGGGCATGGATGCCGAGGAGCAGGCCGAACTGCTCGCCGCCCAGGTGGAGGAGCAGGCCGCGCAACTGCCCGACCTCGAGGAGGCCCTGCGCCAGGCGCAGGCCAAGGCTGCCCAGCAGCGCGGCTCGGTCGTGCAGGTGCAGCAGCAAATTGGCGTGCTGGCCGCCGAGCAGCGCGGCTTCGACGAGCAAAGCCGCCAGCTGGACGCGCGCTTCGAGCGCCTGCGCGCCGACCGCAATGCGCTGGCCGCGCCCGACGAGGCGCGCCTGGCGAACCTGCGCGAGCAGCTCGACGCGGCCACCGAGGCTGCCGAGGTGACCGAGGCGCGCCTGGCCGAACTGCAGGAATCCGTGCCCCAGCTCGACGAAGACCGCCGCACGCGCCAGCAGGCCGTGAATGCGGAAAGCGCCCGCCAGGCCGACCTGTCGGCACGCATGGAGGCGCTCAAGGCGCTGCAGGAGAAGGTCAAGGTCGACGGCAAGCTCCAGCCCTGGCTGGCCAAGCACGGCCTCGACGGCCTGCAGGGCCTGTGGAGCCGCATCCATGTCGAGCAGGGCTGGGAAAACGCGCTGGAGGCTGCGCTGCGCGAACGCATGGGCGCGCTCGAAGTGGGGCGCCTGGACATGGTGCGCGGCTTCCTCGGCGCGGGCGGGCAGGATGCGCCGCCGTCGCGCCTTGCGTTCTTCAGCCCGCCGGCGGCGGCCGTGCCCGAAGGCACCGCGAGCCTGCCGCGCCTGTCGGACCTGCTGCGCGTGGGCGATGCCGGACTGCGTGCCGTGTTGACGGGCTGGCTGCAGGGCTGCTACACCGCTCCCACGCTGGACGAAGCCCTGTCGCGCCGCGCGGGCTTGCAGCCCGGCGAAACCATCTACGTGCCCACCGGCCATGCCGTGGGGGCGCACAGCGTGAGCTTCTATGCGCAGGACTCCGAGCAGTCGGGCCTGCTGGCGCGTGCGCAGGAGATCGAGCACCTCGAGAAGGAGCTGCGCGCCCAGGCCCTGATCTGCGAAGAATCGCGCACGGCCCTGGTGCGCGCCGAGGCCGCGTACTCCGATGCCTCGCAGCGCCTTGTGGCTGCGCGGCGCGAAGCCAGCGAGGCCCAGAGCCGCGCGCACGAGCTGCAGGTCGAGACGCTGCGCCTCACGCAGTTGGCCGAGCAGACGCGCGCGCGCAGCGAGCAGATCGGCGCCGATCTTGCCGAGGTCGAGGCCCAGCTGGCCGATCTGCAGGAGCGCCGTGTGGCGGCCGAGGCGCGCTTCGAAGAGCTGGACATGCAGCTCGCTGACAGCCAGGAGCGCGAAGCGCAATTGGGCGACCACGTGATTGCCGCCGAGCGCAAGCTGGCCGAATGCCGCGAACAGCAGCGCGCGCTGGAGCGCCAGGCGCAAGAGGCCACTTTCTCGCAGCGCAGCCTGCAGGCGCGGCGCGGCGAGCTCTCGCGCACCATCGAGACGGCCGCGCAACAGGCCAAGGCCCTGGCCGATGAGCAGCAGCGCGCGCGCGATGAGCAGGCCCGCCTGTCCGACGCTGCCGCGCAGGGCGGGCTGCAGGACGCGCTGGCGCTCAAGATGGAGCGCGAACAGGCCCTGGGCGCACGCCGCAGCGAGTACGACGATCTCACCACCAAGCTGCGAGCGAGCGACGAGCGCCGCCTGCAGCTCGAGCGCGCGCTCGACCCACTGCGCCAGCGCATCACCGACTTCCAGCTCAAGGAGCAGGCCGCACGTCTGGGCCTGGAGCAGTACACGAACCTGCTAGCCGACGCGCAGGCCGACCTCGCCGCCGTGGCGCAATCCATTGCCGAGGGCAATGTGCGCGTGAACGGCCTGCAGGGCGAGATCGATCGGCTGCATCGCGAGATCGCGGCCCTGGGCGCCGTGAACCTGGCCGCGCTCGACGAGCTCACGCTCGCGCGCGAGCGCAAGACCTTCCTCGACGCGCAGACCGAGGACCTCACGCTCGCGATGAACACGCTCGAAGACGCCATCAAGAAGATCGACGGCGAAACGCGCGAGCTGCTCTCGGGCACCTTCGAGACCGTGAACGGGCATTTCGGCCGCATGTTCCCCGAGCTGTTCGGCGGTGGGCAGGCCAAGCTCATCATGACGGGCGACGAAATCCTCGACTCGGGCGTGCAGGTCATGGCGCAGCCACCCGGCAAGAAGAACCAGACCATCCACCTGCTCTCGGGCGGCGAGAAGGCGCTCACGGCCATCGCGCTGGTGTTCGCCATCTTCCAGCTCAACCCCGCGCCGTTCTGCCTGCTCGACGAGGTGGATGCGCCGCTGGACGACGCCAACACCGAGCGCTATGCCAAGCTGGTGTCCGCGATGAGCCGCGGCACGCAGTTCCTGTTCATCAGCCACAACAAGATTGCCATGGAGATGGCCCAGCAGCTCATCGGCGTGACGATGCAGGAGCAGGGCGTTTCGCGCATCGTGGCGGTGGACATGGAGTCCGCCCTCTCCATGGCGGAAGCCTGAATACGACACACACCATGAGTACCTTGCAACTCAGTCTGGCGATCGTGGGCGGCATCGTGCTGGCCCTCATCGTGGCCTACAACGCCTGGACCACGCACCGCAACGCGCCCAAGCGGGCGCTGCCGCAGGAAGACGAGCCCTCCGTGGAGCCCGCGCTGCGGCAGGAGCCGTCGTTCGATACCGGCATCGCTCCCTCGCCAACGGCCGCGGCGGCGCCGGATGCCGTGCCCGCCGAACCCGCCAGGGCCGGCGGCCCCCACGCCGTGGACCCGCGCGATGCGCTGCAACTGCCCGTGCCGCCCTCCGTGCACGAGCGCCGCCCCAGCCTCGACCCGCTCATCGACGTGATCGCCCCGCTGGCCATCGATGCCGTGGTCTCGGGCGATGCCGCCATCGCGGCGCTGCCGCCCACGCGGCGCGCGGGCAGCAAGCCTTTCGGCGTAGAGGGCCTCAACGAGGCCACCCAGCAGTGGGAGGCCCCGCAGCCCGGCCAGCGCTACACGGCGTTCCAGGCCGGCGTGCAGCTCGCCAACCGCATGGGTGCGCTCAACGAGATCGAGTTCTCCGAATTCGTGATGAAGACGCAGGCCTTTGCCGACGCGGTTAACGCCGGCACCGATTTTCCCGAGATGCTGCAGGAGGTGGCGCGCGCCCGCGAGCTCGACCAGTTCGCGGGCGAGCACGATGCCCAGCTCACCTTCATGCTGCGCGCGCGCCAGGCCGCATGGAGCCCCGGCTACGTGCAGCAGTGCGCGGCGCGCCTGGGCTTCGTGCCCGGCGCCATGCCGGGGCGGCTCGTGCTGCCCGCGTCCACGCCGGGCCTGCCGCCCCTGCTGAGCCTGGGCTACGACACGCAGGCCGCGCTGTCCGAAGACCCCGAACAGTCGGCGATCCGCGACATCGCGCTGAGCCTGGACGTGCCCCAGGTGCACCGCGGCGAGCAGCCCTTCGCACGCCTGCGCGAGGTGGCCACGGCGCTGTGCGCGGCCATGGACGGCGTACTGTGCGACCAGAACGGCCACCCGCTGCCCGCCATGGCCATGGACCCGATCGCGGCAGACCTGGAGCAGCTCTACGACCAGCTCGACCGCCGCGAACTGTCGGCGGGCTCGGTGCTCGCGCGGCGGCTCTTCAGTTGAGCCCGGGGCGTGGTAATGACCGAGAATCTGGACCTGTTTGGGGCTCCAGCGCACGACCCTTCTGTGCAGGCTGCTACTGAAATTGAAGCGCTGCGCGCGCAGCTGCACCGCTGGGCGCACGAGTACTACGTGCTCGACGAGCCCTCCGTGCCCGATGCCGAGTACGACCGCGTGTTCCAGCGCCTGCAGGCCCTCGAGGCCGCCCACCCGGACCTGGTCACGCCCGACTCGCCCACGCAGCGCGTGATCGGCGCCATCATGGACGGCCTGGCCTCGGTGCGCCACGCGGTGCCCATGCTCAGCATCCAGACCGAGACCGACACCGAGGCCAGCGGCGCCGAGGCTTTCGACGCCCGCATGCGCCGCGAGCTGGGCCTGGATGCGGCGGCGCCGGCTGTCGAGTACGTGGCCGAGCCCAAGTTCGACGGGCTGGCCATGAGCCTGCGCTACGAAGGCGGGCGCCTGGTACAGGCCGCCACGCGCGGCGATGGCGAGGTGGGCGAGGACGTCACGCACAACATCCGCACCATTCGGCAGATTCCCCTGGTGCTGCCCGCCGGTGTTCCGCCGGTGCTGGAGGTGCGCGGCGAGGTCTACATGCGCCGCGCCGACTTCGATGCGCTCAACGAACGCCAGCGCGAGAAGGGTGAGAAGACCTTCGTGAACCCGCGCAACGCGGCGGCGGGGGCCGTGCGCCAGCTCGACTCGAACATCACGGCGCAGCGCCCCCTGAGTTTCTTTGCCTACGGCGTAGGCGACGTCACGCCGCTGGAGCAGGGCGGGCCCGACTTCGCCACGCACTATGCCCTGCTGCAGCAGCTGCGGCAGTGGGGGTTCCCGGTGGCCGAGCAAGTGCAGATCGCGCGGGGCGCGGCCGAGCTGGTGGCGTTCCACCGGAGCGTCGGCGCCAGCCGCGATGCGCTGCCTTACGACATCGACGGCGTGGTCTACAAGGTCAACAGCCTGGCCTTGCAGCGCCAGCTGGGCTTCAAGAACCGGGAGCCGCGCTGGGCCGTGGCGCACAAGTACCCCGCGCAGGAGATGATGACCCGCTGCGAGGGCATCGACGTGCAGGTGGGCCGCACGGGCAAGCTCACGCCCGTGGCGCGCCTGGCGCCCGTGTTCGTGGGCGGCGTCACGGTGACCAATGCCACGCTGCACAACCTGTTCGAGATCCGCAAAAAGGGCGTGCGCGTGGGCGATACCGTCATCGTGCGCCGCGCGGGCGACGTGATCCCCGAGGTGGTGGGCTGCGTGCCCGCGGCCGCAGACGGGGCGGGCCGCCCCCTGCCGCGCCAGCCCTACGTGCCCAATTTCCGCATGCCCCGGGCCTGTCCGATCTGTGGCAGTGCCGTGGTGCGCGAGCCGGGCGAGATGAACCACCGCTGCTCGGGCGGCCTGTTCTGCCCCGCGCAGCGCAAGCAGGCCATCCTGCACTACGCCCAGCGCCGTGCCGTGGACATTGAGGGGCTGGGCGAGAAGCTCGTGGACCAGCTCGTTGACAGCCACGTCGTGCGCACGCTGCCCGACTTGTACCGCCTGGGGCTTTCATCGCTCATCGTTTTGGACCGGATGGCCGAGAAGTCGGCGCAAAACGTGCTCGATGCGCTACAAAAATCAAAGCAAACCACCTTGCCGCGCTTCCTCTTCGGCCTGGGCCTGCGCCATGTCGGCGAGGCCACGGCCAAGGATCTTGCGCGCCACTTCGGCACGCTGGACGCCATCATGGATGCCGACACGGACGCGTTGCTGCAGGTGAATGACGTTGGCCCCGTGGTGGCGCAGGCCATCCACACCTTCTTCGCCCAGCCGCACAACCGCGAAGTGGTCGAGCAGCTGCGCGCCTGCGGCGTGGCCTGGGAGGAGGGCGCGCCGGCCGAGCGCCCGCCCCAGCCGCTGGCAGGCAAGACCGTGGTGCTCACGGGCACCTTTCCCACGCTGGGCCGCGACCAGGCTAAGGACATGCTCGAGGCTGCGGGCGCCAAGGTGGCCGGTTCGGTCAGCAAGAAGACCAGCTACGTGGTGGCCGGCGAGGAGGCCGGCAGCAAGCTCGCCAAGGCCCAGGAGCTTGGCGTGCCCGTGCTCGACGAAGCGGGCATGCTGGCGCTGCTGCGTGGGGATGTCCCCGGGGCGTGAGCCCAGAGGGCGGCGCTCACTCGATGTCGACGCAGTGCACGCCGAACTGGCCCGCGCGGCGGTCGGCGAAGAAGCACACCAGCGTCTCCTTCACGGTACGGAAGGCGAGTTCATCCCAGGGGATCTCGTCCTCGCGGAACAGGCGGGCCTCGATGGTTTCCGTTCCCGGGTTGAATTCGCCGCTGTGCAGCGTAGCGCGGTAGAACAGGTGCACCTGCCCCACGCGCCGCACGTTCAGCACCGAGAACAGCGGGCCGATCTCGAACTGCGCGCCGGCCTCCTCGTCGGTCTCGCGCGCCGCGCCCTGCGAAGTGGTTTCGTCCAGCTCCATGAAGCCTGCGGGCAGCGTCCACTTGCCCCAGCGCGGCTCGATGTTGCGTTTGCACAGCAGCACGCGGTCGCCGAGCACGGGGATGGTGCCCACCACGTTCAAGGGGTTCTCGTAGTGGATGGTGTGGCAGGCCGGGCAGACGGCGCGGGGGCGGGTGTCCCCGTCGTCGGGTATGCGGTAGGCCACGGCGGTTCCGCACTCGCGGCAATGCTTGATGGGGCTGCGGAAAGTCATGGCTACCGATTGTGCGGGAAACGCGCACCGCCGCGAGGCCGCGCAGGCCGGCGTTGTAGCATTACCCGTTTTGGCTTGCGAGCGTGCGGGGTGTTTGGGGTGATTCGTACAGTGAAGCTGGGTGCGCGCGCCATCGCGGTGCTGGTCATGGGTCTGGCGGTGTCGGGGTGCTTTTCAAGGCAGGCTGCGCCGCTGCAGCATTTCGAGCCCGAGGCCTTCGATGCCTCGGCCAACTACTCGCGCCACTATGAGGTCGCGCCGGCCCAGGCCTGCGAGGCCGCGCGCCGTGCGCTGCTGAGCCAGGGCTATGTGCTGAGCAGCGCTTCGGGTGAACAGGTCACGGGCCGCAAGTTCTTCCAGCCCAATGCCGAAACCCATGTGCCGCTCGAGATGCGCGTGGTCTGCGCGCCCGAGGCTGGCGATGGCGCCATCGTCTTTGCCGTGGCGGTGCAGGAGGTGCATGCCGTGCGCAAGGCCAAAAATTCGGCCTCGCTGGGCGTGGGGGGGCTCGGTTCGCTGTCGCTGCCCATCGAAGGCAGCAACGACGGCATGGTCAAGGTCGGCACGCAGACCGTGTCGGACCCGCGCTTCTACGGCAGCTTCTTCGATCTGCTGAACGAACACCTGGACCCCTGAAAACCGGCCCGAAGGGCCCCGCGCGGCGGCCGCCCGGCGCTACACTGCCGGGCATGGCACAGCGCTTCGATTTCTGGCAGCTCCCCGGCCATCTGATCCGCCGAGCGCACCAGCGCGCGGTGGCGATCTTCATGGAGGAGATGGCCGGCTTCGACGTAACGCCCGTGCAATACGCGATCCTTCTGGCCCTGCTCGACCGGCCGGGCGAAGACCAGGTGACGCTGGCCGCGCATGTGGCGCTTGACGCCGCCACCTCGGGCTCGGTGGTCGGCCGCCTCGAAGCGCGGGGATGGCTCCGGCGCGAGCCCGACCAGCGCGACCGCCGCCGCAAGCTGCTGTGGATCACCCCTGACGGCGAGCGTGCCGCGCTGCAGATGCTCGATGCCACGCCGCAGGTGCAGGAGCGGCTCGTGGAGCCCCTGTCGCCCGAGGAGCAGGCCCAGCTCATGCGCCTGCTGGCCAAGCTCGTCCAGAAGGAATGACGTGGGCTGCGGCGTTATGCTCGCGGCATGAAGCTCTACAACTACTTCCGCTCTTCGGCGTCCTTCCGGGTTCGCATCGCGCTGCAGCTCAAGGGACTGAGCTACGACTACCTGCCCGTGCACCTCGTGCGCGCGGAGCACCTGCAGGCCGACTACGCGGCCAAGCAGGGCGACGCCCTGGTGCCCCGGCTTGAAACCGACGATGGCCATATGCTGGGCCAGTCCATGGCCATCATCGAGTACCTCGAGGAGACCCATCCCGGCACGCCCGCCCTGCTGCCGGCCGACGCCCTGGGGCGGGCCCACGTGCGTGGCCTGGCGCAGATGGTGGCCTGCGAAATCCACCCGCTCAACAACCTGCGCGTGCTCAAGTACCTTGTGCATACCCTGAAGACCGGCGACGAGGCCAAGAACACCTGGTACCACCACTGGGTGCGCAGCGGCCTCGAGGCCTTCGAGCGCCAGCTCGCGCTGCTCGCGCATGAGCGCGCCCAGGCTGGTCTGGCCCCTTCGACGTACTGCTGGGGAGACACGCCCACGCTGGCCGACTGCTGCCTGGTGCCGCAGATTTTCAATGCCCAGCGCTTCAAGGTGAGCCTTGATGGACTGCCGCTGACCATGGCGGTCCACGCAGCCTGCATGGCGCTGCCCGCGTTCCAGCAGGCGCAGCCGTCGGCCTGCCCCGATTTCGAGGCCTGAGCGGAGGGCCCCGATGGAGACAGACTGGATCGTGCCGGACTGGCCTGCGCCGCCCACGGTGCATGCGCTGTGCACCACGCGCTCAGGCGGCATTAGCGCGGCGCCTTATGACCGCTTGAACCTGGGCAATCACGTGGGCGACGACCCGCGGGCCGTGGCAACCAATCGCGGCCTGCTGCAGCAGGCGCTGCGCGAGCGCACGGCCGATGCCCGGGCGGTTTTCCTGAACCAGGTGCATGGCACGCGGGTGGTGCACCTGGCGCCGGACACGCCCGACGGCACCGAGGCCGATGCGTGCACCAGCACGCAGCCAGGCCTGGCGTGCACCATCATGGTGGCCGACTGCTTGCCCGTTCTGCTGGCCCACCGCGGCGGCGGCGTGGTGGCCGCCGCGCATGCGGGCTGGCGTGGGCTGGCAGGCGAGGCAGGTCAGGGGGTGCTGGAGGCGGTTTTTCAGGATTTTTCGGACCAGGTCGTTGCACAGCGGGCGCTGAATGCTCTCGAAAACGGAGCAAAAGAACCCCGCGATGTGGCCGCCGATACCTTGGCCTGGCTGGGGCCCTGCATCGGGCCGCAGGCCTTCGAAGTGGGCGCCGAGGTGCGCGCCGCATTCTGCGAGCGCGATGCGGGGGCGCAAGCACATTTCAGCGCGCAAGCCGGCGGCAAGTACCTTGCCGATCTTGCGGGCCTGGCGCGCAGGCGCCTTACGGCGCTGGGCATCACGGCCGTCTATGGCAACGACGGCAGCGCGCCCTGGTGCACGGTGGGCAACCCCTTACGGTTCTTTTCTCACCGGCGCGATACGGTCGCCCTCGGTGGCAGCGGCCGGCTGGCCGCCTGCGTCTGGATCGGCTGAGGAGGCCTCGCGCTGCGCGAGCCAGGCCGCCTGCTCGGCCTGCTCGCGCACCTTGAGGGCGCGGCGGCGCCCCGGCGTGCCGAGGATGTAGACCACGATGCCCATCGGCAGCAGGCCGTAGAGTACGAAGGTGACGATGGCCCCGAGCACGGTGCCGTTGCTGTTCGTGGCTTCGGCCACGGCCATCATGAGCGTGACATACAGCCAGGCGATAACCACGAGATACATGGGGAATGATGCTGCGCAAGAAGATGGGTGAAAACACCACGGTACGGTCGTTGCCTTGCCCCCTGGGGGTCGGCAACAATGTCTGCACCTTTGGACGTTTCGGTGCAGGGGATGGTTTTCCCAACAACGAGGTCGCAGCATGAATTCTGAATCACTCTGGGCCCAAAGCGCCCAGCAAATCCAGCAAATGTTCTCGAACAGCTGGGCCCAGGCGCTGCAATCCTTTCAGCAGGCGGATCTGGGAGGCGCCAAGGCGCCCCTGGCCCTGCGGTTCGCGCCCGAGAAGCTGCAGGCCTTGCAGCAGCAGTACCTCAAGGAAGCCGGCGAACTGTGGCAGCAAAGCCTGCAGGGCACCTCCAAGATCGGTGACCGGCGTTTTTCGGGCGAGGGCTGGGCCCAGAACCCCGTTGCTGCCTTCTCGGCAGCGGCCTACCTGCTCAATGCGCGCGCCATGATGGGCCTGGCCGAAGCCGTGGAGGCCGACGAGAAGACGCGCGCGCGCATCCGCTTCGGCGTGGAGCAGTGGATGGCGGCCATGTCGCCGAGCAACTTCATGGCCTTCAATGCCGAGGCGCAGAAGAAGGCCCTCGAGACGCAGGGCGAGAGCATCGCCAAGGGCATCGCCAATCTGCTGCACGACCTGCGCCAGGGCCATGTCTCCATGACGGACGAAAGCCTGTTCGAGGTGGGCCGCAATGTAGCCACCACCGAGGGTGCCGTGGTGTTCGAGAACGAGCTGTTTCAGCTCCTCGAGTACAAGCCGCTCACGGCCAAGGTGTATGAGCGGCCGTTCCTGCTCGTGCCGCCGTGCATCAACAAGTTCTACATCCTCGACCTGCAACCCGAGAACTCGCTCATCCGCTACGCGGTGGAGCAAGGCCACCGCACCTTCGTGGTGAGCTGGCGCAACCCTGACGAGTCGCTCGCCCACAAGACCTGGGACGACTACATTGAAGATGCCGTGCTCGAGGCCATCCGCGTGGTGCAGCAGATCACGGGCGCCGAACAACTCAACGCACTGGGCTTCTGCGTGGGCGGGACCATGCTCTCGAACGCGCTGGCCGTGCTGGCCGCGCGCGGCGAGGAGGCCCCCGTGGCGAGCGCCACATTCCTGACCACGCTGATCGACTTCACCGACACGGGCATCCTCGACGTGTTCATCGACGAGAACTTCGTGCGTTTTCGCGAACTGCAGATGGGGCAGGGCGGCCTCATGAAGGGGCAGGACCTCGCGTCCACCTTCAGCTTCCTGCGGCCCAATGACCTGGTCTGGAACTACGTGGTGGGCAACTACCTCAAGGGCGAAACGCCGCCGCCGTTCGATCTGCTCTACTGGAACAGCGACAGCACCAATCTGCCCGGGCCGTTCTACGCCTGGTACCTGCGCAACTTCTACCTCGAGAACAACCTCGTCCAGCCCGGCAAGCTCACCGTGTGCGGCGAGCAGCTCGATCTGCGGCAGGTGGACCTGCCGGTCTACATCTACGGCTCGCGCGAGGACCACATCGTGCCCATCACGGCGGCCTACGCGTCCACGCAGGTGCTGCCGGGCAAGAAACGTTTCGTGATGGGGGCCTCGGGCCATATTGCCGGCGTGATCAACCCGCCGGCCAAGGGCAAGCGCAGCCACTGGATCCGTGCCGATGGCAAGCTTCCCGCCACGCTGGACGCCTGGCTGGCGGGCGCTACCGAGCATCCGGGCAGCTGGTGGACCGACTGGGCGGCCTGGCTCAAGGGCCACGCTGGCAAGCAGATCGCCGCGCCCAAAGGCTATGGCAAGGCGCCGCGCTTCAAGGCCATCGAGCCGGCCCCGGGCCGCTACGTGAAGCAGAAGGCCTGATACGCAAAAGTCCTGACCCTCAACCCTGCGAGAATTTTGTGCAGCGCCGCATCAAAGAGGGCGCCTGAATCGTGTTCTAGAAAGGATTGCCATGGAAGACATCGTCATAGTTTCCGCCGTTCGCACGCCCGTGGGCAAGTTCGGCGGCGCACTCGCCAAGACTCCCGCCACGGAACTGGGCGCTCTCGTCATCAAGGAGGCCCTGGCGCGCGCCAAGGTGGGCTTGGACCAGGTGGGCGAAGTGATCATGGGCCAGGTGCTCGCCGCCGGCAGCGGCCAGAACCCTGCGCGCCAAGCCATGATGAAGGCCGGCGTGGCCAAGGAAACGCCTGCGCTGACCATCAACGCCGTTTGCGGTTCAGGCCTCAAAGCCGTGATGCTGGCCGCACAGGCCGTGGCCACGGGCGACAGCGAGATCGTGGTGGCCGGGGGCCAGGAAAACATGAGCCTGGCGCCCCACGTGCTGCCCGGCTCGCGTGATGGCCAGCGCATGGGAGACTGGAAGATGGTCGACACCATGATCGTCGACGGTCTCTGGGATGTATACAACCAGTACCACATGGGCATCACGGCCGAGAACGTGGCCAAGCAGTACGGCATCACGCGCGAGATGCAGGACGCTCTGGCCCTGGCCAGCCAGCAGAAGGCGGCCGCCGCGCAGGACGCGGGCCGCTTTGCCGACGAGATCGTGGGTGTGAGCCTGGCGCAGAAGAAGGGTGACCCCATTCTTTTCAACGCCGACGAATACCTGAACCGCAAGACCAGCGCCGAAGCCCTGGCGGGCCTGCGCCCTGCCTTCGACAAGGCGGGCACGGTGACGGCGGGCAACGCCTCGGGCATCAACGATGGCGCTGCCGCTGTGGTGGTGATGAGCGCCAAGAAGGCCGCGGCCCTCGGCCTCACGCCGCTGGCGCGCATCGCCGCGTTCGGCACGAGCGGCCTCGATCCGGCCACCATGGGCATGGGCCCCGTGCCTGCCTCGCGCAAGGCGCTGCAGCGCGCGGGCTGGAATGCCGCCGATGTGGACCTGTTCGAGCTCAACGAAGCCTTCGCGGCCCAAGCCTGCGCCGTGAACAAGGAGCTGGCCATCGACCCCGCCCGGGTGAACGTGAATGGCGGCGCGATTGCCATCGGCCACCCCATCGGCGCCTCGGGCTGCCGCGTGCTCGTCACGCTGCTGCACGAGATGCAGCGCCGCGGTGCCAAGAAGGGGCTGGCCGCCCTGTGCATCGGTGGCGGCATGGGCGTGTCGCTTGCCGTGGAGCGCTGATCTTCGTTCTGCGACGCCATCGGGCACCGGAAACGCCGCGCGATGCGCGGCGTTTTTCATAGCGCGCTGGCATGGGCAAGATCCCGCATGGCCGGTTTTGGTGAAGAAAACGCGGCGGTGTTGGAAATTGTGTTGCTTGGTGTTTACCTCAACGAAGCTGGCATAAATCTTGGGTAGAGTGGCTGCGTCAACCATCCACAAGGAGCACGAGAATGAGTCAGAAAGTAGCGTATGTCACCGGCGGTATGGGAGGCATCGGCACCGCAATTTGCCAGCGCCTTCACAAGGAAGGGTTCAAGGTGATCGCCGGCTGCGGCCCCACGCGCGACTACCAGAAGTGGCTGGACGAGCAGAAATCCAAGGGATTTACGTTCTACGCCTCGGTGGGCAACGTGGGGGACTGGGATTCCACGGTGGAAGCCTTCACCAAGGCCAAGACGGAGCACGGCGGTATCGACGTGCTCGTGAACAACGCCGGCATCACGCGGGACCGCATGTTCCTCAAGATGACGCGCGAAGACTGGGATGCCGTGATCGAAACCAACCTGAACTCCATGTTCAATGTGACCAAGCAGGTGGTGGGAGACATGGTGGAGAAGGGCTGGGGCCGCATCATCAACATCAGCAGCGTGAACGGCGAGAAGGGTCAGGCTGGCCAGACCAACTACTCGGCCGCCAAGGCCGGCATGCACGGCTTCACGATGGCGCTGGCACAGGAGCTGGCCACCAAGGGCGTGACGGTGAATACCGTGAGCCCGGGCTATATCGGCACGGACATGGTCAAGGCGATCCGCCCCGACGTGCTCGACAAAATCGTGGCCACCATTCCCGTCAAGCGTCTGGGTGAGCCCAGCGAGATCGCGTCGATCATTGCCTGGCTGGCCTCCGACGAGGGCGGCTATTCGACCGGTGCGGATTTCTCGGTCAACGGCGGCCTGCACATGGGCTGAGGATTTGTACAGCCAATAAAAAACCCCGCGAAAGCGGGGTTTTTTATTGGGAGGAGCAGAAGAACGGGGGCGCGGGAGCCGGGGTACCGGCCGCCGTGGGCCCACCTTCAGAAGCGGGCCGGTGCGCGCTTGCGGTCGCGTTCGTCTTCGGGCCAAGCAGACATGATAGCGGTGGTGTTCATACGGGGAAACTCCTTCGATGAGTGAACAACGCACCGGCGAGATACCGCGTTGACAGAAAATCCAAAAAAAATGCAACGGGGCAAGCGAGGGTCTGTTTGCTATGAATAGAGGAGCTTAATCCCATTAACCCATAAGGAGAAAAAGGAAAAATAGGAGGTGCTGGTTACAGCTTTTTACGCCTCCACCGCCCCCTGCTCAAGCGTTTCGATGGCGGATGACAGGTCGAGCCAACGCTCTTCCAGCGCGTCGATTTCGTCGCCGCAGGCCTTCAGCCGCCGGCCGTTGTCGGCGATTTCGGCGGGGGGCAGGGGCTGCGTCAGGCGGTCCTCGATCTGGCTTTTCTCCGTGGCCAGGATCGCCAGCCGTTGGGTGACCTGGTCGAGTTCGCGCTTGAGTGGACGGGTTTTCTCGGCCAGCTGCTGGCGCGCCAGGGCGCTGGCCTTGCGCTGTTCCCGCCCGTCCCTTGCCGGAGCGGTAGGCGGCGGGGCTACGGCTTGGGGCTGTGCCGGTGCGGACTGTGGTGCAGCGGCTTGCGCGTCCGCCGCGCGGGCCTGCTCGCGCAGCCGCTTGGATTCTTCGAGCAGGTAGCGCTGGTAGTCATCGAGGTCGCCATCGAACGGGCCCACCTGGCCCCGGCCCACCATCCAGAACTCGTCGCACACGGCCCGCAGCAGGGCACGGTCATGGCTCACCAGCATCACGGTGCCCTCGAATTCGTTGAGCGCCATCGACAGCGCCTCGCGAGTGGCCAGGTCCAGGTGGTTGGTGGGTTCGTCGAGCAGCAGCAGGTTGGGGCGCTGCCAGACGATCATGGCCAGCACCAGGCGTGCCTTTTCACCCCCGCTCATGGTGCCCACGGCCTGCTTGACCATGTCGCCGCTGAAATTGAAGGTGCCCAGGAAGTTGCGCAGGTCCTGCTCGCGGCTGGGCTGCCTGGTGTCGGGGCCCAGTTCCTTGGCCAGGCGGACCATGTGCTCCAGCGGGTTGTCGCCCGGGCGCAGCACGTCGAGCTCCTGCTGCGCGAAGTAGCCGATCGACAGGCCCTTGCCCTCGGTCACCGAGCCGGCCAGCGGCCGCATGGTGCGTGCGATGGTCTTGACCAGCGTGGATTTGCCCTGGCCGTTGGCCCCCAGGATGCCGATGCGCTGTCCCGCGAGCACAGAGCGGTTCACGCCGCGCAGGATGGTGGTTTCGCTGCCATCCTCTGCCCGGTAGCCGAAGGCCGCGTCGGCGATAGCCAGCATGGGGTTGGGCAGGTTGAGCGGCTCCTTGAACTCGAACGTGAACTCGGCCTCAGCCAGCACGGGCGCAATCTTCTCCATGCGCTCGAGCGCCTTGACGCGGCTTTGGGCCTGCTTGGCCTTGCTGGCCTTGGCCTTGAAGCGGTCGATGAACTTCTGCA
>JAYSFC010000006.1:0-38557 GCA_041913505.1 Acidovorax sp.
CGCCAAGGACCTGGGCCTGGAGATCGTGCAAAAGCGCATCACGCGCGACGAGGTCTACATTGCCGACGAGGCTTTCTTCACCGGCACGGCCGCCGAAGTGACGCCCATCCGCGAACTCGACCGCGTCGAGATCGGCGCCGGCAGCCGCGGCCCCATCACCGAGAAGATCCAGAACGCGTTCTTCGACATCGTGAACGGCCGCAATCCCAAGTACGCCCACTGGCTCTCGAAGGTCTGAAATGTCGCAAGCAACCGTTGAACTGCTGGCCCACGATCTGAACGCGCAGGGCGGTGTCTTCTGCCCCTCGCCCAAGGCCGACATGAAGCTCTGGAACAGCCACCCCAAGGTCTACCTCGACGTGGCCCACACGGGCGAGGCCAAGTGCCCCTACTGCGGCACCGTGTACCGTCTGAAGGCGGGCGAGGTGTTCAAGGGCGGACACTGAAGGCGGCGCGGGCCGTGGCGCCCGCGCGCTTCAAAGCCCTTTTTGTGCGCGCAGATGGCGCGCGTTCCCCCAGGTCAGGCGCACCTTCATGGCGAGCTTGCGCCAGCGCGTGGCCCAGCCAGCCGGGGGCTTGCGGCCCGCGATGCTGCTGTCCTCGCTCGTGGTGTCGAGCCGCACCACGGGAGGCTGCACGCCGAGCACCCTCAGATCGTTTTCCCACCAGAAGCGCAGGTCGATGTCGATGGGGCGGCCGAAGGGCACGCGGCTTTGCAGCAGCTTGCGCGCGCCTTCGCGGCTCACGACATAGCCGGCGGTGAAGCTGGGCACGCGCCGGTACTGGATCAGCTGGTGCCGGGGGGTGAGCGGCACCCGCGAGCGGATCTTCTCGCCCTGGGGACGGCCCATGAGCTTGACCATGTCCCAGCCCTGCTCCAGAGCGGCAATGGCCTGCACGGCCTGCGTGAAACTGTCGTCGAGCACCACGTCGTCCTCGAGCACGACCAGGGCCGGCGCGTTGCTCTCCAGCAGCCGGCGCCAGGCGAGGATGTGGCTCGCGTAGCAGCCCTTCTCGCCGTCGACGAGCGGCTTGTAGTACTGGGCGCGGTTGAGTTCCGGGCTGTAGAGGGTGGCCTGCTCTTCGGCGGGCCACTGCTTCCACCATACGGCGGGCAGGCGCTCGCCGGGCAGCCCCAGGCGCGTGAATTCGGCCTCGACGCGCTCGCGGCGCTGCATGTCCTTGTCGAGGTTGATGAAGACGATGGGGGGCATCAACGGCGCCATGGCTTCCACCAGGGGCGCGCCGGCGCGGGCCTGTCCTCGTCGAGCGCCTGGGCCAGTGCCAGATAATGGGCGAAATTCAGGGGCCTGTCCTGTGTGACGTCGTCCGCCACGGCCGCCAGCAAGGCTCCATAAGCGGGTTTGCGCGATTCGAACAAGTGGAAGAACTCCCGCTGCCCATAAAACGTCCCGATGCCGAACACCCCCTCGGAACCCAGCGCCCATTTGGGCACCAGCGTCGCTGTGGGCGCGGGCATGACCAGCTCTACGCCGCGCGCGCGCGCCAGGGCGCTCAGCACCTCGGCGGCGTCGTACTGCTTGCTCGACTGCAGGTCGGGCCGGCCCAGGTCTTCCCACAGGCGCTTGCGCAGCGCCATGAACATGGGCCCCGCGTACACCGCGTTGCCCGGCTTGTGGTTGGAAAACTGCGCCAGCCCGAACAGCGCGCCGCCCTGCGCATGGGTAACGGCTTGCAAGTACGCCTCGCGGCGCAGGGGGAAGGCGTCGATGTCGCAGAAAATAACGATGTCGTCGGGGCCGTGGCGCTCGAGGACTTCGCCCATCCAGACGCCGTGGGGCTTCTTGTGCGCGCGCTCCTGCTGCAGCGGCAGGTCCAGGTGGGCAAAGACGGCCCTCTGCTTTTCGAGAATGCCGGCCGGGATGTTGTCCCAGTACATGGTGTGGATCGCGGGCAGTGGATGCATGGGGATTCGTGCAGGGAATGCAGGGGCTGCGGCCGGCGGCGGGCATGGCTGCGGTGCGGGCCATTGTATGGACATCCAAGGGGAGTGATTTGGTCTTGAGTCGGATTCAGCCGCGCATGCTGCAGGCGGCGCAGTGGACGCTTGTCGCGGCGTTCTTGTTCTTCCCCGTGGCCTTCGCACTGGGGAACGCCGCCATCGTGCTGGCGTTCGTGCTCTCGATCGGCGCCGGGGCGTACCGCGAGCGCTGGCAGGCCATCCGCGACATGCCCGTGGTCTGGTGGGCCCTGGGGCTGTACGCCGTCATCCTGGCGGGCGTGCTGTACTCGCCGGCGCCCGCGGCCGATGTGCGCATGCACCTGTTCAAGTACGGCAAGCTGCTGCTGGTGCCCGCGCTGCTGCCGCTACTGGTGGAGCCGCTGTGGCGCGGGCGTTGCATGAACGCCTTCCTGGCGGCGATGGGGTTCATTCTGGCCTCGGTGTACGGCAACGTATTCTGGCAACTGCCCTGGTCCGCCACGCACAACCAGGGCTGGGGGCTGGACCACACGGTGGTCGGCGACTACATCACCCAGAACGTCATGATGTCGTTCTTCGTCATCGTGGCCATCGCCCGGGGGCAGGCCGCCACGGTGGCGTGGCGCCGCTGGGGCTGGTGGGCGTGCGCGCTGGCGGCGGCGGTTGCCGTGACGCAGCTCTCGAAGGGGCGCACGGGCTATGTGCTGCTGGTCATGGCCGTCGTGACCTATGTGTCCGTCGCGCTCAAGGGCCGGCTGCGCTGGGCCGTGCTGGGGGGGCTGGTGCTGGCGATGGCGCTGGCGCTGCTCACCTCCCACACCGTGCGGGCCCGCATCGAGCTGGGGCTGTCCGAGGCGGCAGCCAGCGACAGCATGGCCATCACCAGCATCGGCGGCCGCGTCAATTTCTGGAGCAAGACACTGCAGCTCGCGCTGGAGAAACCCGTGCTGGGCTGGGGAACGGGCAGCTACCACTCCGTCTGGTGCCAGCACATCACCAAGGAGGGGTGGTGCTGGTTCGGCGGCTGGCATCCCCATAACCAGTACCTGTTCTTCTGGATGGAGAACGGCCTGGCCGGCCTGGTGCTCTTTGCGCTGCTGGTGAGTGCGTCCGCATGGGCGGCACGCCGGGCCGCCGTGCCCGACCGCCCCTTGCTGTGGGGGTTTGCGGCGATTTTCGCCGTGGACAGCCTCATCAATGCCCCGTTGTTCAGCGGGCGCGAGAGCCATTTCTTCGTGATGCTGCTGATCTGGGTGTGCGCGCAGGCCCGCTTTGCGCAGGCCCGCTAAGGCGGGCGGTGCATGCTGCGTGGGCGATTCGTCATCGTGGCGCGCCAGGATCGGGGCGTGGCCGTTCGCTGAAACCGCCCACCGCCTTCACGCGAACTGCCGGCACCAGTGCAGCACGTCATGGCGTGCGAGCAACTGCGCGTCGACGGGTGGATGCGGCGTGTGGATGAAGTCCTCCAGCCGGTCCAGGCTGTCCCGGCCCTCCACAAAGACCCGCTCGGGGGTGTAGAGGTCGTCGTGGACCGCTGCGGCCCGCGTGGTCAGCAGCTTCTTGCCAAAGAACGCGGCTTCCAGGCTGCGCACGGTGGGGCCACTTTGGTGGGGCTGCACCACCTCCACCAGGCAGCGCGCGCGGTTGATCCACGCCAGGTTCTCGGCGTAGGGGAGCGGGCTGGTGGACAGCAGTGCCTGCTCTTCGGGGCTGTAGCGGCGGTGCTTGTCGGGCGTGATGTGGAAGCGGGTGCACAGGCCGGCACGGTCGGCTGCGGCCTGCAGCTGGCGCAGCGTGGGCAGGCGGCCCTTGTCCTGGCCCACGAAGTATAGGTCGATGTCTTCGGGCGTGCCGGGGCGCTGGTAGTCCGCCACATCGCGGTACACCTGCTCGACCAGGGGCAGGCCGTGGCTGCGCGCATCGTCGGGGTCGAACGTGACCACCTGCATGCCCAGGCCCTTGAGCGCGCGGATGTGCAGCAGGCGCAGCCAGGCGTTCTGCTGGTAGTCGCGCACGGGGTTCCAGGTGAAGAGGGTGCAGCGGCGGGCACGGATATGGCGCCGCAGGATGCGCAGCTCCTTGATGTTCTCCACGCCGAAAATGAGCACGCTGTCTGCCGGGTCGATCGCCTGGAGCTGCGCGAGGTAGTCCGCGGTGAAGTAGCGCGAACGCGGGCTGGCCCAGGGCAGGCCCGCCTCGATGAACTTGGCCAGCGATTTGCCGATGCCGCGGCGGCGGCTGTCGTGGGAGAGTACGCGCACCGCCTCGGCCCCTTGCAGGCGCTCCATGACGAAGGCGGTCAGAAAGAAGCGGGTGTTCGCGATGACATGGAGCATGGCGCGCAAATATAGCCGCCACGCATGCGGCCTGGCTGGCCGCGCGAGGGAGCAGCCCGTCAGCCGGCCAGGCTTGCGCGGGCCGCCAGCCACTCCTGGCCGAGCCGCTCCACCAGCGTGGCCGCCGGCAGGGCCCGCACGGCGCCCACCCCCTGGCCGGCCCAGAGCGAGAGGTAGTCTCCACGGCCCGCTTCTGCGGCGGCACGGCGCAGCGCGCCCGTGAGCGCGTTCTGCACGGGGTAGGCGGGCACATCGGCTTCGTGTGCCTGCAGGCGCTGCATCATTGCGTTCACGATGCCGCGCGCGGGGCGGCCCGAGTAGATGCGCGTGGTGCGCGTGTCGGTGGCCGTGGCGCTGCCGAGGGCCGCGCGGTAGGCGCTGCCGATACCCGATTCGTCGCAGGCCAGGAAGGCCGTGCCCAACTGCGCGGCCTCGGCGCCCAGGGCCTGTGCCGCCGCGATGCCGCGCCCGTCCATGATGCCGCCCGCCGCGATCACGGCCACGCCCCGTGGGCGCAGTGCGTCCACGCACTCGGGCACGAGCGCCATCGTGCCCACCATCGAGGCTGAGAAGTCACCCAGGAACGTCCCGCGGTGCCCACCGGCCTCCATGCCCGAGGCGCAAACCGCATCGGCCCCCACGCCAGCCCAGGCGACGGCCTCGGCCACCGTGGTGGCCGTGCCGATGACGTAGCAGCCCGCGGCGTGCAGCCGCTCGACCTGCGCGGCATTGAGGATGCCGAAGGTGAAACTCGCTACGGCGGGGCGGACCTCGATCAGGGCCTCGAACTGGGCGGCAAAGTCCTCGCACCAGCGCGCCGGCACGGCGGGATGCAGGCCGAACTCGGCGTACAGCGGCGCAAGGCGCTCCAGCGCGGCCTGCACCGTGGCGGCATCGGGCGCGGGCGTGTCCTGCACGAACAGGTTGAGCCCGAAGGGGTGGTCGGTGCGGCGGCGCACCTCGGCGGCGGCGTCCCGCAGGGCCTGGGGCGAGCGCATGCCGCAGCCCAGCATGCCCAGCCCGCCTGCCGCCGACACCGCGGCCGCCAGGGCCGGTGTGTCGGAGCCGGTCATAGGGCCCTGGACGATGGGCAGGCGCAGGTCGAGCGCGGAACGCAGGGAGCGGTGGTCGGGCATGGGGAACTCCTGTGGGATCGATGTAAAGCGGGTCAGGCGGCAGAAGGGGCTGGCGCTTCGCCGAGCACCTGCCGCAGTGCGTCGAGCGCCGCCGAGCGGTAGCCGCGGCGCCAGGCGAGCAAGGTGTCGATGCGCAGCAGCCGGTGCTGGCGCAGAGGCTGGCCGTGGGGCATGAGGTCGAGCACCGAGCGCGGCGCCACGCCCACGCAGCTGCCGCCCGCCACGCAGGCCAGGATCGCGTGGTACGAGCCCAGCTCCAGCAGCTGCATGGGCTGGGGGCGCGGTGCGAACCAGTCCTGCGCGATGCGGCGGTAGGTGCAGCCGGGCTCGAACACCGCGAGCGTGCCCGGCTGCACGTCCTGCGGCCCATGCACGGGTGGGTGGCCCGCGGGCAGTACCAGCAGCAGCTCTTCGGTGAACACAGGCTGGGTGTCGAGGGCCGCGTCCACGGCCTGGCCGGGCGGCCAGGCCACGAGCACGGCATCGAGCGCATGGGCGCGCAGCCGGTCCACGAGCTCCTGCGTGGGCGCCGTGGAGAGCTCCAGCGCCACGCTGGGCCACTGGCCGTGCAGGCGGGCCAGGGGCGCGGGCAGGCGGCTCGCGGCCGTGCTCTCCATCGAGCCCAGGCGCAGCCGGCCGCCGGGGCGTCCCGGGCGCAGGGCCTGGCGCGCTTCCTCGGCCAGGGCCAGCAGCCGGTCGGCATAGCCGAGCAGCACCTGGCCTTCGGGCGTGAGCGCCATGCGCTTGCCTTCGCGCAGGAACAGCGTGGCACCAAGATCGGCCTCGAGCTGGCGCACGCGCGTGGTCACGTTGGACTGCGCGCGCCGCAGCCGCTCGGCCGCCCGCGTGACGCTGCCTTCGGCGGCCACGGTGCGGAAGATATCGAGGGCCGTGAGGTCCAGGACTGGGGCGTCTTTGTCCATCTTGAAAAGATATGGATTACCAAAATTCATTCTCTTGGTAAGATGATATGCAGCGGCATCCGCCGTGGCAACCGGAATCCCCCTACCGTGGCCCAGGCATCCCTTTCTTCTCCGGCAGGTGCGCACCCCGCCGGGCACCCGCTGTCCGCAGCGTTCGCGGGCATGGCCGCGCTGGCAGCGGCCATGGGCATCGGCCGCTTCGCGTTCACGCCGCTGCTGCCCATGATGTTGCACGACGGCGTGGTCGACATTGCCACGGGCAGCTGGCTGGCCACCGCCAACTATTTCGGCTACCTGGCAGGGGCCCTGCTGTACATGGCGTTGCCCTGGCTGGGGCTGCGGCCCGGCAATGCCGCCCTCAACGCCGCGCTGGTGCGCTGGGGGCTGGTGGCCACGGCGCTGCTCACGCTGGCCCTGGCGCTGCCCTGGCCGGGGCTGTGGCCCTTGCTGCGGCTGCTGGCTGGCGTGGCGAGCGCGCTGGTGTTCCTCGGCACGGCCAACTGGTGCATGGGGCGGCTCGCGCAGCTCGGGGCGCCGGCGCTGGGCGGGCTGATCTTTTGTGGCCCGGGGCTGGGCATCGTGCTCACGGGCCTGTCGGCCAGCGCCATGGTGGCCGCGCAGTGGAGTGCCGCGGCCGGCTGGGTGGCTTTCGGCGTGCTGGCGTTCGTGCTGTGCGCGGGCGTGTGGAGCACCTTCGGCGCTACGCAGGCCGTTCCCGGGGCGAGCGCCGCGCAGGCGCCGGCGGGCGGCGCGGCGGCACGGGCGCGGCCAGCGGCCGAGCGCACGTTGCTGGCCACCGCCTATGGTCTGGCGGGTCTGGGCTATATCGTCACGGCCACCTTCCTGCCCGTGATCGCGCGCGCCGCGCTGCCGGCGGGCTCGGTCTGGCCCGACCTCTTTTGGCCCCTGTTCGGCGCGGGCGTGGCGCTGGGGGCGGCGCTGTCCACGCGCATTTCCGCCGCACGGGACCGGCGCGCGCTGCTGGCCGGAGCCTATTTGCTGCAGGCCACCGCGATCGCGCTGGGGCTGCTGTGGCCCGGGCGTGCGGGCTTCGCGCTCGGCAGCCTGCTGCTGGGCCTGCCGTTCACGGCGATCACCTTCTTTGCGCTACAGGAGGCGCGCCGCCAGTGGCCGCAGGCCGGCGCGGGCTTCACGGGACTGCTCACGGCGCTCTACGGCATCGGCCAGATCGTAGGGCCGCCGATGGTGACCTGGCTGCTGTCGCTGGCCCCGTCGCAGGCGCAAGGATTCGACTGGGCCCTGGGTGCGGCGGCGGGTGCGCTGGTGCTGGGCGCCGCGCTCTACGCCGTCATGGTGTGGCGCTGGCGGTCATGAACCCGCCCCCAGGGGCAGGTTGAGCACGAAGCAGGCACCCGGGGCGCCGTCGGGCCGGTCCTCGCAATGCACGCGGCCGCCGTGGCGCTGCGCGATGGAGCGCACGAGCGCCAGGCCCAGGCCCACGCCGCCTTCGCGCTCGCTCGCGCCGGGCAGGCGGTAGAAGGGCTCAAAGATGCGCTCGCGCTGCGAGGCGGGCACGCCGGGGCCGTGGTCGCACACGCGCAGCAGGGCACGGCTGCCCTCGCGCCGCAACTGCAGCTCAATCTCGCCCTGGCCGTAGCGGCGCGCGTTCTCGAGCAGGTTGCGCAGCGCGCGGCGCAGCAGCCGGGACACGCCGCGCACCTCCACATTGCCCGCGTGGGGTGCGATGTCGAGGTCGGCCCCCACGCGTGCGCATTCCTCGGCGGCCAGGCCCACGAGATCGACGGCCTCGTCGGTGCCCACGTCGACCTCGCGCGCGTCAAGGCGGCTGGCGAGCAGGATTTCGTCGATGAGCTGGTCGAGCTCGGCGATGTTGCGCTCGATTTCCCGGCGGAACGCGGGCGAGGGCGCGGAGCCCGTGCCCATGAGCTCCAGCCCCATGCGGATGCGCGTGAGCGGCGAGCGCAGCTCGTGCGATGCATTGGCCAGCAGCGACTTGTGCGACGTGATCAGCGCCTCGATGCGCGCGGCGGCGGCATTGAACTGGCGCGAGAGGTCGGCCACCTCGTCGTGGCCACCCTCGGGCACGCGCACCGAAAGGTCGCCTTCGCCGAAGCGCTGCACGCTGCGCTGCAGGGTTTCGAGCCGCTGCAGCAGGCGCCGGATGATGGGGAACACCCCCACGGCCACGGCCAGCCCCACGAGGCCCAGCAGCCACAGAAAGCCGAACGGGGGGCGCAGCCAGAAGGCGGCCTCGCCCCGCCCTGGGCCCGGGCCGCGGTTGGGGCGCGGCGCCAGCTGCAGCTGGTAGGTGCTGCCGTCCAGCGCCTCGATGCGGAAGTCGATGCCCTCGCTCGGCGGGCCGGGCAGGCGCGTGGCCCGGCCCGCGATCAGCGGGCGGCCCGTGCCGTCGCGCAGCACGATCTCGCGGGCTGGCAGCGCCAGGGGCTGGTTGTTCTGCTCTGCCGCGATGCGCCAGGCCCAGCCCACGAGCAGCGTGAGCACGGCCACGCCGCCCACCACGGCCAGCCAGATGCGCAGGTACAGGCGCTGGGCGAAGGCGCGAAACAGCGGCATGTTCAATCTTGCTGCTTGGCGAACACGTAGCCCACGCCGCGCACCGTGAGGATGCGCTTGGGCATCTTGGGATCGACCTCGATGGCGGCGCGGATGCGGCCCATGTGCACGTCGATCGAGCGGTCGAAGGCCTCGAGTTCGCGCCCGCGCACGGCTTCCATGATCTGGTCGCGCGTGAGCACGCGGCCTGCGCGCTCGGCCAGGGCCACGAGCAGATCGAACTGGTAGGAGGTCAGGTCGGCGTGCTGGCCGGCCACCGTGACGGTGCGCGCATCGCGGTCGATCTCGAGCGTGCCGAAGCGCAGCGTCTGCGCCGAGGCGAGTACCACGCCATCGCCGCGCCGGCGCAGGATGGCGCGGATGCGCGCGAGCAGCTCGCGGGGCTCGAAGGGCTTGGGCAGGTAGTCGTCGGCGCCGAGCTCCAGGCCGATGATGCGGTCCATGGGGTCGCCCTTGGCCGTGAGCATGAGCACGGGCACCTGCGCGGCGCTGCCCGGCAGCGCGCGGATGCGGCGGCAGACCTCGAGGCCGTCCATGTCGGGCAGCATGAGGTCGAGGATCACGAGGTCGGGCGCCGGCGCGTCGCCGCCGTGCAGCTGGGCCAGGCCGCTGTGGCCGTCGGCCTTGTGAGTGACCTGCAGGCCGTTCTGGCCGAGGTACTCGCCCACCATCTGCGCGAGGCGGGCGTCATCTTCGATCATCAGCAACTGGTGGGTGCTCATGGCGGCAGTGTAGTGGGAGGCCAGAGTCATGGCCGCCATGGTCGTGCGCGGGCATCGCGCCGAGTTGTCCCGGCCGTAAAGTTAAGTAAACCGTGTGCCTAGGTGCCAGGGCGCGCATGCACCCGTGATGCGAGCCACACCAGCGCCAGCACGGGCACGCCCAGCAGCGACGTGCCCACGAAGAAGTCGATGTAGCCGTGCACGTCCACGAAGCGGCCCGAAAAGCCCGCGAGCCACTTCGGCATCAGCAGCATCATCGAGCTGAACAGCGCGTACTGCGTGGCCGAGTACTGCACGTTGGTGAGGCTCGACAGGTAGGCGATGAAGGCTGCCGAGGCGATGCCGCCCGCCAGGTTGTCGGCCGACACGACGAAGACCAGGCCCGTCAGGTCGTGCCCGCGCGTGGCGAGCCAGGCGAACAGCAGGTTGCTCGCGGCCGACAGCATGGCGCCGAGCATGAGCACGCGCATCACGCCCCAGCGCATGGACATCGCGCCGCCCACGAAGGCGCCCGCCAGCGTCATGACCACGCCGTAGATCTTGGTCACGGCCGCCACCTCGTCCTTGGTGAAGCCCATGTCCACGTAGAAGGGGTTGGCCATGATGCCCATGACCACGTCGCTGATGCGGTACACGGCGATCAGGCCCAGCACCAGCAGCGCCTGCCAGCGGTAGCGCGCGACGAAGTCGGCGAACGGCTCGACGAGCGCGCCGCGCAGCCACTCCAGCGCATTGCGCGCCGGTGCGAGCGCGCGCGGCGTGGGCTCGGGCGAGAGCAGCACCGTGAGCACGCCCACGGCCATCGACGCGGCCATGGCCAGGTAGGCCGTGTGCCAGGCGCCGGGCTGATAGCCGGTCAGGCCCGCTGTCTCGGAACGCGCGGCCAGCCACAGCACGCCCGCGCCGGCCCAGATCATGGCCAGGCGGTAGCCCGTCTGGTAGGTGGCCGCCAGCGCCGCCTGGCGGTCGGCGTCGGCCGACTCGATGCGGAACGCATCGAGCGCGATGTCCTGCGTGGCCGAGCCGAAGGCCACGGCCAGCGCGCACCACACCACGGGTTCGAGCGCCTGGCGCGGATCGTTGAAGGCCATGCCCGCAAGGCCCGCCATCACCAGGCACTGCGCGAGCAGCAGCCAGCTGCGCCGCCGTCCCAGCCAGCGCGTGAGCAGCGGCAGCGGCATGCGGTCCACCAGCGGCGACCAGACCCATTTGAAGGCGTAGGCCAGGCCTACCCAGGAGAGGTAGCCGATGGTCGTGCGGTCGATGCCCGCCTCGCGCAGCCAGAACGACAGCGTGCCCAGCACCAGCAGCAGCGGCAGCCCGGCCGAGAAACCCAGCGCGAGCATGCGCAGGCTCGCGGGCTCCAGGTACACGCGCCAGGTGGCGGCCCAACTGCGGCGCGGCGCGCGGGTGGCGGGTTCGGGAGGGGCAGCGGTCGCGGTGGTGGTGGGGCTGTCGGACATGGCGGCAAGGCGGGGGACCGGGCCATTATCCCGCCGCATGCGCCAGCGGGCGCCGCACGCCCTACCATTGCGCCATGGTCCTGCGCGATGCCTCCCCGCCCTTCGAGCCGAGCTGCTCCGTGCGCCGCTACAGCGGCGAGCACAGCGCGCATGCGCACGACCATGCGCAGATCCTCTATGCGCTGCAGGGCCGCATGGAGCTTGAGGTTGCCGGCCGCGCGGCGTTCGTCGACACGGCCTGCGGCATCGTCATTCCCGCAGGGGCGCGGCACGGCTTCCTGGCGGCGCCTGCGTCGCGCATGTTCGTGATCGACGCGCCGGACCAGCAGGGCCTGGCGCGCGTGCGCCGCTTCGCCGTGCCGCCGCAGTGGCGCGGCGCCCCCGAGGCGCTCGCGGATGCCGCCGTGCGCGTGGCCGAGGTGCTGCAGGCGCCCGGCGTGCTTGCGCGCCGTGGCATTCACCTGGAGCGGCTCGCGCAGGCGGTGCAGGGCGCGCTGCACGAGGACTGGCCCACGGCCCGGCTCGCCGCGCTGTGCCACCTCAGCGCCCCGCGCTTCCATGCGCGGCTGCTCGAACTCACGGGCTGCACGCCCCAGGCCTGGCTGCGCGGCCTGCGCCTGGACCGCGCCGAGGCACTGCTCGCGCGCGGCCTGCCGCTCGACACCGTGGCGCTGCAGTGCGGCTACGCGAGCGCCAGCGCCCTGGCCTATGCGCTCAAGCGCGAGCGCGGCGTGGGCGCACGGGCATTGAGGGCGACCCCCCCCTGAGCGGCTTCGCCGCTTCCCCCGCTCTCGCGCGGCGCGCGGGCAGGGGGACGCAGCCCTCGCTGCGGGGCGGCCCTTGGCTTGCTGCACGCGCTTGGGGTGCGCCAGTCTCATGGGTGGTGCGCTGTGCAGCAGTTAGCTGGTTACTCCTTAAAAGATAGCTGTTTGCGCTTTCTGGATGAGCGCTACAGGCCGATTTCATTCAAATGGCGGAAGGAACACTTCGCGCGTTGCTCGACATTTGGCCCCCGCGGCGGGGCGCACCATGGCGCCATGACATCTGCATCGCATTCGGGCCGCGGCGTGGCCCTGGTGGCCCTGGCGTCCATTCTGTGGGGCACCACCGGCACGGCCCAGAGCCTGGGGGCCGGCGCCTTGTCGCCGTTCTGGGTTGGGGCCGCCCAACTGGTGGTGGCCAGCGTCTTCTTTGCCGTGGTGCAGGCCGCGGTGGGCGGGCGCGCCGCCGCGCAGCCTTCCGCAGCGCCCGGCCGGCCGGTGCCGCTCGCACTGTGGATGCTGGCGTCGGCGGGCGTGGCGGGCTACAGCATCACGTTCTATGCCGGGGTGCGCCTGGCGGGCGTGGGGGTGGGCACGGCCGTGGCCATCGGCAGCAGCCCCATCTGGGCGGGGCTCATCCAGGCGCTGCTGCTGCGCTCGCCGCCGTCCGCGCTGTGGTGGCTGGGCACGGCCGTCAGCGTGGCCGGGGGTGTGGCGATGGTGCTGAGCAAGGGCGCGGCGGTGGCGCTGTCCTGGGCGGGGCTGGGGCTGTGCCTGTGGGCCGGGCTGTGGTATGCCAGCTATGCGCTGGTGAACAAGCGCCTGGTGGCCGCCCATGCGCCCGGGCGGGTGAACCAGCGCGTGTTCACGGGCGCGGCACTGCTGGCGTGCCCCGTGGCGTGGGTGCTGGCGGGCGCGCCCACGCCGAGCGCATCGGCGCTGGCCGTGGTGGTGTATCTGGGCACCGTGGTCTCGGGGCTGGCCTATGTGGCGTTTTCCAACGGCTTGCGCAGCATTTCGGGCGCCACGGGGGTGACCCTGACGCTGATTGAGCCTGTGGCGGCTTTCGTGCTGGCGGTGCTCATCGTGGGCGAGCGCCAGCCGCTGTCTGCGTGGGGCGGCCTGGGCCTGGTGATGCTGGGGCTGATGGCGGTGATCCGGGCGGAGCTGCGGCCCGTGGCCTTCCGGCGGCCAGGGGCGGCACAGGCATAGCAGACAGCGCGCCGGTGCGCAGGCTGTGAAAATGCGCTTTTGCCCCCACATAGCCTGCCATGCATGACCTTGCACTGACCTCCCACACCGGCTGCGCCCTGTGCGCGGCCAAGGCGTCGCCCTGGAACGCGCGGCGCGGCTTTCTGCTCGCAGCCGGGGCGGCCGTTGCGGGGCCCGCCCTTGCGCAGGTGGACGTGGGCAATGCCTCGGGCATGCGCAGGCTCGTGCCTGCCGAGACGCTCGAAAGCTCCGCCACCCAGCAGTACAGCCAGCTGCTGGCCCAGGCCCGCGCCAAGGGCGCGCTCGCGCCTGACGGCAACCCGCAGCTGCAGCGCCTGCGCGTGATCGCACGGCGCCTCATCCCGTATGCCGCGCAGTGGAACGACCGCGCGCGCCAGTGGCGCTGGGAGGTCAACCTCATCGCTAGCCGCCAGATCAACGCCTTCTGCATGCCCGGCGGCAAGATCGCGTTCTTCACGGGCATCCTCGAGCAGCTCAAGCTCACCGACGACGAGGTGGCCATGGTGATGGGCCACGAGATGGCGCATGCGCTGCGCGAGCACGCGCGCTCGCGCCTGGCCAAGAGCCAGGCCACGAGCATCGGCCTGTCGCTGGGCGCGCAGCTGCTGGGCCTGGGCGATCTGGGCAACGCGGCGGCCAACCTGGGCACGCAGCTGCTCACGCTCAAGTTCAGCCGCACGGACGAGACCGAGGCCGACCTCGTGGGCCTGGAGCTTGCCGCGCGCGCGGGCTACAACCCCGAAGCCGCCGTGAGCCTGTGGCGCAAGATGGGCGAGGCCACGGGCGGGCAGGGCGGCATGGCCTTCCTGTCCACGCACCCCAGCGGGCCCGACCGCATCCGCGAGCTGGAGCAGAACGTGCCCAAGGTGCAGGGGCTGTACCAGGCGGCGCGCAAGGGGTGAATCGCTCCTAAATTTGTAGCTATCTTCGGTTGCTGGGCAAGCGCCATGCTCACCTGAAGGCTGTCTTCATGCCACCAGGGCCGGCGGGCTGCCTGGCAGGATGGCGCGGCCCTCGCGCAGCGCCTTGATGAGCAGGTCGGGCGTGGCGCGGATGTGGGCCTCCAGCGCCAGCGCCGCGCGGGCGTCCTGGCCCGCCATGGCCAGTTCGTAGATTTCGGTGTGCTCGGTATGCACGTCGCGCACGCTGCCGGGCAGGCCCATGGCGCAGAAGCGGTAGCGCTCGCTGTGGCGCGCGAGCAGGCGCAGCACGCGCAGCGTCCAGGGCGAGGGGTGGCCTGACAACAGGGCCTCGTGAAAGCGCACGTTCAGCAGCTCCCACTGGCGCCGCCGGTGGGGCGCGATGGGCTGCTCCTCCGCCGAGATGGCTGCATAGGCATCGGCCAGCGTTGCGCGCCACTGTGCGTCGCCGCCGCGGATCGACTGGCGCAGGGCGTCGATCTCGATGTGCACGCGCAGCGTCGTGATGTCCTCCAGCTCCTGCAGGGCAATGGGCGCCACGCGAAAGCCGCGCTGCCCTTCCACGGTCACGAGCGCATCGCTCACCAGCCGCGTGAGCGCCTCGCGCAGCGTGCCAGCGCCCACTTGGTACTGCGTGCGCAGGTGCTCGATGCGCAGCTTGCTGCCGGGCGTCAGGCGCCCTTCGACGATGTCGTCGCGCAGCGTGGCGTAGGTCTGCTCGATGAGCGTGCGCGAAGGGTCGCCGTGCACGCCGGCGCTGTCGGCCGCGGGGCCGCCCTGCAGCGCGATCAGGGGAAGGAAGGAGCGTTTGGCCATGGCGTTGGGAAAGTTAGGGGCGCGCTCATGGGGTGGGCTGCGACCGCTCCTGCAGGCGTGAAAGGCGATAGCTCAACTGTGGGCGCGTCAGGCCCAGTGCGCGCGCGGCCGCAGCCAGGTTGCCACCCGCGCGTGCCACGGCTTCGCGGATCAGCGTGTCCTCCAGCGCGTCCAGCGTGAGGCCGCTGGCCTGCAGCGTGTCGTAGAGGCTGGCGCCCTGCTCGCAGCGTGCCTCGCTCTCCAGGCCGCCCGCCGCGTTCACGGTGAGGGCGGCGGGCAGGTCGGCGGCGGGAAAGAGCATGGCGGCGTCCACCAGGTCGTCCTGCGGCGCGAGGATCACGCCGCGCTCGATGAGGTTCTCCAGCTCGCGCACGTTGCCGGGCCAGGGGTGCTGGCGCATGGCCGTCATCGCCAGGTCGGTGAAGCCCGCCACGCGCTTGCCGTGCATGGCCGCATAGCGCTGCAGCAGGTGCATGGCCAGGGGTTCGATGTCGTCGGGCCGCTCGCGCAGCGGCGGGATGCGGATGGGATAGACGTTGAGGCGGTACAGCAGATCGCGCCGGAAGCGCCCCTCCTCCACGGCTTTTTCCAGGTCCACATTGGTGGCGGCGACCACGCGCACATCCACCTTGCGCGCCTGCGTGCCGCCCAGGCGCTCCACCTCGCCCTGCTGCAGCACGCGCAGCAGTTTGGCCTGCGCGGGCAGGGGCAGCTCGCCCAGTTCGTCCAGCAGCAGCGTGCCGCCGTGCGCGCGCTCGAAGCGGCCCACGCGCGCCGCCGTGGCGCCGGTGTAGGCGCCCTTTTCGGCGCCGAACAGCTCGCTCTCGATGAGTTCGGCCGGCAGTGCCGCGCAGTTCACGGCCACGAAGGGCTTGTCGGCGCGCGGGCCCATGGCGTGCAAGGCGCGGGCAAAGCGCTCCTTGCCGACGCCCGTTTCGCCCGTGAGCAGCACCGTGACCTGCGTGGGCGCGGCTTTGCGCAGCAGCTCCACCGTGTCGTTGAAGGCGCGCGAGTGGCCCAGCAGTGGGCCCTGGTCATCGATGGGTTGCAGCTGGGTGCGCAGCGCGTCCACCTGGGACTGCAGCTCGTCCAGGCGCACCAGCATGGAGTCGGGGTCGTAGTCGCGCGCGAGTTGCTCGCCGTCGGGCCATTCATGGGTAAACCGGCCTTCGATCAGGCAGTGCGCATGGCCGCAGGCCGTGCACTGCACCTCCTTGAAGAGCGCCTGCCGGCGAAAGAACGCGCTGGTGTAGCCCGAGGCATAGCCCAGCAGCATCCAGCACGCGGGTTCGTCCTGGGGCCCCCAGGCGCGCTGGTGCACCTCGGCCTCCCAGCTGTGGTCCCACTGGAAGATGCCGTGGAAATGCCCGGCTTCCTCGTCGAGCTCAAACACCTGGGGCTGTACGCGCACCGCGCCTTCCAGCATGTGCAGCTGCGGCCCGACGGCAAAGGCGTCGAACAGCGGTGCGTTGGGCCGCACCTGGCGCGCCAGCAGCGCGTCGCGCTCGCCCGAGGCATAGCCCGCGCGCATGAGCAGGCGGCGCGTGTGCGCGCGCCCCAGGCTCGCCACCAGCTCCCGCCGCAGCGCCAGGATGGCCGCTGCGTGGACCAACAGCATGCGCTGGTCTGACAGCCAGATGCGTCCGTCGACGGTGGAGAAATGCACCAGCCGGCGCAGGTCTGCGTCGGACGGCAGCGGGGGGAGGGCAGTCAGGGGCATGTTCAAAAGTATCGATAAACCACCTTTTGGCGTCCATCAGGGCCGACCCTGGGAGCTGCTTTCACCATTTCGTGAAGCGCGCACACGCCCAGGTTCACCAAATCATCATGCTGCTGCGCAGCAATGGCCTCTTGGGCGCGGTTGCCGTTGCCGCATCGGGTGGTGCCGAGGCTGCGGACCGGTGGTTTTCTAGGGATTAACCCTGGATTTATCGATATTTTTGGGGTGGGTGGCACACCTTGGCATGACCCATGCAAAACGGTTGGCGCAAAGCCGCACAGGAGACCGTCATGCCCCGCCCCGTCAACGCCCCGCTGCCCGCCGCCCCGCAACCCGTCTGCGATCTGTCGCAGCGCTTCGTGCGCGTGCTGGGGCGCCGCGATAACGGCTTTGTCGAGTTCGCGTTCTCGGTCGGATGGCCCGAGCTGTCGGTGGAGCTGATGCTGCCCCCGCCGGCGTTCGAGGCCTTCTGCGCGGCGCATCGCGTGCAGCGCCTGGACGACTGAACCGGGTTCCACACAACCACCACCAGGAGACAAGCCCCCCATGAACATCGACCTGCAGGCGCGCGAGATAAAGCCGCTGCGCCAAACCTTCGACCGTGTGTCCGCCTACACGGGCGACAAGCCCGCGTCGCGCTACCTCGAGGCCACGCTGGGCGCGCAGCCCATGGCCAACTTCCATTACCGGCCCACGTGGGAACCGGGCTTCGAGCTCTTCGACATCGGTCGTACGGCAGTGCGCATGGCCGACTGGTATGCGCTGCGCGATCCGCGCCAGTACTACTACGCCACCTGGACCATGGCGCGTGCGCGCCAGCAGGACGCTATGGAGGCCAACTACCAGTTCGTGGAGTCGCGCGGCCTTGTGGACAAGATGCCCGACGCGCTGCGCGCCCAGGCCTGCGACGTGCTCATGCCGCTGCGCCACGTGGCCTGGGGCGGCAACATGAACAACTGCACTGTGTGCTCGCGCGGCTACGGCACGGCCTTCACGGCGCCGGCCATGTTCCATGCCATGGACCATCTGGGCGTGGCGCAGTACCTCACCCGCCTGGGTCTGGTGATGGACGAGCCCGGCGTGCTCGAAGCGGGCAAGAACGCCTGGATGCAGGACGCACGTTGGCAGCCGCTGCGCCGCCTGGTGGAGGACACGCTGGTGGTGCAGGACCCGTTCGAGCTGTTCGTGGCGCAGAACCTCGCGCTCGACGGCCTGCTGTACCCACTGGTCTACGGCCAGTTCGTGGACGAGCACCTGGCGCTGCAGGGCGGCACGGCCGTGGCCATGCTCACCGCCTTCATGCCCGAGTGGCATGACGAGAGCGCACGCTGGGTGGATGCCGTGGTCAAGGTGGCGGCGGCCGAAAGCGACGACAACCGCTGCCTGATCTCGCGCTGGTATGCCGCCTATGCCGGCGAGGCCGAGGCCGCGCTCGCACCCGTGGCCGATCTGGCGCTGGGCGTGCAAGGCACGGAAGCGCTGCGCGGCGTGCGCGAGACGCTGGATGCGCGTGCCCGCAAGGCCGGTCTGGAACTGTGAGCAGGAGCGAAGCCATGAGCAGCACCACTTCCAACGTCTTCATCGCGTTCCAGGCCAACGAGGAATCGCGCCCCGTGATCGACGCGATCCTGGCGGACAACCCCGCCGCCGTGGCAGTGCACTCGCCGGGGCTCGTGAAGATCGACGCGCCCGGCCGCCTCACCATCCAGCGCACCACCATCGAGGAGCAGACGGGCCGCCCGTTCGATCTGCAGCAGATCCACGTGAACCTCGTGACGCTCTCGGGCCACATCGACGAGGACGACGACCAGCTCACGCTGAGCTGGCAGCACTGAGCGCATTCCCATCCACAGGAGACAAACATGGACACCCGTGTCACGAAGAAGAAACTCGGCCTCAAGGACCGCTACGCCGCGATGACCCGCGGCCTGGGCTGGGACACCAGCTACCAGCCCATGGACAAGGTCTTCCCGTACGACCGCTACGAGGGCATCAAGATCCACGACTGGGACCAATGGGAGGACCCCTTCCGCCTGACCATGGACGCCTACTGGAAGTACCAGGGCGAGAAGGAAAAGAAGCTCTACGCCGTCATCGAGGCCTTCGCGCAGAACAACGGCCAGCTGGGCGTGGCCGACGCGCGCTACGTGAACGCGCTCAAGCTCTTCATCCAGGGCGTGACGCCGCTGGAGTACTACGCGCACCGGGGTTTCGCGCACGTGGGGCGGCACTTCACCGGCGCCGGCGCGCGCGTGGCAGCGCAGATGCAGTCCATCGACGAGCTGCGCCACTTCCAGACCGAGACGCACGCGATCAGCCACTACAACAAGTACTTCAACGGCATGCACAACACCTCGCACTGGTTCGACCGTGTGTGGTATCTGTCCGTGCCCAAGTCGTTCTTCGAGGACGCGATGACGGCCGGGCCGTTCGAGTTCCTCACGGCCGTGAGCTTCTCGTTCGAATACGTGCTCACCAACCTGCTGTTCGTGCCCTTCATGTCGGGCGCGGCGCACAACGGCGACATGTCCACGGTGACCTTCGGCTTCAGCGCGCAGAGCGATGAGTCGCGCCACATGACGCTGGGCATCGAGTGCATCAAGTTCATGCTGGAGCAGGACCCCGCCAACGTACCCATCGTGCAGCGCTGGATCGACAAATGGTTCTGGCGCGGCTACCGCCTGCTGACCCTGGTGGCGATGATGCAGGACTACATGCTGCCCAAGCGCGTGATGAGCTGGAAGGAAGCCTGGGAGATGTATGCCGAGCAGAACGGCGGCGCCCTGTTCAAGGACCTGGCGCGCTACGGCATCCGCGAGCCCGCAGGCTGGAAAGAGGCCTGCGAGGGTAAGGACCACATCAGCCACCAGGCCTGGAACACCTTCTACAACTACGCCGCCGCCGCGCCCTTCCACACCTGGGTGCCCCAGGATGACGAGATGGCCTGGCTGTCGGAAAAGTACCCCGAGAGTTTCGACCGCTACCACCGCCCGCGCCTGTTGCATTACCGTGCCCAGCAGCAGGCCGGCAAGCGCTTCTATAACAAGACGCTGCCCATGCTGTGCACCACCTGCCAGATCCCCATGGTCTTCACCGAGCCGGGGAACCCCACGCAGATCTGCTACCGCGAGACCACGTACCAGGGCGACAAGTACCACTTCTGCAGCGACGGCTGCCAGCACATCTTCGAGCACGAGCCCGAGAAGTACGTGCAGTCGTGGCTGCCGGTGCACCAGATCTACCAGGGCCACTGCTTTCCGGAAGGCACGGACCCCACGGCGCCGGGCTTCGACCCGCTGGCCGCGGTGCTGCGGTACTACCAGGTGAACGTCGGCAAGGACAACTTCGACTTCGAGGGCTCGGAGGACCAGCGCAACTTCGCTGCCTGGCGCGGCGACCCGCCGCCCGCGGCGGCGACCGAAGGAGGTCCAGCATGAGCACCGTCGCCCTGCAGTCCTACGACTTTCCCGCCCGTGATGTGCGCGGCAACTTCCCCGCGCCGCTGCTGTACATCGGCTGGGACGACCACCTGATGTTCTGCGCGCCGGTCTGCCTGCCGCTGCCGCCCGACATGCCGTTTGGCGCGCTGGCTACGCAGGTTTTGCCTGGCGTGTATGGCGAGCACCCGGACTTCGCGCGCATCGACTGGAGCCGCGCCGAGTGGCTCAAGTCGGGCCAACCCTGGACGCCCGACCCGGCCAAGAGCCTGGCCGACAACGGCCTGGGCCACAAGGACGTGATCCGCCTGCGCACGCCGGGGCTCACGGGCATCGCGGGCTCCTTCTCCTGAGCCGGGGCATGCCATGAGCTATCAGCTCACCATCGAGCCCCTGGGCGCGACGATCGACGTGGAGGAGGGGCAGACCCTGCTCGACGCGGCGCTGCGCCAGGGCATCTACCTGCCGCACGCCTGCGGCCACGGCCTGTGCGGTACCTGCAAGGTGCAGGTCTGCGATGGCGACGTGGACCACGGCGCGGCCAACCCGTTCGCGCTGATGGACTTCGAGCGCGATGGCGGGAAGACGCTGGCCTGCTGCGCCACGCTGCAGTGCGACGCGACCATCGAGGCCGACATCGACGAGGAGCCCGACGCCGAGACCATCCCCGTGCGCGATTTCGCGGCCACCGTGGAGCGCATCGAACGGCTCACGCCCACCATCAAGGCGCTGCACCTCAGGTTGGACAAGCCCATCCGCTTCCAGCCGGGGCAGTACGTGCAGCTGGAGATCCCGGGCCTGGGCCAAAGCCGCGCCTTCTCGATCGCCAATGCGCCGGATGCAAACGGTGAATGCACGCAGATCGAGCTCAACGTGCGCCAGGTGCCCGGCGGCGCCGGCACCACCTGGCTGCACGAGCAGTTGCACGAAGGTGCACGGCTGCGGCTGGCCGGCCCCTACGGGCGCTTCTTCGTGCGCCGTTCGGCACGGCTGCCCATGGTGTTCCTGGCCGGGGGCTCGGGCCTGTCCAGCCCGCGTTCCATGATCCATGCGCTGCTCGCCACCGGTTGCACCGAGCCGATCACGCTGGTCTACGGCCAGCGCACACGCGAGGAGCTGTACTACGACGCGGAGTTCCGTGCCTTGGCCGCGCAGCACCCGCATTTCACCTACGTGCCCGCACTGTCGGCCGAGCCGGAGGGTTCCGGCTGGGATGGTGCGCGCGGCTTCGTGCATGAGGCGGCGCAGGCGCACCTGCAAGGCAACTTCGCGGGCCACAAGGCCTACCTGTGCGGCCCGCCGCCCATGGTAGAGGCCTGCATCGCCACGCTGATGCAGGGGCGGCTGTTCGAGCGCGACATCTACACCGAGAAGTTCCTCTCGGCCGCCGATGCGCAGGGCGCGCGCAGTCCGCTGTTCAGAAACGTGTAGCGGGGCCGCCATGTGGATGAACCAACGCCCCACCGTGAACGTGCACGTCGCGCAGACCGGCGACTGCTACGACTGCGCCACCGACGAGAGCCTGCTCAAGGGCATGTTGCGCCTGGGCCGCAAGGGCATTCCCGTGGGCTGCGTCAACGGTGGCTGCGGCGTGTGCAAGGTCCGCATCGTCGAGGGCTGCGTGCAGCCGCTGGGCCCCGTGAGCCGCGCCCACGTAAGCGTGGACGAGGAGGCCCAGGGCTACACCTTGGCCTGCCGCGTCGCGCCCACGGCCGCCGTGCGACTGGAGGTCAGCGCGCGCCTGGCCAAACCCTTTTCCCGTTCGGGCGCCGGTGCCGCGCCCGCTGATTTTTCATTGACGACAACCCCAACCAAGGAGACATGACATGGGCGTACTACGCATAGGCCACGCGAGCCTGAGAGTGATGGACATGGCCGCGGCCGTGCAGCACTACGAGAAGGTGCTGGGCTTGAAGACCACGATGCAGGACAAGGCCGGCAACGTGTACCTCAAGTGCTGGGACGAATGGGACAAGTTCTCGCTCATCCTCACGCCCTCGGACCAGGCAGGCCTGAACCACGTGGCCTACAAGGTCAAGGACGATGCCGACCTGGACGCGCTGCAAAAGCGCATCGAGGCCTGGGGCATCGCCACTACCATGCTGCCCGAAGGCTCGCTGCCCGCAGTGGGTCGCATGCTGCAGTTCAACTTGCCCAGCGGCCATGAGATGCGCCTGTACGCGCACAAGGAATATGTGGGCACCGACGTGGGCACCGTAAACCCCGATCCCTGGCCCGACGGCATCCGCGGCGCGGGCGCGCACTGGCTGGACCACCTGCTGCTGATGTGCGAGATGAACCCTGAGGCGGGCATCAACACCGTGGCGGACAACACGCGTTTCGCGATGGAATGCCTGGACTTCTTCCTCACCGAGCAGGTGCTGGTCGGCCCCGGCGGCAGCATCCAGGCGGCTACCTGGCTGGCGCGCACCACCACGCCGCACGACCTCGCCTTCGTGGGCGGACCGCGCAGCGGCCTGCACCACATCGCGTTCTTCCTCGACTCGTGGCACGACGTGCTCAAGGCCGCCGACGTGATGGCCAAGAACAAGGTACGCATCGACGTGGCGCCCACGCGCCATGGCATCACGCGCGGCGAGACCATCTACTTCTTCGACCCCAGCGGTAACCGCAACGAGACCTTCGCGGGCCTGGGCTACCTCGCGCAACCCGACCGCCCGGTGACGACCTGGAGCGAGGACAGGCTTGGCAGCGGGATCTTCTATCACACAGGTGATCTGGTGCCGTCGTTCACGGACGTCTACACCTGAGCGGGCGCACGACCATGCACAAGGACCACAGCATGCAAAAACACATGGCCATCGCCGCGCTCGCCCTGGCGGGCGCGCTGACCGGGCCGGCGGCGCGGGCCGACGGCCACTACGTGCCCGGCGTCGAAGGATTGCAGGCGGCCAGCGTGCCGCCGCCCGGCTTCTACTACTTGGGCTACCTCGTCAACTACAACATCGACGACTTCCGCGCCCCCGGCACCAGCGACAACCTGCCGGGCCATAACCGCGGCACTGTCACGGCCCTGGCCAACCGCTTCGTGTGGGTCACGCCGCACAAGTTGCTGGGCGCCGACTACGGCATGGAGGCCATCGTGCCCCTGGTGCGCACCTCGCTCACCATCAACGCGGCTGGCATCTCCGACACCCGATCGGGCGTGGGCGATGTGTACCTGGGCCCGCTGGTGCTGGGCTGGCACGGCCCGCAGTGGGACGCCGTGGCCGCGGCCGGCATGTGGTTCGACACCGCCAGCACGAGCTACCCGGCATCGCCGGGCAAGGGCTTCAAGAGCACCATGCTCACGGGGGGCTTGACCTACTACTTCGACGGCGCCAAGACCGTCTCGGGGTCCGCGCTGATGCGCTTCGAGCGCAACGGCAAGACCGGAGCGGGCTTCCGTCCGGGCAACCAGGTCACGCTCGAATGGGGCCTGGGCAAGTCCTTCGGCTCCTGGCAGGCGGGCGTGGTGGGCTACAGCCAGTGGCAGACCAGCGAGGACAGCGGGCCGGGGGCCAGTACCCACAAGGCATCGCGTCATGCACTGGGTGCCGAGGTGATGTACCCCATCCCCAGCGCGGGCGTATTCCTGAAAGGCGCGGTCTACAAGGAGCTGAGCGCCGAGGCGGGCACGGGGCCGCAGCCCAAGGGGTCGCTGCTGCGCTTCACGCTGGTGAAAGCCTTCTGATGGAGGGGCGCATGCCGCACGCAGTCTCGGTGCCCCAGCCCGTCATCGATGCGCCGGCCGCGCTGCGCGCCGTGGAGGCCGCGGTGCGGCACGCCACGGCGCAGGGCGTGCGCGTCAACGTAGCGGTGGTCGATGCCGCCGGCCTGCCCGTGGCCTTCGCGCGCATGGCCGGCGCGCCGCTGCACTCCGTGGAGATCGCCTCCGACAAGGCCTACACGGCCGCGAGCTTTGGCTTGCCCACGGGCGCCTGGCATGCAGCGCTGGCCTCGCATTCCGAAGCCGTGCGCCAGGGGCTGGTGCTGCGGCCGCGCTTCGTGGCCTTCGGTGGCGGGCTGCCGATCGTGGAGCACGGCGCGCGCATCGGCGGCATCGGCGTGTCTGGCGGCAGCGAAGCGCAGGACGAGGCCATTGCCCAGGCGGGCCTGGCGGCGTTGGGTCTTGCCGCCACGGCGGATGCGTGAGTGCCACCCATGCCAGGCATTTCGCGCATTCCTGGCATGTGCCGCCGCGAGGGGTTACCCGGGTGCGGCGGCGCGCTCGGCGGCAAAGTCGCGCACCACATCCAGAAAGGCCGCGAGCACGGGCGATGGATCGTCGCTGCGGTACAGGCAGCTGAGCTCGATGTCGCGCAGGTGGCGCGAGCGCAGCGGCCGGTAGGCCACGCCGGGCAGGCGCAGGCTGGTGGCCGAACGGGTGGTGATGCAGCAGCCAAAACCCCCGGCCACGAGTGCCACGCAGGTCAGCACGTCCTCCACGGACTGCGCCACGTTCAGGCGCACGCCCTCGCGGTGGAAGGCGCCACTGACCTCCTGGGCCAGCCCGGGCAGCGGGGCGTTGGGGTAGAGGATCATCGGCTCGCCGTCGAGGTCGTGCAGCGTGATCTCTTCGCGCGCGCACAGGCGGTGGGTGTCCGGCAGGCCCACCACCAGCGCCTCCTGAAGCACTGTCTGCACGCCCAGGCCGGGCTCGGCCGGCACGAGGCGGTTGAAACCGATGGTGATGCGGCGCTCGCGCAGTGCCTGCAGCTGCTCGCCCTTGGTCAGGTTGTGCAGCTCGATGCGCACTTCCGGCCGGGCCTGATGGAACGTGGCCAGCAGCCGCGGAATGACGTCCAGCACGCCCGAGCCGAAGATGCCCACGTCGAGCTGGCCGCTCAGTCCCTGGCCGGCGCGCAGGGTGCGTTCGCGCGCACGCTCGGCCAGCGACAGGATGTTGGGCACCTCGTCCAGCAGCGCATGCCCGGCGGCGGTCAGCTCCACGCCCTTGGGGGTGCGCAGGAACAGCGCCGTGCCCAGCTCCTCCTCGATGCCGCGGATCTGGCGCGTCAGTGGCGGCTGGGCCATGTGCAGCCGGGCCGCCGCGCGGCCGAAATGCAGCTCTTCGGCCAGCGCAAGAAAGTACTTCATCTGCCGCAAGTCCACGGCTTTCTCCTTTTTCCAATACCTCGGGGGTATTGAGTTCGAAAAATTCAGTATTGGACAGTATTGGCCGCCCTTTTTATCGTGACAGCAACCCGGGTTCACCGGACCAGAAAATGACCATGAAACAGATTCTTAACTTCATCAACGGAGACTTCCGCGCCACCGAGCGACGCTTTGAAAAGCGTTCGCCGCTCCACGGCGAGGTGATTGCCCAGGTGCACGAAGCCGGCCGCGCCGAGGTCGATGCGGCCGTAGCCGCCGCGCGTGCTGCCCTGAACGGCCCCTGGGGCCGCATGACGGTGGCCGAGCGCGTGGAGAAGCTCTATGCCGTGGCCGACGGCATCAACCGCCGCTTCGACGAGTTCCTGGCCGCCGAATGCGCCGACACGGGCAAGCCGCGCAGCATCGCGAGCCACATCGACATCCCGCGCGGCGCGGCCAACTTCAAGATCTTCGCTGACGTGGTGAAGAACGTGCCCACCGAATTCTTCGAGATGGCCACGCCCGACGGGCGCGGTGCCATCAACTACGGCTACCGCTCACCCGTGGGCGTGGTGGGCGTGATCTGCCCCTGGAATCTGCCGCTGCTACTCATGACCTGGAAGGTGGGTCCGGCGCTGGCCTGCGGCAACACCGTGGTGGTGAAGCCCTCCGAGGAAACGCCGCAGACTGCCGCGCTGCTGGGCGAGGTGATGAACGAGGCCGGCATCCCGCCCGGCGTCTACAACGTGGTGCACGGCTTCGGGCCCGATTCGGCGGGCGAGTTCGTCACCACCCACCCGGGCGTCGATGCCATCACCTTCACGGGCGAGACACGCACGGGCGAGGTCATCATGAAGGCCGCCGCCAAGGGTGCGCGTCCCGTGAGCCTGGAGATGGGCGGCAAGAACGCGGCCATCGTCTTTGCCGACTGCGACTTCGATGCCGCCATCGAGGGCACGCTGCGCTCGGCCTTCGTCAACAGCGGCCAGGTTTGCCTGGGCACCGAGCGCGTGTACGTGGAGCGGCCGATCTTCGAGCGCTTCGTGGCCGAGCTCAAGCGCCAGGTCGAGGGCTGGAAGATCGGCCTGCCCGAAGACGCCGGCACCCAGTTGGGCCCGCTCATCAGCCAGGAGCACCAGGCCAAGGTGCTGTCGTACTACCGGCTGGCCGTGGAAGAGGGCGCCACCGTGGTCACGGGCGGCGGCGTGCCCGATATGGGGGCGCGCCATGCGGGGGGCAGCTGGATCCAGCCCACGATCTGGACCGGCCTGCCCGAGACGGCCCGTGTCATCAAGGAAGAAATCTTCGGCCCCTGCTGCCACATCGCGCCGTTCGATGCCGAGGACGAGGTGCTGGCCAAGGCCAATGCCAACGAGTACGGCCTAGCCTGCGCGATCTGGACGCGCGACGTGTCGCGCGCGCACCGCGTGGCACAGCGCATGCAGGTGGGCATCTCCTGGGTCAACAGCTGGTTCCTGCGCGACCTGCGCACGCCGTTCGGCGGCGCCAAGCAGTCGGGCATCGGCCGCGAGGGCGGGGTGCACTCGCTGGAGTTCTACACCGAACTCAAGAACGTCTGCATCAAGCTGTGAGCGGCCGGCCATGAGCGAGAACAGCCCCGAGATCGCCCGCAGCACCGTCGCAGCCGGCATCCGCACGAACTACCACGACCTGGGCAGCGGCCACCCGCTGTTGATGATCCACGGCTCCGGGCCGGGCGTGTCGGCCTGGGCCAACTGGCGCCTGGTGATGCCCGCGCTGGCCGAGCGTGCGCGGGTGATCGCGCCCGACATGGTCGGCTTCGGCTTCACCGATCGCCCGGCCGGGCAGCGCTACGACATGGACACCTGGGTCGGCCAGGCCGTGGGCCTGCTCGATGCGCTGGGCATAGCGCGCACCGACCTCGTGGGCAACTCCTTCGGCGGCGCGCTGGCCTTGGCGCTGGCCATCCGCCACCCGCAGCGCGTGCGCCGTCTGGTGCTTATGGGCAGCGTGGGCGTGCCATTCCCCATCACGCAGGGGCTAGACGCGGTGTGGGGCTACACGCCTTCGTTCGAGAACATGCGCGCGATCATGGACTACTTCGCCTGGGACCGCGCGCTGGTCAACGACCAGCTGGCGCAGTTGCGCTACGAGGCCAGCATCCGCCCCGGCTTCCAGGAGTCGTTCGCGGCCATGTTCCCCGCGCCCCGCCAGCGCTGGGTGGACGCCATGGCCAGCCGCGAGGAAGACATCCGGGCCCTGCCGCACCAGACGCTCGTGGTCCATGGGCGCGACGACCGGGTGATCCCGCTGTCCACCTCGCTCACCCTGTCGAACTGGATCCCGCGTTCCCAGCTGCACGTCTTCGGCCAGTGCGGCCACTGGACGCAGATCGAACACGCGGCACGCTTTGCCCGCCTGGTGGGCGACTTCCTGGCCGAGGCGGCAGCCGACGAGCCCCAACCCCTTTGAGATCGAGAACCCCATGCAAGCAGAACTCCTCCAGCAGCTCGGCGACGAGCTATACGACGCCCTGAAGGGCTGCCAGACGCTCGCGCCGCTGACCAGCCGCCATGCCGACATCACCATCGACGATGCCTACGCCATCCAGCAGCGCATGCTCGCGCGCCGCCTGGCGGCGGGCGAGAAGGTGGTGGGCAAGAAGATCGGCGTGACCAGCAAGGCCGTGATGGACATGCTCGGCGTGTTCCAGCCCGACTTCGGCTGGCTCACCGACGGCATGGTCTACAACGAAGGCCAGGCCATCCCCGCCAGCACCCTGATCCAGCCCAAGGCCGAGGGCGAGATCGCCTTCGTGCTGAAGAAGACGCTCCAGGGCCCCGGCGTTACCGCCGCCGACGTGCTGGCCGCGACCCAAGGCGTGATGGCCTGCTTCGAGATCGTCGATTCGCGCATCCGCGACTGGAAGATCAAGATCCAAGACACCGTGGCCGACAACGCCAGCTGCGGCGTCTTCGTGCTGGGCGACCGCCTGGTCGATCCGCGCGACGTGGACCTGGGCACGTGCGGCATGGTGCTGGAGAAGAACGGCGACATCGTCGCCACCGGCGCGGGCGCCGCGGCCCTGGGCCACCCGGCCAACGCCGTGGCCTGGCTGGCCAACACGCTGGGCGCGCACGGTATCGCGCTGGAGGCCGGCGAGGTGATCCTGTCGGGCTCGCTCGGAATCATGGTGCCGGTGACCGCCGGCGACAACCTGCGCGTGACCATTGGCGGCATCGGCGGCTGCTCGGTGCGCTTCATCTGAGACAAGGAAATCCCATGACCAAGAAGATCAAGTGCGCCCTGATCGGGCCGGGCAACATCGGCACCGACCTGCTGGCCAAGCTGCAGCGCAGCCCCGTGCTCGAGCCCGTGTGGATGGTGGGCATCGACCCCGAGTCCGATGGCCTCAAGCGCGCCCGCGAGATGGGCATCAAGACCACCGCCGACGGCGTGGACGGCCTGGTGCCGCACATGAAGGCCGACGGCGTGCAGATCGTGTTCGACGCCACCAGCGCCTACGTGCACGCCGAGAACTCGCGCAAGGTGACGGAGCAGGGCGCGATGATGATCGACCTCACGCCCGCGGCCATCGGCCCGTTCTGCGTGCCGCCCGTGAACCTGAAGGAGCACATCGGCCGTCGCGAGATGAACGTGAACATGGTCACCTGCGGCGGCCAGGCCACCATTCCCATGGTGGCGGCCGTGAGCCGCGTGCAGCCGGTGGCGTACGGCGAAATCGTGGCCACCGTTTCCAGCAAATCGGCGGGCCCCGGCACGCGCAAGAACATCGACGAGTTCACTCGCACCACGGCCGGCGCCATCGAGCGCGTGGGCGGGGCCAAGAAGGGCAAGGCCATCATCGTCATCAACCCGGCCGAGCCGCCGCTCATCATGCGCGACACCGTGCACTGCCTGACCGAGGGCGAGCCCGACCGCGAGGCCATCACCCAGTCCATCCACGCCATGATCGCCGAGGTGCAGAAGTACGTGCCCGGCTACAAGCTGGTGAACGGGCCCGTGTTCGACGGCAACCGCGTCTCGGTCTTCCTGGAGGTGGAGGGCCTGGGCGACTACCTGCCCAAGTACGCCGGCAACCTGGACATCATGACCGCCGCCGCCGCGCGCACGGCCGAGATGTTTGCCGAAGAAATCCTGGCCGGTTCGCTCACGCTCGAACCCGCGGCCGCCTGATTCCCAAGGAACCCACCATGACACTCCAAGGCAAGCACATCACCGTGCACGACATGACGCTGCGCGACGGCATGCACCCCAAGCGCCACCTGATGACGCTCGAGCAGATGAAGAGCGTGGCCCAGGGCCTGGACCAGGCGGGCGTGCCGCTGATCGAGGTGACCCACGGCGACGGCCTGGGCGGCGCGTCGGTCAACTACGGCTTTCCCGCGCACAGCGACGAGGAATACCTGGGCACCGTGATCCCGCTGATGAAGCAGGCCAAGGTTTCGGCCCTGCTGCTGCCGGGCATCGGCACCGTGGACCACCTGAAGATGGCCCACGGCCTGGGCGTGCACACCATCCGCGTGGCCACGCACTGCACCGAGGCCGACGTGAGCGAGCAGCACATCACCATGGCGCGCAAGCTGGACATGGACACCGTGGGCTTCCTGATGATGGCGCACATGAACAGTGCCGAGGGCCTGGTCAAGCAGGCCAAGCTGATGGAAGGCTACGGCGCCAACTGCATCTACGTGACCGACTCGGCCGGCTACCTGCTGCCCGACCAGGTGAAGGAACGCATCGCCGCCGTGCGCGCCGCGCTCAAGCCTGAAACCGAGCTGGGCTTCCACGGCCACCACAACCTGGCGATGGGCGTGGCCAACAGCATTGCCGCCATCGAGGCCGGCGCCAACCGCATCGACGCGGCCGCCGCAGGCCTGGGCGCGGGCGCGGGCAACACGCCCATGGAGGTGCTCATCGCCGTGTGCGGCCGCATGGGCATCCAGACCGGCGTGGACGTCTGGAAGATCCAGGACGTGGCCGAGGACCTGGTGGTGCCGCTGATGGACTTCCCCATCCGCATCGACCGCGACGCGCTCACGCTGGGCTACGCCGGCGTGTACGGCAGCTTCCTGCTGTTCGCCAAGCGCGCCGAGAAGAAGTACGGCATTCCCGCGCGCGACCTGCTCGTGGAACTGGGCCGCCGCGGCATGGTCGGCGGGCAGGAAGACATGATCGAAGACACCGCACTGACCATGGCGCGCGCACGCGGCCTGCAGGTCAGCGCCTGATAGGAGCCGCACCCATGGCACTCGCAAAAAGCACCATCGCGCAACTCGCCGAACACCTGGAGAACTGCCAGCTGCAGGCGCAGGACACCCCCAAGATCACCGACGACCACCCCGGGATGGACTGGGACGACGCCTACGCCATCCAGGACGCCATCCTGGCGCGCAAGCTGGCGCGCGGCGCGCGCGTGGTGGGCCTGAAGGCAGGCCTGACCTCGCACGCCAAGATGCGCCAGATGGGCGTGACCGACCCGGTGTTCGGCTTCCTCGTCGACGAGTACGCCGTGGCCGAGGGCGCGGCGGTGGACACCCGGGCGCTGATCCACCCCAAGGTGGAGCCCGAGATCGCCTTCGTGCTCAAGCGCCCGCTCAAGGGGCCGGGCTGCCACATCGGCGCCGTGCTGGCCGCCACCGACTTCGTGATGCCTGGCATCGAGGTGATCGACAGCCGTTACCGCGACTTCAAGTTCGACCTCAAGAGCGTGGTGGCCGACAACACCTCCGCCGCACGCTTCGTCGTGGGCGGGCGCGCCCTGCGGCCCGAGGCGGTCGACCTGCGCACCGTGGGCCTGGTGCTGGAAAAGAACGGCCAGCCCGTGGCCCTGGGCGCCGGCGCGGCCGTGCTGGGCCACCCGGCCGCGGCCATTGCCATGCTGGCCAACCACCTGGGCCGGCGCGGGCAGGAGATTCCCGCCGGCAGCGTGATCCTGTCGGGCGGCGCGACCGAGGCGGTGGCCGTGGCGGCTGGCGACAGCGTATGCCTGCGCGTGCAGGGCATGGGCAGCGTGTCGCTGCGCTTTGCCTGAGCCGCTGGACCTTCCTCACATAACGACAACAGGAGACAGAACCGTGCAACGACGAGATTTCATGACCGCCAGCGCCCTGGCCACCCTGGGCGCAGCCCTGCCGGCCGGCGCCTGGGCGCAGGCCGCCTACCCGGCCAAGCCGGTGCGCATGATCGTGCCCTTCCCGCCGGGCGGGCCGACCGATGTGATGGGCCGCACGGCTGCCAAGGCCATGGGCGACAAGCTGGGCCAGCAGTTCGTGGTGGAGAACAAGGCGGGCGCGGGCGGCAACATCGGCACCGACGCCGTGGCCAAGGCCGTGGCAGATGGCTACACCATCGGCCTCACGGCCATCAGCAGCCTGGCCATTGCGCCGCACCTGTACGCCAGCGTGCCGTTCAATGTCGAGAAGGACTTCGTGCCGATCTCGCTGGTGGGCACCACGCCTTGCGCGCTGGTGGTCCATCCCAGCGTGCCGTTCAACGACCTCAAGGGCATGGTGGCCTACGCCAAGGCCAACCCTGGCAAGCTCAACTACGCCACGTCCGGCATCGGCACCAGCAACCACCTGGCGACCGAGCTGCTGCAGTCGGTGGCGGGCATCCAGCTCACCAACGTGCCGTACAAGGGCTCCAGCCAGATCGTGCCCGACCTGCTGGCCGGCACCATCACCATGAGCATGGAAAGCTCGCTGGCCACCACCTTGCAGCACATCAAGGCGGGCAAGCTCAAGGCCATTGCCGTCACGTCGCCGCAGCGCGCCAAGGCCCTGCCCGACGTGCCCACGATTGCCGAATCCGGCTACCCCGGCTTCAGCGTGGAGACCTGGTTCGGCCTGGTGGCGCCCGTGGGTACGCCGCAGGCCGTCGTGGCCAAGCTGCAGGGCGCCTGGGAGGCGGGGGCCAAGGCGCCCGAGGCGCAGCAGGCATTCGACAACATCTCGGGCAACCTGCGGGTCACATCGCCGCAGGAATTCGCCGAGTTCATCCGTGCGGAGAACCGCCGCTGGGGCGAGCTGATCCGCAAGCTGGGCATCAAGGCCGATTGACGCCCGTTCACACTGCGAGACACCCATGCCATTTGCACAGATCTACATGATCGAAGGCCGCACCGAGGAGCAGAAGAAGGCCGTCATCGAGAAGGTGACCCAGGCCCTCGTCGATGCCGTGGGCGCGCCGCCCGCCAACGTGCGCGTCTGGATCCACGATGTACCCAAGGAGAACTGGGGCATTGCGGGCGTGAGCGCCAAGGAGCTGGGGCGTTGAAAGCCGAAGTGACCACAGGTGCTTGCTCTGTGGTCATTTGTAGCTATTAGATAAATAGCAAAAGCGAATCAGGTCCCACCCACATAGGGGTTGCTGCGGCGCTCGCGCCCGAACGTGCTCTCGGGGCCGTGGCCCGGAATGAACACCGTCTGGTCGCCCATGGGCCACAGGCGCTGGGTGATGCTGTCGATGAGCTGCTGGTGGTTGCCCTGCGGAAAATCCGTGCGGCCGATGCTGCCCGCGAACAGCACGTCGCCCACGAAGGCGCGGTCGATCTGCGGCGCGTGGAACACCACGTGGCCCGGCGTGTGGCCCGGGCAGTGGCGCACCTGCAGCGTCTCGCGGCCGATGGTGACGGTGTCGCCATCCTGCAGCCAGCGCGTGGGGGTGAAGTGCTGTGCGGGCGGGAAGCCGAACATCGCGCTTTGCTGCGGCAGCGCATCGATCCAGAACTGGTCGCCCGGGTGTGGCCCCACGATGGGCAGTTGCAGGCGCGCGGCCAGTTCGCCCGTGCCGCCGGCGTGGTCGATGTGCGCGTGCGTGAGCCAGATGGCCCGGAGGGTGAGGCCCCGCCGCTGCACTTCGGCCAGCAGCTCGTCGAGGTCGCCGCCCGGGTCGATGACGGCGGCCTCCTGCGTGGCGTCGCACCACACGATGGAGCAGTTCTGCTGGAAGGCCGTGACGGGGTGGGTGTGGTAGTGAAGCATGGAAGCGGCGTAGCGGGCCAAGTGGCAAAGCCCCGAACATAGTCGCAAAACCGGGCCGCTGCGCCGTGGGGCGCGGAAAAACCACCGGCGCCTGCCGGGCGCGCGGCCAGGGTAAGCTGCGGGCGACGAACCCGCCATGCTGCCCGACCTCGATTCCCTGCTCCTGTTCAGCCGCGCCGCCGAGTTTGGCAGCCTCACGAAGGCCGCCGAGACCCTGCACATCGCCGCCCCCGCCGCCAGCCGCCGGCTGGCGCTGCTGGAGCACCAGTTCCGCGTGCAGCTCTTCGAGCGGCACCCGCGCGGGCTCACCCTGACCCCCGCGGGGGCCTGCCTGCGCGAGCATGTGCGCGGCATCCTCGACGCGGTGTACCGCTCGCAGATCGAGCTGTCGAACTACGCCACGGGGCAGGCCGCGGTGCTGCGCGTGAGTGCCAACACCTCGGCCATGGCCCAGTTCCTGCCGCAGGATCTGGCCGACTTCCAGCAGCAGCACCCCGACATCCGGCTGGTGCTGGACGAACAGTGGAGCGAGGCCGGCGCCCAGGTCGTGCGCGCGGCGCGGGCGGACCTCGCCATCGTGCTCGAAGGCCCGTGGACGGAGGGGCTGCGCACCTGGCCCTACCGCAGCGACCGGATCGCCGCCGTGTTCCGCCGGGGCCACGCGCCGCAGGGCGAGCAGCTCGCGCTGGCCGATCTGATGGGGCAGAACCTCGTGGCGCTGGAAGACCGCTCCAGCATGATGCGCCTGCTGGCGGAGAAGGCTGCGCAGACCGGCCAGCCCTTCACCCTGGGCGCCAAGGTCAAGAGTTTCGAGGCCGTGTGCCGGCTCGTGCAGGTGGGTAGCGGCGTGGGCCTGTTGCCGCTGCACGCGGCCCAGGCCTTCGAGGCCGCCATGGGCCTGGAGGTGGTGGCCTTGTCCGACGCCTGGGCCGAGCGCCGGATGTCGGTCTGTGCAGGCAATGCCCCGCTGTCGCCCGCGCTGCAGGCGCTGGTGGAGCACCTCGCGGCAGCCGGGCGTTCGAATTCTTGAAACACGGCTTTCGCCAATCGGTCATTCTCCCGGCGCGCGCGGCTGCGGATACTGCGGTGAAGGGCGCAGACCCGCCATGACATAAGCACCCAGGAGACAACGCATGACCCCTCGCACCAGGCCCCGGTACTAGCGCGGCCACCCGCGCGGGCCGCAGCGGATTCCGCCGCGCAGCCCCATCGCCTCCCCCTTTCACCGCTGTCCGTGCTCTGCACGGGTGGCCCCGCATGCGCCACCGCGCAGGAGTCCCCATGTCTTCGTCCTCCCTCGGCACCGCGCCGGCCTCCGGCCTCGATTTCGGCCTGCATCCGGCCAGCGTGGCCACGATCCTCATCGACGGCCAATGGCGTGCCGCCCCCGGCGGCGGCGTGCTGCCCATGCATGCCCCGGCCGACGGGCGCCTTATCGGCCACATCAGCCAGGGCGTTGCGGAGGACGTGGATGCCGCCGTGGCCGCCGCCCAGGCGGCGCTGGCTTCGCCCGCTTGGGGCGGGCTCAGCGCCGCGCAGCGCGGGCGCCTGCTGATGGCCCTGTCGCGGCGCGTGCAGGAAGAAGCGGAGCGCCTGGCCTGGCTGGAGGCCCATGACACGGGCAAGCCCATCGGACTGGCGCGCAGCGACATGCAGGTGCTGGTCCGCTACCTGGAGTTCTACGCCGGCGCGGCCGACAAGGTGCACGGCGAGGTGATCCCATTCGAGCCCGGCTACACCGTCACGCTGACGCGTGAGCCGCTCGGGGTCACGGCCCACATCATCCCGTGGAACTATCCGGCCCAGATGTTCGGGCGCTCGCTCGCGCCGGCGCTGGCCATGGGCAATGCCGTGGTGCTCAAGCCGTCGGAGGACGCCTGCATGTCCTGCCTGGCCGTGGCCCAACTCGCGCAGGAGGTGGGCTTTCCGCCTGGCGCCATCAACGTAGTCACCGGGCTGGGGGCCCAGGCAGGGGCGGCCCTCTCGGCCCACCCGGATGTCCGGCTCGTCACCTTCACCGGCTCCAGCGAGGTCGGCACGCTGGTGCAGGCCGCGGCCGCGCGCCACCATGTCCCCGTCACCCTGGAGCTGGGGGGCAAGTCGCCCCAGATCGTATTCGCCGATGCGGACCTGGAGCGCGCCGCCGACGCCGTAGTGCGCGGCATCGTGCAGAACGCGGGGCAGACCTGTTCGGCCGGCAGCCGCGTGCTGGTAGAGCGTTCCGCCTTCGCAGCCTTCGTCGAGCGGCTCGCAAGCCGCTTTGCCGCGCTGCGCCTGGGCACGCCGGAGGCCAACGCCGACCTGGGGCCGCTCATCAACGCCCAGCAGCGCCAGCGCGTGCAACGCTTTGTGGCGCAGGCCCGGGCGGACGGCGTGGCCGTCATCGCCGAGACGCCCCTGCCGGCGGGCCTGCCCGCCCAGGGCCTCTTCGTGGCGCCCATCGCCTTTGGCCCCGTGCCGCCTCAGCACGCCCTGGCCCGCGAGGAGGTGTTCGGTCCGGTGCTGTGCGCCATGCCGTTCGAGGATGAGGCGGATGCCGTGCGCCTGGCCAACGACACCGATTTCGGCCTCGTGGCGGCGGTGTGGACCCGCGACGGCGACCGCCAGGCCCGCCTGGCGCGCCGCGTGCAGTCCGGGCAGTTCTTCATCAACTGCTACGGCGCGGGTGGCGGCGTGGAGCTGCCTTTTGGCGGCACCAAGCGCAGCGGCCATGGCCGCGAGAAGGGCATGGCGGCGCTGGAGGAGATGAGCGTGACCAAGACAGTGGTGCACTACCATGGGTGACGAGGCCGCTCCCAGCGTTGCGGGGACCGCGGCGCAGGCCGGCCCCTTGAGCGGCCTGCTCGTGGTGGCCCTGGAGCAGGCCGTGGCCGTGCCCTACTGCACCAGCCGCCTGGCCGACGCGGGTGCGCGCGTCATCAAGATCGAGCGCCCCGAAGGCGATTTCGCACGCCGCTACGACCGCGCCGTCCAGGGCGAGTCGAGCTATTTCGTCTGGATCAACCGCGGCAAGGAATCGACGGCGCTGGACCTGCGCGATCCGGCGGACGTGGCCCTGCTGCACGCCATGGTGGCGCGCGCCGACGTATTCATCCAGAACCTGGCACCCGGCGCTGCGGCGCGCCTGGGCTTTGGCAGCGAGGCGCTGCGCCAGCGCCATCCGCGCTTGATCACCTGCGACCTCTCCGGCTACGGCGAGGAGGGGCCGCTGCGCGACATGAAGGCCTATGACCTGCTGGTGCAGGCCGAGAGCGGGCTGGTCTCCATCAACGGCGCGGCGGGGGAGTGGGGACGCATCGGTGTGTCGCTGTGCGACATCAATGCCGGCATGAATGCGCTCATCGGCATCCAGCAGGCCCTGCTGCAGCGTGCGCGCACTGGCCGGGGATCGGGTGTGAAGGTATCGCTCTTTTCCACGGCGGCCGAGCTCATGTCCGTGCCGTTCCTGCAGACGGTGTGCGGCGGCGAGCCACCGCAGCGCGTGGGGCTGCGCCATCCGACGATTGCGCCCTACGGCGCGTTCAGCTGCGCCGATGGGCGCGATATCGTGATTTCGATTCAGAACGAACGCGAATGGCGCCAGTTCTGCGCCGTGTTCATGGACGATGCCGCCATGGCGGACGATCTGCGCTTTGGCACCCCGCACGACCGGGTGAAGCACCGCGCCGAACTCGACGCGCGGGTGCAGGAGCGCTTTGGCGGCCTGGCGCACGGGCAGGCCATCGACCTGCTCATGGCCGCACAGACGGCGTTTGCCTCGGTGAACTCGGTGCCCGATCTGGCGCGCCACCCGCAGCTGCACACCTGGCCCATGCCGGTGCACGGGGCAACCGTGCGCGTGCCGGCGCCGCCCTATGCCACGGAATGGGATCGCGGCGCTTTCGCCCCCGTGCCCGCAGTGAACCAGCACGGCCCTGCGCTGCGCGCCGAGTTTGGGGCCCTGGCATCATGAGCACGCCCGACACTTTCGACTACGTCATCGTGGGCGCCGGCGCGGCCGGTTGCCTGCTGGCCCACCGCCTCAGTGAAAACGGGCGCCACACCGTGTGCCTGCTGGAGGCCGGACCGCCGGACCGCAACCCCTTCATCCACATCCCGGCGGGCTTCATCAAGGTGGGGTACGACCCGCGCTACACGTGGCCGTTCGAGACCGCGCCCAGCGAAGGCACGGCCGGCCGGCGGGTGACCATGCGCCTGGGCCGTACCCTGGGGGGGTCGAGCGCGATCAACGGCTTCAACTACACGCGCGGCACCGCCGCCGACTACGACGGCTGGGCCGCCCAGGGCAACCCCGGCTGGAGCTACAACGAGGTGCTGCCCTATTTCCAGCGCACCGAGCGGCGCATCGGCGGCGGCGATGCGCCCCACCGGGGGCATGAGGGCCTGTTGCCCATCACCGACTGCGACTGGCGCCACCCGCTGTGCGATGGCTTCATCCGCAGCGCGGAGTCCCTGGGCATCGGCCCGGCGGGCGACTACAACCTGGGCGTGCAGGCGGGCGCCGGCTACTACCAGCGCTGGATCCACCGCGGCCGCCGCGTGAGCGCGGCCACGGCCTTCCTCAAGCCTGCCCGGGGGCGGGCCAACCTGGAGGTGCGCACCGGCGCGCATGCCACCTCACTCCTGTTCGCGGGCCGCCGCGCCGTGGGCGTGCACGTGCTCATGCAGCCGGGGAATACGCAGCGCACGGTGCATGCGCGGCGCGAGGTGATCCTGTGCGCAGGTGCCATCAACAGCCCCAAGCTGCTGCAGATGTCGGGCGTGGGGCCGCTGGAGTGGCTGCATGCCCTGGGCGTGCACCCGGTGCATGCGCTGGCGGGGGTGGGGCAGCGGCTGCAGGATCATTTCATGGTGCGCTCCGTGGTGCGCGTACAGGGCGTTCCCACCATCAACAGCACGGCACGCGGCTGGCGGCTGTGGCGCGAGATCGGCAAGTGGGCGCTGGGCCGGCCCAGCGTGCTGGCCATCAGCCCGTCGGTGGCCTATGCCTTCGCGGCGTCGCGGCCGGGCCTGGCCGAGGCCGATCTGCAGTTCCACTTCTCGCCTGGCAGCTATGCCTCCGGCATCGCGGGCCGGCTTGACAGCTTTGCGGGTATGACGCTGGGCTTCTACCAGATGCGGCCCGCCAGCCACGGCCATGTGCGGGCGCTCTCGGCCGACCCGTTCGAGCCGCCCGAGATCCAGCCCTCTTACATGGCCCGCGAGGAGGACCGCCGCGTGGTGATCGATGGCCTGCGCCTCACGCGCCGCATCCTGCATGCGCCCGCCCTGCTGCCCTATGTGGAGCGCGATGAGGCGCCGCCGGCGCACGCGGTGAGCGACGCGGACCTGCTCGAGTACGCCCGCCAGCGCGGGGGAACTGCCTGGCACTTCATGGGCACCTGCCGCATGGGGCCGTCGCACGACGCGTCGGCGGTGGTGGGGGGGGGGGGGGGGGGCGCCCCCCCGGGCGGGGTTGGGGGGGGGGGGGTGGCGGTGTGTGGCGGCCGCGCCAACGCGCCCCCCCC
>JAYSFC010000006.1:38567-55075 GCA_041913505.1 Acidovorax sp.
CGTGCGACGGGGTGGTGGGTGGTTGGGCTCGTGCTTTCGCCCCCCCACGGCCTGGAAGGCTTGCGGGTGGCGGATGCCTCGGTGATGCCGGCCATGCCTTCGGGCAACACCGGCGCTCCGACCATGATGATCGCGGAGAAGGCAGCAGACCTGCTGCTCCAAACGTGAACGGGGCGCCGGAGCCTGTGCAAGGGCGCGGGCTTCGGCGATTCAGCTGTCGGCACAAACTGTACCTGTTGCGATAGGTACAGCACGCTTACAGTGGGTGCTCGCATGCCGGTCCTCTCCGGGTGGGGACGCGGCGGCGGGCAAAGATGGATCGTCCAGATCCGCACCGCCAGCAATGGCGACAACAGGAGACAAGCCATGACAGGAATTCGTCAGATCGCCAAGGCCGCAGCCGCGGCGCTCACCGTGGCGTGCGCCATCGCCGCCCATGCCCAGGATGTGATCAAGATCGGCTACACGGCCGACCAGTCGGCCAGCGGCGTGGCCGAACTGGGTATTGCCGGCCGCTGGGGCTTTGAGGCCGCCATCGAGGACATCAACAAGGCCGGCGGCATTCTGGGCCGCAAGGTGGTGGGCGTGGTCCGCGACGACCTGGGCACACCCCCGAAGGCCATCCAGAACATGACGGAGCTGATCGACAGCGAGAAGGTTCAGGCCGTGGTCGGTCCTGCCAACTCGGGCAACGCGCTGGCCTGGTTGCACCTGCCCCAGCAGAAGAAGATTCCGGTGGTGGTGCCCATTGCCACGGGCACCGAGATCACCGCGCGCTATGCCAAGGAGCCGCAGAACTACCTGTTCCGCATCTCCATGGTGGACCGTGAGCAGGTGGCCCTGCTGGCCGCCTATGCCGTGAAGTCGTCCAAGACCAAGAAGATCGCCATCCTGGCGGACTCCACGGGCTATGGACAGGGCGGCATCACCGACGCCACCGCCATCCTGGAGCTGCACGGCGTCAAGCCCGTCGCGGTCGAGAAGTACGGCCCCAAGGACACGGACATGACCTCGCAGCTCGCGAAGATCCGCTCCGCCGGTGCCGACACCGTGATCATCTACGGCATTGCCGACGGCGCTGCGCATGTGCTGCGCAGCATGGAGAAGATCAACTACCTGCCCACCGCGCTGGGCACCTGGGGCAACCTGAGCTCGCTGCTGCCCAAGATCGCGGGCAAGGCGGCGGAGCACCTGATCCTGGCCGCCTCCACCACCGAGGACAGCAACGACCGCACCCGCGCCCTGGGCGAGCGCGTGCGCAAGAACTTCCCCACGCTGACGACCTTCCCCTGCTCCGCGCAGGCCTATGACTCGGTCATGCTGCTGGCCGCCGCCATGAAGCAGGCCAACAGCACCGAGGGTGACAAGGTCGCCGCCGCGCTGGAGAACCTGGGCAGCGTGCAGGGCGTGATCAAGGCCTACAACAAGCCGTTCAGCAAGGCCGCGCACGAAGCGCTCGATGTGCGCGACTTCTACCTCGCGCGCTGGAAGGACGGCAAGGTGATCCGCCACGAAGACGAGTTCACCAAGGCGCTCACGGCCGCCGACCTGAAGAAGTAACCCTTCCGGATCCCATTGCGCCGCTGCCATGGGCCCGCGATCCGCGGGCCCGGGCGGCGCAGCCTGTTCACTTCTCGGCTCGGGGCTCCCCATGACTGCAACCATTCTCCAGGCAATCTTCAGCGGACTGGCCCTGGGTGGCATCTACGCGATCGTCGCCCTGGGCTTCAACATCACGCACAACACCACCAAGACGTTCAACTTCGGCCAGGGCGAATTCCTCGTGGCCGGCGCGTTCGTGGCGGTGACCACGCTGCTGCTGACGGCGGGCAAGGGCCGCGTCGATACCCTGCTGCCCAACGAGGTAACGCCAGGCCTGTACCTGGCCGCCATGGCCGCCACCGTGGCCATCATGGGCCTGCTGGGCGTGGTGCTGTACTACGCGGCCGTGCGGCCCTTCGTGGGCCAGGGGGGGCTGGCCTGGGTGATGAGCACCATCGGCTTCGGCATCATCATCCAGAACACGGCGCTGGCCATCTGGGGGCCTTCGCCCCTGGTCATGCCATCGCCGCTGGGCTCGGACGTGGTGCGCATCGGCGGTGCGGGCGTGTTGCCGCAGGAAGTGCTGGTGCTGGCCGTGAGCATTGCCGTGATGGCGGGCCTGGACTATGTGATGCGCCGCACGCGCATCGGCAAGGCCGTGCGGGCCGTGGCCCACAACGGCAATGCCGCGACGCTCATGGGCATCAACGTGGGGGCTGTGGTGGTGCTGGCCTTCGTGGTGAGTTCCTCGCTGGCGGGCCTGGCCGGGATGTTGATCGCACCCATCACCACGGCTTCGGTCTTCATGGGGCTGACGCTGGCGCTCAAGGCGTTCTCCGCGGCCATCGTGGGCGGGCTGGATAACGCGCGCGGCTGCATGCTGGGGGGCTTTCTGCTGGGGCTGATCGAGGCGCTGGTCGGCCTGTGGCATGCCGAGCTGCGCGAGATCACCATCTTCGTGCTCATCATCCTGGTTCTGGTGCTCAAGCCCGAAGGGCTGCTGGGCCGCCGCTACGCGGAGAAGGTGTGATGAAGGCGGGCATGATCCATTGGGGTGCGGTGCTTGCGGCCGGGGCCGCCATCGCTGCGTTTCCCTTCCTCACCGACAACGGCTTCTACCTGAAGCTGGTGTTCACGGTGGGGGTCAATTACCTCGCGGCCGCTGGCCTCAATGTGCTGGTCGGCCATACCGGCCAGAAATCACTCGGGCACGCTGGCCTGTTTGCGGTGGGGGCCTATACGGTGGCGCTGCTCACGGCCCGCATGGGCTGGAATCCGTGGCTGGCCTTTGCCGCGGCCGGCGTCATGGCCGGGCTGTTCGGCGTGGTCATCGCCTTGCCCGCGCTGCGCGTGAAGGGGCCGGCGCTGGCGATGGTCACGATCGGCTTCGGCATCGTCGTGGAGAAAGTGGTTTCCGAGTGGCAGGATGTCTTTGCCGGGCAGCAAGGCATCTACGGCGTGGTGCCGCCTTCGTTCGGTGGCTCGGCCTTCGGCGACCGGCAGTGGGTGTGGTTTGTGGGGGTGCTGTGCCTTGCCGCACATGTGCTCATCCGCTCCCTGCTGCGAGGGAAATTCGGCCGCGCCTTCCAGGCCGTGAACACGGCCGAGGTGGCTGCCGAGAGCGTGGGCGTGAGCGTTTACCGCTTCAAGGTGCTGGCGTTCGTCATCAGCGCGGTGACGGTGGGGCTGGCCGGCGCGCTGGTCGCGCAGCAGAACCAGTACATCAACTCCGACTTCATCAACTTCAACCTCTCGATCTTCTTCCTGCTCATCGTGCTGTTCGGCGGCAGTTCGGTGTACGGGCCGCTGGTGGGCGCGATCGTGCTCACGGCGCTCGACGCCTTCCTGGCCCAGTGGCCGGGGCTGCAGCACTTCACCTACGGCGCGTTGCTGCTGTTCGCGCTGTATGCCATGCCCGATGGCCTGTCGGGTGCCATCGGCCAGTGGCTGCGCAGGCTGTGCCCCCAATGGTTCCGCCGCGAGAGTCTGCCCGAGGCGGTAGCCCCCTGGCACATGGCGGACCGCGAGATGCTGGCTGCGGGCAAGCCCCTGCTGCAAGCGCAGGGCCTGTTCAAGTCCTATGGCGGCGTGGTGCCGACCAACGAGGTCAGCCTTGCGCTGCAGACCGGGCACGTGTATTCGCTCATCGGCCCCAATGGCGCGGGCAAGACCACGCTGCTCAACATCCTCTCGGGCATCGTGGTGCCCGAGCGCGGCAGCATCCACTTCATGGGGCAGGACATCGTGGGCTTGCCGCCGTCGCGCATCTGCCGCCTGGGCTTGGGCCGCACCTTCCAGAACCTCAAGCTGTTCGCGGACATGACGGTGCTCGACAACGTCAAGGTCGGCCTGCACCGCCACCTGACGGCCGGGTTCTGGAACTGCCTGCTGGGCATGAAGTCGTCCATGCGCGACGAGCAGGAGGCCGTGGAGCAGGCGCTGCGTATTCTCGACTTCCTGGGCCTGCAGGCGCTGGCCTACGAAGTGGCTGGCAGCCTGCCCTATGGCCTGCAGCGCCGCGTGGAAATCGCCCGTGCACTGGCCACGCACCCGCGCCTGCTGCTGCTGGACGAGCCTGCCGCAGGCCTCAATCCGCAGGAGACGCAGGAGCTGGTGCAGGTGATCGCGCGCATCCGCGGCCTGGGCATCACCGTGCTGCTGATCGAGCACCACATGGACCTGGTCATGGCGATCTCGGACCACGTGTTCGTGCTCGACTACGGCGAGAAGATTTCCGAGGGCCCTCCCGCCGAGGTGCAGCGCGACCCGCGCGTGATCGCGGCCTACCTGGGCGCGGAGGAGGTGGACGAAGACATCGCCGTGCCGGACGCTGTTGCGCCGGCCCTGGCCGAAGGAGCGCGCCATGGCTGACAAGCCTTTGCTGCACATCGAGCAACTGCAGGTGCGCTACGGCGCCATCGAGGCGCTCAAGGGCGTTTCCATTGACGTGCATGCCGGCGAGGTGGTGACCATCATCGGCGGCAATGGCGCGGGCAAAACCACGCTCATGCGCTGCATTTCGGGCCTGGAGCCTGCTGCGGGCGGCCGTGTGCTGTTCCAGGGGCAGGACCTCACGGCCACGCCAGGGCACCAGCGCGTGGCCCTGGGCATCGCGCAGTCGCCCGAGGGGCGCCAGGTGTTCGCCGACCAGACCGTGCGCGACAACCTGCTGCTTGGTGCCTATCACCGCCGTGCGAGCCAGGCTGAAATCGAGGCCGACATGGCGGCGCAGTTCGAGCGCTTTCCGCGCCTGCGCGAGCGCCAGTTGCAGATGGCGGGCACGATGTCGGGTGGCGAGCAGCAGATGCTGGCCATCGCCCGGGCCCTCATGGCGCGCCCCAAGCTCCTGCTGCTCGACGAGCCCTCGCTGGGGCTGGCGCCGCTGATCGTCAAGGAGATCTTCGACACCATCCGCAGCCTGCGCGCGCACGGCGTGACCATCCTGCTCGTGGAGCAGATGGCCAACCAGGCGCTGGCGGTGGCCGACCGCGGGTATGTGCTGGAGACGGGGCGCATCACGCTGCAAGGCGCTGGCGCCGAACTGCGCCGCGACCCGAAGGTCCGCGCTGCCTACCTGGGGGGGCATTGACATGGCGGCCTCCGTCCCGGCATCGCCCTTTGGTGAAACCTTCGACTACGTGGTTGTCGGTGGCGGCGCGGCCGGCGCCATCGTGGCCAGCCGGCTCGCCGAAGACCCGGCCGTGAGTGTGTGCCTGCTCGAAGCGGGGCCGCCCGACCGCCACCCCTTCCTGCACCTGCCGGCCGGGTTCATCAAGATGCTGTTCGACCCCACCTACACTTGGACGTTCAGCTCCGAGCCGGATGAGCGTACGCTGGGGCGGCGCATTCCGCTGCCACAGGGCCGCACGCTGGGCGGCTCCAGCTCCATCAACGGCCTGATCTACAACCGGGGCCAGGCCCAGGACTACGACGGCTGGGCTGCGCAGGGCAATCCCGGCTGGTCCTTTGCCGACGTGCTGCCCTACTTTCAGCGCAACGAGCGTTGGCTGGGCCAGGGCGATAGCCCGCTGCGCGGCCGCGCGGGCGCCGTTCGGGTCACGCCGACCGACTGGCACCACCCGATCTGCGAAGCCTTTCTGGAAGGTGCCCAGGAGTTGGGCCTGCCGCGCAACCCCGACTACAACGGCGAGCGCCAGGCGGGTGTGGGCTACTTCCAGCGCACCATCCACCGGGGCTGGCGCATGAGCACGGCGCGCGCCTACCTGCGCGGCCTGGGCCGCCGCCAGAATCTGGTGGTGCGCACAGGGGCCCATGCCACGCGCATCCTGTTCGAGGGCAACCGCGCCACCGGGGTGCAGTTCATGCGCCCGCCGCACGAGAATGCCGCCGCCATCGGTGCGCGCCGCGAGGTCGTGGTGTGCGCGGGCGCCATCAACACCCCCAAGCTGCTGCAGCTCTCGGGCATCGGGCCGGCTGACCGGCTGCAGGCGCTGGGCCTGCCCGTGGTGCGGCACCTTGCGGGCGTGGGCGCGCACCTGAAAGACCATTTCTCGGTGCGCGTCGTGGCCCGCGTGCGCAGCGGCACCGGCCCCACCATCAACGAGCTGGCCCGCGCGCCCCGCCTGTGGATGCAGGCGGCGCGCTGGCTGGCGGGCCGGCCCAACATCCTGGCGCTGAGTCCGTCGCTGGTGCATTTTTTCTGGAACTCCGGCGTGGGGCCGGGTGACCGGCCTGATCTGCAGGGCGTGTTCACGCCAGCCAGCTACCGTGAAGGCTACGTGGGGCAGCTCGACACCTATCCCGGCATGACCTGCGGCGTCTGGGCCCACCGCCCGCGCAGCGAGGGCGAGGTGCGCTTGGCGGGGCCCCACCCGCTGGCTGCGCCGCTGGTGCACCCGAACTACCTGGGCCATGAGGAAGATGTGAGTGTGCTCACGGCGGGCGTGCGCCTGGCGCGCCAGCTGTTGCGCACCCAGGCCCTGGCCCCGTTCTACGACACGGAAGCGATGCCGGGCCCCGAGGCCCAGGACGATGCGGCGGTCCTGGAGTTCATTCGCCGCTACGGCGTTTCGTCTTACCACCTGTGCGGCACCGCCCGCATGGGGCCGGTGGCCGACCTGGGGGCCGTCGTGGATGCCGAGCTGCGCGTGCACGGCCTGCAGGGGCTGCGCGTGGCCGACTCTTCGGTCATGCCCGCCATTCCGTCGGCCAACATCTGCGCCGCCACGATGATGATCGGCGAGCGGGCTGCCGACCTGATCCGCGGCCGGTCGGCCGGCACGCGGCCATCCTATCCGCAGTGAGGACATGCGCATGATCGTCCCCCCCGAAGACGCCACCATCGGCGCCACTCTGGCGCAGGCCGCAGCCGCCTTCGGCGCCCGGCCGCTGCTGGTGGCCCCACCCAACCCCGCACGTAGCTACGACCCGCAGGGGCGCTCGCTGAGCTACGCCGAAGTGCATGAGGCCGTGCAGGCGCTCATGGCCCGCTACCGCGCGGCGGGCTACGGCCAGGGCCATCGCGTCGCGCTGCTGCTGGAAAACCGGCTGGAGCACATGCTGCACAAGCTGGCCCTGAACGCCCTGGGTATCTGCTGTGTGCCCGTCAATCCGGACTACCGTCCCCGCGAGTTGGCCTACCTCATCGACCATGCCCGCGTGGACCTGGCCGTGGTGCTGGCGGCCCGCAAGCCCGACTGGGACGTGGCCGCCCGCGAGGCCTCCTGGCAGCCGCCCTGCACGGTGTTGGAGCAGTTCGACGGTGCGCTCGTTCCCGCCCAGGCGGCCGCCACCGCGTGGGAGCCCACATCCGAGGCGCCCGCGAGCATTCTCTACACCTCGGGTACCACCGGTCGGCCCAAGGGCTGCGTGCTATCCCACCGCTATGAGCTGGCCGCGGGCGCCTACTACGCCACGCGCGGCGGGCTGGTGGACTTCCGGCCCGAGGGGGAGCGGATCTACAACCCGCTGCCGCTTTTTCACGTCAACTCGTCCATCCTGTCCTTCTATGCCGCGCTGCTGACGGGCAGTTGCCAGATCCAGACCGACCGCTTCCAGCCCACGCGCTGGTGGTCCGAGGTGCGCGCCACCCAGGCTACGGTCGTGCACTACCTCGGCGTGATTGTGCAGATGCTGTGCGCGCAGCCTCCCAGCCCGGAGGACCGCCAACACAGCGTGCGCTTTGGCATGGGCGCAGGGGTGGAGCCGCAACTGCACCAGGCGTTCGAGGAGCGCTTCGGCTTTCCGCTGCTGGAGCTGTGGGGCATGACGGAGAACGTCCGCATCCTGGTGGACAACATGCCGCCGCGCCAGGTGGGCACGCGCGCCTTCGGCCGTGCCACGCCCGGCATCGAGGTGCGCGTGGTGGACGATGCCGACCGCGACCTGCCCGACGGAACCCCGGGCGAGATGGTGATCCGCCATTCGCAGGCAACGCCCCGCAAGGATTTCTTTTCAGGCTACCTCGACGACGAGGCCGCCACCGAAGCCGCGTGGCGCGGCGGCTGGTTTCACACCGGCGACGTGGTGGTGCGCGATGCCTCGGGCATGCTGCACTTTGTCGAGCGGCGCAAGAACATCATCCGCCGCTCCGGCGAAAACATCGCCGCCGCCGAGGTGGAGGCCTGGCTGCTGACGCATCCGGCCGTGGAGATGGCGGCCGTCATGGCCGTGCCGGACGAGGTGCGCGAAGAAGAGGTGCTGGCCTGCATCGTGCTCAAGCCGGGCGCTGCGGCAGAGGATGCCGCGCTGCTGCGCTCCCTGGTCGAGCACTGCAGCGCCGGCCTGGCCTACTTCAAGGTGCCTGGCTGGGTGTGGTTCACGCCGCAGATCCCGACCACGGGCACCCAGAAGATCCAGAAGCACGCCATCTTCGGTGCCGGCGTGGACCCGCGCAGCGTGCCCGGCATGCACGACCTGCGGGCCTGGAAAAAGCGCGCTGGTGCCGGCGGGGGCGCCGCGCCCGGCACGAAGCGTCCGTGACGTCTGGCAGGTCCGCGCTATGTTCCACGCCCCTCCGCGCAGGCAACCGCCATCGGCGATCGGCACGTGGGGGTCAGCCCGGCAGGTGGTCGAACGCGCGGCGGAAGCGCGGGTCCAGCACAGCGTGCGGATTGCAGCGGGACCAGGGCGATGGAGCCTGGCTGTTCACGCTGAAGATGTTGCCCGGTGCCATGACGATGTTGTTGGCCAGCATGGCCTGGGCCAGCACATGCGCATCGGGAAAACCTGGCCACCGGGCCCAGATGAACGGCGAGTGCGTGGGACGCACGAACACCTGCGCCCCCATGCTGTCGAGCAGCCTGTAGGCGCGCCCCGTGGCCTCGGCCAGCTTGTCGCGCAGCTGTTCCAGGTGCCGGGCATGGTGGCGTTCGGCCAGCAGGGTGTCGACCGTGCGCTCGGCATATTCCGAGCTGCTGACGCTGGTGAGGATCTTGAGGTTGGCCAGATCGTTCGCCAGGTCCGGACTGCAGGCCATGTAGCCCACGCGCAAGGCCGCCGAGAGCGACTTCGAGAAGCTGCCGATGTAGAGCGTGCGCTCGAGCTGGTCGAGTGCCGACAGGCGTGGTGCGGTGGCGCTGCGGAAGTCGCTGAGCGCATCGTTTTCCACCAGCAGCAGGTTGTGCTGCTCGGCCAGGCGCAGAACGGCCCGGGCCTTGGGCAGCGAGAGGTCCGAGCCCGTGGGGTTGTGGGCCAGCGATTGCGTGAAGAACAGGCGGGGCCGCAGGGTCTTGAGCAAGCGCTCCAGAGCCGGGAGGTCGGGGCCGTCGGCCAGCCTTGGAACGCCCACGGCGCGCGCGCCCACGAGGTGCAGCTTGCCCAGCAGCGGGTAGTAGCCGGGGTCGTCGATCAGCACCACGTCCCCCGGCGGCACGAAGTAGCGCACGATCAGGTCCATGGCCTCGTTGGCGCCGTGGGTCAAAACGATCTGCTGCGGGTGGGCATCGATGCCCAGGTTCGCCAGGTGCCGCACCAGGCGGTGGCGCAGCGGTGCATAGCCCAGGCGGTCGCCGTAGCGAAAGAGCGTGCCCAGGCCGCCGCGCGCCACCTTGTGGTGGATGCGGTCCAGCCGCGCGCCGGCCAGCCATTCCGAGGGCGGGAAGGCATCCCCCACCGCCAGCTGCCCCGGCTCGTTGCGCAGTTGCATGCGCATGAGCCACACGATATCCATAGCGCGGTGCAGCGAACGGCTGTCTTCCGCCTCGCCGCTGCCGGTCGGCACCCCTTCCTTGACGAAGAACCCCGCACCGCGCCGAGGCTCCACCAGCCCTCGCGAAACGAGCAGCTCGAACGCGGAAATCACCGTGTTCTTGCCATAGCTGCGCAGCGCAGCGATCTCGCGCAGGGACGGCAGCTTGTCGCCGGCCTTGTACACGCCGTCGCGGATCTGCCGCTCCAGCGAATCGGCCAGCGCAAGGAACAGCGGGGGTGTCGTAGAGGCCGTGGCACGGGCGTTCATGCGCCTGAACTGTACCTGCGATGACCCCGGCTCCGCCTTTCCATTTTCTTTCACCCACTTCCCGCACACCATGAACACCATCGATTCCCGCCTGCCACAGTTCCGCTCCCTCACGCCGCAGCAGCGCCTGCAGCACATCGTGGCCGCGGCGGGCCTGAGTGCCGACGAGGCGGCGCTGCTGCAGAACAGCGGCGCCCTGGATCGCTCCCTGGCCGACGGCATGATCGAGAACGTCATCGGCACCTTCGAGCTGCCGCTGGCCGTGGCGGGCTACTTCCAGATCAACGGCCGGGATGTGCTTATCCCCATGGCGGTCGAGGAGCCCTCCGTCGTGGCCGCCGCCTCGTTCATGGCCAAGCTCGCGCGCGAATGCGGCGGTTTTGAAACGTCGAGCACGCCGCCGCTGATGCGCGCCCAGGTCCAGGTGCTGGGACTCACGGACCCGCATGGCGCGCGCCAGTCGCTGCTGCGCCGCAGCCGGGAGATCGTCGACCGAGCCAACCAGCGCGACAAGGTGCTCATTGGCCTGGGCGGCGGCTGCCGCGACATCGAGGTGCATGTACTGGAGAACACGCGGCGCGGCCCCATGCTGGTGATGCACCTGATCGTGGACGTGCGCGACGCCATGGGGGCGAACACCGTCAACACGATGGCGGAGTCCGTGTCGCCGCTGGTCGAGGAGATCACGGGTGGCCAGGTGCGGCTGCGCATTCTGTCCAACCTGGCCGACCTGCGCCTGTCGCGTGCCCGCGTGGCGCTGTCGCCTGAAGTGCTTACCACCGCCGAATACGAAGGCCGGGAGGTCATCGAGCGCATCCTCGACGCCTACGAGTTCGCAGCCGTGGACCCCTACCGCGCCGCTACCCACAACAAGGGGATCATGAACGGCATCGATCCCGTGATCGTCGCCACGGGCAACGACTGGCGTGCCGTGGAGGCTGGCGCCCACGCCTGGGCCTGCCGCAAGGGGCACTACGGATCGCTCACCCGTTGGGAAAAGGACGCGCGCGGCTGGTTGGTGGGCAGCCTGGAGATGCCTATGCCCGTGGGCCTGGTGGGCGGCGCCACCAAGACCCACCCGCTGTCGCGGCTCGCGCTCAAGATCATGGCCGTGAAAACCGCCCAGGATCTGGGCGAGGCTGCCGTTGCCGTGGGGCTGGCGCAGAATCTGGCGGCACTGCGCGCGTTGGCCACCGAAGGTATCCAGCGCGGCCACATGGCACTGCATGCGCGCAACATTGCCATCGTGGCGGGTGCTGTGGGCGAGGAGATCGACCGCGTTGCGCGCCGCATGGCGCAGGAAAAGGACGTGCGCACCGACCGTGCGCAGGCCCTGCTGGCAGAACTGCGGGCGTAACGACGGGCCGGCGCACCATGGGCGGGCCTGGCTCACATATTGGAGGCCGCCAGCACCTCGTTCATGTCGGTCAGGCCCTGCAGTACCTTCTCAATGCCGTCCTGCCGCAACGTCTTCATGCCCGCCTGCAGCGCTGAGGCACGGATGTCCTGGGCCGAGTCGCGCCGCCGGATGTGGCCGCGGATCGTGTCGTCGCTGAGCATGAGCTCGTGCAGGCCCATGCGCCCCTTGTAGCCTGTGCCGTCGCAGTGCGGGCAGCCCACGCGGCGCCACAGGGCGGGCCAGCCGGGCTGGCGCTCGGCGAGCTCGCGCGACCAAGTGGCCACGAGCTCGGCGCGTGCCGCATCACTGGGGGGCTCGGCCGCGTTACTGCTTTCGAGGTACTGCTCGGCCAGCGTTTCGAGCGCCTGGGGAGTGGCGGGCACGCGCTCGCGGCACTGCGTGCACAGCCGGCGCACGAGGCGCTGCGCAAGGATGGCGAGCAGCGAATCGGAGAACGTGAACGGGTCCATGCCGATCTCGAGCAGCCGTGCGATGCTCTCGGGCGCAGAGTTCGTGTGCAGCGTGGACAGCACGAGGTGGCCTGTGAGCGACGCCTCGATGGCGATGCCAGCCGTTTCCTGGTCGCGCATTTCACCGATCATGATGACGTCGGGGTCCGCGCGCAGGAAGGTGCGCATGGCGGCCGCAAAGGTCCAGCCGATGCGCGGGTTCACCTCCACCTGCCGCAGGCCTTCCTGCGTGATTTCGATGGGGTTCTCGGCCGTCCAGATCTTGCGCTCGGTCGTGTTGATGTCGCGGATCACCGAATGCAGCGTCGTCGTCTTGCCGCTGCCCGTGGGGCCGCACACGAGGATAAGGCCGTAGCTCTTGCGCACCACGGATCGCAGCTGGGTGAGGTGGGGGGCGCTCAGCCCGATCTGGTCGAGCGGCAGCGGCTTGAGGCCGGAGAGCACGCGCAGCACCACGTCTTCCAGGCCCTGGTGCGTGGGCACGGTGACTACGCGCAGTTCCACGCGGGGGCCGCCGAAGCGGGCAAAGTCGATCTTGCCGTCCTGGGGCTTGCGGTGCTCGGAGATGTCGAGCCCGGCCATGATCTTGATGCGGCCCACGAGTGCGTAGCGAAAGCGCGCCTGCAGATCCAGGTAGTGGCGCAGGTCGCCATCGATGCGCAGCCGGATGCGCACATTGCTCGGGGAGGGCTCGGTTTCGATGTGCACGTCCGAGGCGCCCTGAACGATCGCTTCCTCGATCACCGAGTTCACGAGGCGCACGAGGGTGTTGTCGGATTCGCTGACGACGTCGGAGCGGTCCACGGCCGGGCCGGTCGATGAGTTGTCGAGGTCCACCGCGAGGTCGCGCGCTGAGGCCCGCGAGGCGCCGTTGCCGGTACTGGGTGCGATCACGCGGTAGGCGCGCTGGATGGCGGGCACGAGCGTGCCGGGCGCGGCCAGCACGGGGATGACGCGGCGCTGGGTGAGAAAGCGCAGCTGGTCGAGCACGCGCCGGTCCCAGGGGTCGTTCATGAGCACGACCACGGCATCGCCGCGCAGCATGAGCGGCAGCACCGCCTCCTGGTCGGCCGTGGCGCGCGGCACCAGGGCGAGCGCCGCCGGGTCGGGCGTGAGCTGTGTGGGATCGATCGTATGCTGGCCCAGCCAGGCGCTGATCACCTCGCGCAACTGGTCCTGGCTCAGCGCGCCCGACTCCACGAGCAGCTGGCCCAGCTGGCGACGGCGGCCGTCGCGCGCCTCGGTCAGTTGCATCTGCAGTGCCGCCTGCAGCTGATCGTGGGTCACCAGGCCGTGGTGCAGCAGGGCCTGGCCGAGGTGGCGCATGGGCTGGCGGGCTGCGGCCGAGGTGTCGACCAGCGCCCACAGGGCATCGAGGTCGGCGGGGCGCTGGGCGGCGTGCGGTAGCGGCGGATTCTGTGTCATGGGGCGGGAAGTGGCGCCCCCATTATGTGAAGACCTTTACAAACTGTCACGCCCGCATTGGCGCCGGGCCGAAGGCCGATCCAGCCTACAGCGCCATGTCGTAGCCGATGGTGATGGGGGCGTGGTCCGAGAACTTTTCGCCCTTGTAGATGGCTTCGGTGCGCGCCAGCGCGGCCAGGGTGGGGGTGGCCAGGTGGTAGTCGAGCCGCCACCCCACGTTGTTGGCGTAGGCCTGGCCGCGGTTGCTCCACCACGTGTAGGCCGTGTCGGTGGCCGTGGGCTGGAGCTGACGGTAAACGTCGATCAGGCCACCGTCCGGGTCGCTTGTGTGCAACAGTTTTGTCATCCAGGCCCGTTCCTCGGGCAGGAAGCCGCTGTTCTTTTGGTTGCTGCGCCAGTTCTTGAGGTCGATCTGCTGGTGGGCGATGTTGACGTCGCCGCACAGGATGAACTCGCGCTCGCCCTTGAGCCGCATGAGGTGCGGGTGGAATTCGTCGAGAAAGCGGAACTTGGCCTGCTGGCGCTCCTCGCCCGAGGAGCCGCTCGGAAAGTAGGCGCTGATGATCGAGAGCTTGCGTGCGGGCGTATCGAAGCGCAGTTCCACATAGCGCCCCTCGGCGTCGAACTCGGCTGAGCCGTAGCCGATCACTACGTCACTCGGCTCGTGGCGCGTGTAGATACCCACGCCGGAGTAGCCCTTCTTGGCGGCAAACTGGAAGTGGCCTTGCAGGCCCGCGATGGCCTCGAAGCGGCCTGCCATGTCCGGCGCCTGTGCCTTGATTTCCTGCACGCAAATACAATCCGGCCGGGTCGCCGCGATCCAGGCCTCGACGCCTTTGGATGCGGCCGAGCGGATGCCGTTGAGGTTGAGGCTGGTTAACTGGAACAAGGATGAAGCCATGGTGGTAGAGCGCGCGCAAGCGGTGCAACAAGGGTTGGAACAGGGCCGGCTGGCGCAGGAATTCGTGCGGTTCGCCGTGGAGGCGGGCGTGCTGCGCTTTGGCGAATTCAAGACCAAGGCGGGCCGGATGAGCCCTTATTTCTTCAACGCCGGCCTGTTCGACGATGGCGCCAAGATGGGGAAATTGGCCGAATTCTATGCAAAAGCCCTGCTGGCGAGCGGCATCGAGTTCGACATGGTCTTCGGCCCGGCCTACAAGGGCATTCCGTTGGCGGCCACGGTGGCCGTGGAGCTCGCGCGCCTGGGCCGCAACGTGCCCTTCGCGTACAACCGCAAAGAGGCCAAGGACCACGGCGAGGGGGGGACCCTTGTGGGCGCGCCGCTCGCGGGCCGGGTGCTCATCGTGGACGATGTCATGTCCGCCGGTACGGCCGCGCGCGAGTCGATCGCGCTGATCCGCGCTGCGGGCGCTACGCCGCACGCCGTGGCGATTGCGCTGGACCGCCAGGAAAAGGCCACCGAAAATGGACAGGATGTGCCGCACAGCGCGGTGCAGTATGTGCGCCATCAGCTCGGCCTCGAGGTGTGCGCCATTGCCAAGCTGGCAGATTTATTGCTGTATTTGGAGCAAAGCGGTGGGGACGCCATGCGCATCCACCACGAGCGCGTGCTGGCCTACCGCCAGCGTTACGGTGTCGATGAGGGGGCTTTCACTTGAAAAAATCGGTGTGGAACATCGGTGGCCTGCTGGTGCTCTGGGGGCTGGGCCTGGGTGCCTGGGCGCAAGGCACAGCCTCGGGCACGGGCTCGGGGATCTTCACCTGTGTCGATGCCAAAGGCCGGCGCCTCACGGCCGACCGGCCCATCGCCGAATGCACGGACCGTGAGCAGCGCGTGCTGGGCCCTTCGGGCACTGAGCGCCAGCGCGTGGGCCCCACGCTCACCGAGCAGGAGCACGCCGCCATGGAGGCGCAGCGCCGCAAGGATGCCGAGGAGCGTGCCCGCGTGGCCGAGGAGCGCCGCCGCGAACGTGCGCTCATGACGCGCTACCCCGACAAGGCCACCCACGACGCCGAGCGCGCGGCCGCGCTGGACCAGGTGGACCAGATCACCGTGGTGGCCGAGAAACGCATCTTGGACCTGCAGGAGCAGCGCAAGAAGCTCGACACCGAGATGGAGTTCTACAAGAAGAACCCCAGCAGCGCCCCGATGGCGCTGCGCCGCCAGATCGCCGAGAACGAGAATGCGCTCGCGGAGCAGCAGCGCTTCGTGTCCGGGCAAGACCAGGAAAAGCGGCGCGTGAACCAGCGCTTCGACGCCGAGCTGGCCCAGCTGCGCCACCTCTGGAGCACGCGCACAGGCGCGCCAGCGCCTGTAGCGGACCAGGGCGCAAAGCACTGACCCTGGTTCGTGCTGGTGGCCGCCCTTACTGCGCGGCCAGCCGGGCGCGCAGTAGATCGTTGACCTGCTGCGGGTTGGCCTTGCCCTTGCTGGCCTTCATGGCCTGGCCCACGAGGGCGTTGAAGGCCTTGTCCTTGCCGGCCTTGAACTGGGCCACGTTGTCGGGGTTGGCGGCGATCACCTCGTCGATGATTTTCTCCAGCGCACCGGTGTCGTTCATCTGCTTGAGGCCCTTGGCCTCGATCACGGCATCCACCTCGCTGGCTTCGCCGGTCCACAGCGCGTCGAACACCTGCTTGGCGGCGTTATTGCTGATGGTGCCGTCGCTGATGCGGCGGATCAGCGCGGCGAGCTGCTCGCTGCCGACCTTGGCCTGCTCGATGCCGATCTCCTCGGTGTTGAGGCGGCGCGAGATCTCGCCCATCACCCAGTTCGACGCCAGCTTGGGCTGGCCGCAGGCCTGGGCCGCGGACTCGAAGTAGGTGCCCATGGCCTTGCTCTGCGTGAGCGTGGTCGCGTCGTATTCGGGCAGGCCGTACTGGGCCACGAAGCGCGCGGCCATGGAGCGCGGCAATTCGGGCATATGCGCGCGCTGGTCCTCGATCCATTGCTGCGAAATTCGTAGCGGCGGCAGATCGGGGTCGGGGAAGTAGCGGTAGTCGGCCGCGTCCTCCTTGGTGCGCATGGCGCGCGTCTCGCCCGTGTCGGGGTCGAACAGCACCGTGGCCTGCTGGATGGCACGGCCGTCCTCGATCTCCTCGATCTGCCAGCGGATCTCGTAGTCGATCGCCTGCTGCATGTTCTTGAAGCTGTTGAGGTTCTTGATCTCGCGGCGGGTGCCCAGCGGCTGGCCGGGCTTGCGCACCGACACGTTGGCGTCGCAGCGGAAGCTGCCCTCCTGCATGTTGCCGTCGCAGATGCCGATCCAGGTCACGATCTTGTGCAGTTCCT
>JAYSFC010000007.1:0-50934 GCA_041913505.1 Acidovorax sp.
GGACGCGCCATGCTGGGCGCTGGCGTATCCGGTCATGCTGTAAACTGGCATTGGACTTTTCGATGGTTGCTTGCGATCCGGCGATTATCCGGGTTCCGGTCCGCTCCCGAGGTTTCTGCGCAAAATATGTCGTCCAAGATCAAGCCAGCCCCCCTGCCCCCCGATACCGTGATTGGCGGTTACCGTGTGGTGCGCCGGCTGGCATCGGGCGGTTTCGGCGTGGTGTACCTGGCCACCGACGCGGAAGGCCAGCAGGTCGCGATCAAGGAGTACCTGCCCGCGTCGCTGGCCGCGCGCGCGCCGGGCGAGCTGGCCCCCAAGGTCCAGCCCGAAAAGCTCTCGCTGTACCGCCTGGGCCTCAAGAGCTTTTTTGAAGAAGGCCGTTCGCTCGCGCAGATCTCGCACGCCTCGGTGGTGAGCGTGCTCAACTTCTTTCGCGAGAACGAAACCGTCTACATGGTGATGAACTACCTGGAGGGTGCAACCCTGCAGGACTTCATCATCACCGCGCGCGACCTCAAGGCGCAGAAGGTGTTCCGCGAGTCCACGATCCGCTCGCTGTTCGACGAGGTGCTGCGCGGCCTGCGCATCGTGCACCAGCACAAGATGCTGCACCTGGACATCAAGCCCGCCAACATCTTCATCACCGATGACAACCGCGCGGTGATGATCGACTTCGGCGCCGCGCGCGAGGTGCTGTCCAAAGAGGGCAACTTCATCCGCCCCATGTACACGCCCGGCTTTGCTGCGCCCGAGATGTACCGGCGCGATACGCAGATGGGCCCCTGGACCGACATCTACGCCATCGGCGCCTGCATCTATGCCTGCATGCAGGGCTTTCCGCCCAACGAGGCGCCGCAGCGCGTCGAGAAGGACCGGCTTACGCTCGCGCTCACCAAGCTGCGGGGCGTGTATTCCGACAACCTCATCGAGGTCGTCGAATGGTGCATGGCGCTCGACCCGCTCTCGCGCCCGCAGTCGGTGTTCGCACTGCAAAAGGAGCTCAGCCGCGAAGGCGAGCGCCGCTATACCAAACTCACCGTGGCCGAGAAGATGCGCCTGCAGCTTGACACCCTGGTGTCCGACACCCGCAAGAACGTGCAGAAGGTGGGCGAGGCCACCGGCGTCGGGGCGAGGCCCAAATGAAATTCTCGGTATTCCAGGTAAGCCGCCGCGGCGGCCGCGACAAAAACGAAGACCGCATGGGCTACTGCTACACGCGCGAATCGGTGCTGTGCGGCCTGGCCGATGGCATGGGGGGACACCCTGAGGGCGAGGTCGCGGCCCAGATCGCGCTGCAGGCCATCTCTGCGATGTTCCAGCGCCTGGCCAAGCCCAAGCTGCCCGATGTGCGCGAGTTTCTCGCCGAGGCGCTGCTCGCGGCGCACCACCAGATCCTGCGCTACGCAAGCGACAAGGGCATGCTCGATACGCCGCGCACCACGCTGGTCGTGGCCGTGGTGCAGGACGGGCGCGCCACCTGGATCCACTGCGGCGATTCGCGCCTGTACATGGTGCGCGGCAGCGAACTGCTGTCGCGCACGCGCGACCACTCGTACCTGGAGCTGCGCAACATGCCCATACAGGGCCTGGAGCGCGTGAACGTGAACCGCAACGTGCTCTTCACCTGCCTGGGGTCGCCGTCCAAGCCGATCTACGACATCACGGGCCCCGTGAACCTGGAGCAGGGCGACCGCATCCTGCTGTGCTCCGACGGGCTCTGGAGCAGCGTGGACGACGAGGCCATCACGCGCCAGCTCAGCCGCCAGACCGTGTCGCACGCCGTGCCCGACCTCGTCGAGGATGCGCTGCGCAAGGCCGGAGAGCACAGCGACAACGTCACCGTGGTGGCGCTCGAATGGGAAACGCCCGATACCTTCGAGTCCACCCAGGGCATCTCCACCGAAGGCATCGACGACGAGGCGTTCGAGACCACCATCCAGGCCGGGCCGCTCGACGCCCTCGCGGACGACCTGGACGACGAAGCCATTGAACGTTCGATCGCCGAGATCAACGAAGCCATCCGCCGCTCGGCGGCGCGCAAGACCTGAACGGGCGTGCGGCCCGCCAGCCACCGCGCCTCGACAGCGCGCGATCAACCCTGACTGCATGACCATGACCTCTTTCGTTCGCACCGGCGGCCGCGCCGCAGACCAGCTGCGCCCCGTGCGCATCACCCGCCACTACACCATGCACGCCGAAGGCTCGGTGCTCGTCGAGTTCGGCAATACCAAGGTGCTGTGCACCGCCTCGGTCGAGGAGAAAGTGCCGCCGCACAAGCGCGGCAGCGGCGAGGGCTGGGTGACGGCCGAGTACGGCATGCTGCCGCGCTCCACCCACACGCGCAGCGACCGCGAGGCCGCGCGCGGCAAGCAAAGCGGCCGCACGCAGGAGATCCAGCGCCTCATCGGCCGCAGCCTGCGCGCCGTGTTCGACCTCAAGGCACTGGGCGAGCGCAGCATCCAGCTCGACTGCGACGTGATCCAGGCCGACGGTGGCACGCGCACGGCCGCCATCACGGGCGCCTTCGTGGCCGCGCAGGACGCGGTGAACGGGTTGCTCGCGGCGGGCAAGATTGCGGCCTCGCCCATCACGGCGCCGGTGGCCGCCATATCGGTCGGCATCGTGCAGGGCCAGCCGCTGCTCGATCTGGAATACGTGGAAGACGTGGACTGCGACACCGACATGAACGTGGTGATGACCGGCGTGGGCCATTACGTGGAAGTGCAGGGCACGGCAGAAGGCGTGGCGTTCACGCGCGCCGAGATGGACCAGCTGCTCGCGCTGGCCGAGAAAGGCATTGCCGAGCTGGTGGTGCTGCAGCAGCAAGCGCTCTCAAAATAATAGCTAAAAGCGTCCAATTGAAAAGGACCCTGGGCCACCTGACCATGAAAATCGTTCTGGCATCGAACAACCGCGGCAAGCTTGTCGAATTGCAGGCCATGCTGGCGCCCCTGGGCGTGGAGCTCGTGCGCCAGGCCGACCTGGGCGTGGGCGAGGCCGCCGAGCCGCACTGCACCTTCGTCGAGAACGCCCTCGCCAAGGCGCGCTTCGCGGCCGAGCACACGGGCCTGCCCGCGCTGGCCGACGATGCGGGCCTGTGCGTGCATGCCTTCGGGGGCCTGCCGGGCGTGGATACGGCCTACTACGCCACGCAGTTCGGCTACGAGAAGGGTGACGACAACAACGTGCGCGCGCTGCTCGAACAGATGCAGGGCATTGCCGACCGCCGCGCGGCCATGGTGAGCACGCTGGTGGCCGTGCGCAGCCCGCGCGACCCTGAGCCGCTCATCGCCGTGGGCCGGGTCGAGGGCGAGATCGCGCCCGAGCGGCGCGGCACGGGCGGCTTCGGCTTCGACCCCGTGATGTTCATTCCGCAGTTCGGCAAGACCTTCGCCGAGCTGCCCACCGAAGTGAAGAACGCGAACAGCCACCGGGGCCGCGCGGCGCAGCAGATGCTGCAGCTGCTGCGCGAGCGCTGGCTGCGCTGAGGGGCTGCCCGTGCCGCACGACATCCAGCACTACATGCGCCCTGGCACGCTGCAACTCGGCAGCCTGCCGCCGCTGTCGCTTTACGTGCACCTGCCCTGGTGCCTGAAGAAGTGCCCCTACTGCGACTTCAATTCGCATGAGTTCCGCGCGGAAGGCGGCTCGGGCGAACTGCCCGAGCAGCGCTACCTCGACGCGCTCATGGCCGACCTTGAGGGCGCGCTGCCCCTGATCTGGGGCCGTGGGGTGCACAGCATCTTCATCGGCGGGGGGACGCCCAGCCTGTTCTCGCCGCAGGCCATCGACCGGTTGCTGGGAGACATCCGCGCGCGCGTGCGGCTCGAGGCCGGCTGCGAGATCACGCTCGAGGCCAACCCCGGCACGTTCGAAAAAGACCGCTTCCGCGCCTTCCGCGCCGCGGGCGTCACGCGCCTGTCGGTCGGTGTGCAGAGCTTCGACGACCGCTTTCTCAAGGCCCTGGGCCGCGTGCACGATCGCGAGCAGGCCCTGGCCGCCGTGCAAGAGGCGGCCCAGGCGTTCGAGACCTTCAACCTCGACATCATGTACGCGCTGCCCGGGCAGACGCTACAAGATCTGGAGCGTGATATCGAGACTGCGCTTGCACTGCAGCCGCCTCACATCTCAATCTACCACCTCACGATCGAGCCCAACACCTACTTTGCCAAGCACCCGCCCCAGGTCCCCGGGGACGAGCAGGCCTACGCCATGCTCGACCGCATCACCGAGATGACGGCCGCCGCGGGCCTGGCGCGCTACGAGGTCTCGGCCTACGCGCGCAGCGGGCACCAGTGCGGGCATAACACCAACTACTGGCAGTTCGGCGACTACCTCGGCATTGGCGCGGGCGCGCACAGCAAACTCAGCTTCGCGCACCGCGTGGTGCGCCAGGTGCGTTTTCGCGAGCCGCGCCTGTACATGGACAACGCGCTCGCGGGCCAGGCCGTGGCCCAGGATGAAGAGGTGCGCCGGGCCGACCTCACGTTCGAGTACATGCTCAACGCGCTGCGCCTGCGCGAAGGCTTCGCGCTGCAGGACTTCACGGAGCGCACGGGCCTGCCGCTCACGGCCATCGCGCGCGGGCTGGAGGAAGCCGAGCGCAAGGGCCTGATCGAGCGCGACATGGCGCGCGTGCGCCCTACAGCGCGCGGCTTTGATTTCCTGAGCGACCTGCAGGCGCTGTTTCTGCCCGATTGACGCCGCGCGCAGTGGGTCAGCCGCAGCGCGCCGCGATGATGCGGCCCGAGGCATCCACCTCGAGGTTCAGGCGCTGCGCGTCGTACTCCTTGGTGACCATCTGGCCCGGCCGCAGGATGCGCGCCATCAGGGCGCCGGAGCGGTTGCGGGCCTGCTCTACCACCGACGCCGAGGCGTTCTGGCCCACGGCCGACTGCGCGGGCGCCGCGTCGCAGGTGCCGCCCTTGGGCGTCCAGGGAGCGGGGGTGGCCGCCCCCTGGGGGCCGTAGCCGCTGCAACCAACCAGCAGGACCAGAGGGGTGAGAAGGCAAGCGGCGTGGCGTAGGCGCATGGGGAGTTCCTTGTTCGGGCGGCGCGAAGTGCGCTGCAGATACCTTAGCCCATGTGGCCCCCGTGCTTGTGTCCAGCCGTGACTTTCACCGCTGTCGAAACACGACGGCCTCCAGCCCCAGGCCCCGGATGCGCTCGGCCGCGGCGTCGGCCTCCTGCGCCTGGGCAAAAGGGCCGGCGCGCACGCGGATGCGTTCGCCCGCGTTGGTATCCACGGACTGCACCACCAGCGGCAGGTCTGCGCCGCGCAGCCGCTGCTGCACCCTCTGCGCGTTCGCGGCCTCGGCGAACACGCCCACGTTGATGTAGTAGAGCTGGCTTTCCAGCGTCTGGGGAGTCGAGGCCGTGGCGCGGCGCATGGGGGCTGCCCGTGACACGGTCGATGGCGCGGGTCGTGGGGCAGGCTGCGGTACTGGCTGCGTTACGGGCGGGGGCGTTGTGGGCTCGGCCGGCGGCTGCGAGGCAGCTGGCGGTAGGGGCGTGGCTGGCAGGGCGGTTGCTGGCGGCGCTGCCGCAGGTGCTGGCGCTGGAGCTGGAGCTGGAGCTGGCGCTGGAGCTGGAGCTGGAGCTGGTGCGGTGGTGCGATGGCGCGCGGGCGGGGGCTGCACGGTGCCGGTTTGCCAGCGCGCGGCCGCCAGCAGTGTCAGGGCCAATGCCGTGCCGATCGCGATCAGGGCCTGCAGCCGGCGCCGCGTGGGCGCCTGGCGTACCAGCTGCGCACGTGCCTGTGCCAGCGTGGGGGCGGCTTCGAGCGCGTGCAGGGTGCGCTTGCGCACGTCGGCGTAGACCAGCGCATCGCCCCAGAGGCCCGGTATGCCGCAGCTCAGCAGCAGCAGTGCCAGGCCCAGTCCGGCCTCGACGGACCAGGGCGGCTGCAGCCAGGCGCGCAGCCCGGCGAACCACAGCAGGACCAGCCCTTCGACCACGCCCAGATAGACGAGCGCTGCGCCCCACAGCCGGCGGTATGCCATCCAGCCGAGCGTGAGCAGGGCCGCGGCCCAGTTCCACCCCGTGCGTGTGCGACCCAGGGCTTCGAACACCTCGAACCGCGCGGGGTAGTGCGCGCTGCCCGTCGCGCCGATGGCCACGCGGTGCAGCGTGCCGATCAGGTCGGTGCTGTCGTCGGGGCGGCCCGGGGCCGCCGTCGCGGCGTCCGCCGCAAAGGCCGGGGGCGCATGCATGGCCCATTGTGGCATGGGGGTTCCGGCTGGGCGCCAGGGGCCGTGCGGCGGCGCTACACGCCGAGTTCCACCAGCCCGTAGAGCGGCGCGCCGATCCACGGATGCCACAGCGCTTCGCATGCCATGCCCATCCAGCCATAGCACTCGGCCACGCTATGGACGCCCAGCACCTGCAGCCGGGGGTGGCAGGCGGTCAGTTCATTCACGTGGGAGATGCCCCACAGGAACTCGGCGCCCGTGCGGCCCACGCTGGGGTGCAGCCGTGCATGGCCCACGGCCCAGCGCGTGAGCGTGTCGATGAGCAGGCGCGAGCCTGGCGGCGCATGCGTGGCGAACTGGACCAGTACCGACCGCACCTGTGCGGGCTCGAGGTACATGAGCACGCCCTCGCACACCACGAACAGCGGCTGCTCCAGTGCCTGGCGGGGCAGGTGCAGCGCGTGCCACCATGGCGCATGCCGGACGTCGAGTTCGGCATGGCGCAGCCGCGGGGGGTGTGGCGGCAGCAGCGTGCGGCGCAGGGCCATGACCTCGGGCAGATCCGCGTCGACCCAGGTGTTGCTGCCGTTGTCGAGCCACTGGAAGTAGTGCGAGAGGCCGCAGCCCAGGTTGATGCCCCATGCGCGCGGGTATGCCGCGAAGAAGGCGCGCCCCGCAGCGCGGATGCGCTGCGTGCGCCACAGGATGTTGAGCACCGTCGGCCGGTCGGCCGCGAAGGCCGTGGCATCCACGTCCAGGCTGCGCAAAAGGCGCGCAGCCTCGGCATCGCCGCAGGCCAGGTGCGGAAAGCAGGTATCGCCCTCGGCGCGGGCCGCGAGCGGGATCACCAGCGTGCTCGGCACCGTGCGCAGGGGCGCGGTGCCGGCCGCCGAGGTGGTTTGCCTGGTGTGCATGGTGGTAGGCCCGGGGCAATGGCGCAGGGGGCGCCCCGCATGGAGCGCCGACGGCATTGTGCAATCTAAGGCGCTGGGCAGGGGTGTGCAACCGTACACCCCGGTGTCTTTTGTGCTGCATCAAGCGCCGGCCGTGGTGGAGCCGGCCGCCGGGCGATCAGGGCCCGAGCTTGCGGTACAGCGTCTGGCGGCTGATACCCAGCAGGCGCGCGGCCTGGCTGATGTTGCCGCGGCAGCTCTCCAGGGCCTGGCGGATGGCCGATCGCGAGAGCTCGTCCAGGTTCTGCGGGGGGTGCCGCTCGGTGCCCGCGAGCTGGGCCATGCGATCGGCGCGCTGCAGCGCTTCCTGGAAATCGTCCGGCAGGTGGTGCCAGGTGATCGTGTCTTCGCCGGGGTCGAGCATGGCGCAGGCGGTGCGCAGCACGTTCGCGCATTGGCGCAGGTTGCCGGGCCAGTGGTAGCGGCCCAGGTCGGCCAGCAGGGAGGGCGCAATGCGCAGGGGGCGCTGGGGCTCGATGTCCGCGAGCAGCCGGGCGCTGAGTTCGTCGAAGTCGGTGCGCTCTCGCAGCGGCGGCAGCTCGACGGTGAGCCCGTTGATGCGGTAGTACAGGTCGGCGCGAAAGCGCCCCTGCTCGGCGTCTTCGCGCAGCTTGCGGTTCGATGCGCAGATGAGGGCGATGTCGATGGGAACGGGGCGTGCGCCGCCCAGCGGCACCACCTGCCGCTCCTGCAGCACGCGCAGCAGCCGGGTCTGCAGGGCCAGCGGCATGTCGCCGATTTCGTCGAGGAACAGCGTGCCGCCATGCGCCTCGCGCAGCAGGCCCGGCCGCCCCTCGCGCCGCCCGCCCGTGAAGGCGCCGGCCTGGTAGCCGAAAAGTTCGGATTCGATCAGCGACTCGGGCAGGGCAGCGCAGTTGATGGCCACGAACGGCGCATCCCGGCGCGGTCCGCTCTCGTGGGCGGCGCGCGCGAACCCCTCCTTGCCCACCCCCGATTCACCCTGGATCAGCAGTGCGATGGGCTTGCCGAGCACGCGGCGGGTCTTGGCGGCGGCCGTGCGCCAGCGCGCATCGCCGCTGTCCAGGCGCGCCAGCGCGTCCTCCGGCGTGGGTTGCGGCAGGGCCTGGGCGGGCGGGCGCAGGGTGCGCTGGTCGGGCACCAACTGCGCGAACAGCGGCGATCCGTCAGGGCGGTGCACCGGCAGCGGGTCGTCGGGCCTGCGCCGGTGCCGTGCCAGCAGGTCGTCCAGGCGGCAGTGCAGCACCTGCTCCAGGGAGACGCTGCCGAGCTGCGTGGTCGAGAGGCGCAGCAGCGCGAGTGCGCTGCGGTTGCCGCCCACCACCCAGCCGTCTTCGGAGAGCAGCAGGATGCCCTCGGCCACGGTGCCTATGCCCTCGGGGCGCGCATGCAGGTGCAGGCGCATGTGGTGCTGGCTGCCCGCGGTGAGCAGGCGGTTTTCGATCATGCGGGCCGCCGTACCGACCAGCCCCAGCATGTGCGGGGTGCCTCGGCTGTGCTCGCTGGAGATGTCCAGGATGCCGAGCAGTTCGCCGGTGCCCGACAGGATGGGGGCGGCCGAGCAGGTCAGAAAGCCGTTGCGCTCGAGGAAGTGCTCGGCCCCGTGGACCGCGATGGGCGACAGTTCGGCCAGCGCGGTGCCGATGGCGTTGGTGCCGCGGTGCTTCTCGTGCCAGGACGCGCCGCTGGTCAGCGCCACCCGCTCCACCTTGCCGAGGAAATAGGGATCGCCGCAGGTGTCCACGAGGGTGCCGCAGGGGCCTGCGAGCACCACGACGCCCTGGCTGTCGCGCACCTGCTCGAACAGGTATTCCATGACGGGGCGCGAGTGGGCGAGCAGTTCCTGGTGGCGGCCGCGCAACTGGCGCAGCGCGTGGTGTTCAAGGTTCTCGGCGCTCCCCAGGCGGCCCGTGGGGCGCAGCCCTTCGTCCACGCTGCGCCGCCACGACCGGGCCAGGCGCTCGTCCACGACGCCGCCGGGGCAGTGGCCGAACTCCAGCAGGTGCTGACGCGCCTGCCGCAAGGCCAGGGAAGGGGATACCGCTCGCATGCTTGTCTCCTGCGCGGGCGTTGGTGCGCCCTGTGTGCAGGGCAGTATGGTGGGCGGCCTTGCAAAGGGCAAGCCGTGGCCGGGTGGATGCGGCCCAAGTGTTCCATTTCGTGACACGTGTCGCGTCCTGGAACGTCGCTTGGCGGCGGGTGGGTGCGGCAGGTTTTTGAAAATATTCAATGAAATCAATGGTTTAGGCTTTTGTTTGGGCTGGCACGCATTTTGATGGGTGGGGAGCGTCCGCCAGCGCCATCGCGCCGGCCGGATACCCACAACACACCGGAGGCAATTCCCATGACCGTTTACGCAGCACCCGGCGCCGCAGGCGCCAAGATCGCCTACAAGGCCCAGTACGACAATTTCATCGGCGGCAAGTTCGTCGCTCCGCTCAAGGGCGAATACTTCGACGTGGTCACGCCCGTGAGCGGTGCGGTGTACACCCGGGCGGCACGCTCGGGCGCGGAGGACATCGAGCTGGCCCTGGATGCAGCCCATGCCGCCGCCGACGCCTGGGGCCGGACCAGCGCGGCCGAACGCGCCAACATCCTGCTCCAGATCGCCGACCGCATGGAGTCCCAGCTGGAGATGCTGGCCTACGCCGAAACCGTGGACAACGGCAAGGCGATCCGCGAGACGCTCAATGCGGACATCCCCCTCGCCATTGACCATTTCCGCTACTTCGCCGGCTGCGTGCGCGCGCAGGAGGGGGCGCTGAGCCAGATCGACGACACCACGGTGGCCTACCACCTGCAGGAGCCGCTGGGCGTGGTGGGTCAGATCATTCCCTGGAACTTCCCCATCCTGATGGCGGCCTGGAAGCTCGCGCCGGCCCTGGGCGCCGGCAATTGCGTGGTGCTCAAGCCCGCCGAGTCCACGCCCATCAGCATCCTGGTGCTCGCTGAACTCATTGCGGACCTGCTGCCGCCCGGCGTGCTCAACATCGTGAACGGCTACGGGCGCGAGGCCGGCATGCCGCTGGCCACAAGCAAGCGCATTGCCAAAATCGCGTTCACGGGCTCCACGGCCACGGGCCGCGTGATCGCCCAGGCCGCTGCGACCAACCTGATCCCCGCCACGCTGGAGCTGGGCGGCAAGTCGCCCAACATCTTCTTCGCCGATGTGATGGACCGTGACGACGCCTTCCTCGACAAGGCGATCGAGGGCCTGGTGCTGTTCGCCTTCAACCAGGGCGAGGTCTGCACATGCCCCTCGCGCGCGCTGATCCAGGAAAGCATCTACGACCGGTTCATCGAGCGCGCGCTCAAGCGCGTGGCCGACATCAAGCACGCCAACCCGCTCGATACCGACAGCATGATGGGTGCGCAGGCCTCGAAGGAGCAGCTCGCCAAGATCCTGTCCTACCTGGAGCTGGGCAAGCAGGAAGGCGCGCAGGTGCTGGCTGGCGGCGCCCAGGCGCAGCTGGGCGGCGAGCTGCAGGGCGGCTACTACGTGCAGCCCACGCTGTTCAAGGGCCACAACAAGATGCGCATTTTCCAGGAAGAGATCTTCGGCCCCGTGCTGGCCGTGACCACCTTCAAGGACGAGGCCGAGGCGCTGCAGATCGCCAACGACACGCCCTACGGCCTGGGCGCTGGCGTGTGGACGCGCAACGGCAATGTGGCCTACCGCATGGGCCGCGCAATCAAGGCGGGCCGCGTGTGGACCAACTGCTACCACGCCTATCCCGCCCACGCGGCCTTCGGCGGCTACAAGGAATCGGGTATCGGCCGCGAAACCCACAAGATGATGCTGGACCACTACCAGCAGACCAAAAACCTGCTCGTGAGCTACAGCGAGAACAAGCTCGGCTTCTTCTGAGCGCACGGAGCCGCGCGCGGTGGCCTCGGGTCACCGCGCTGGCGGGGGCCTGGGCGCCGCGGTGCGCGGGTCGATCTCGCGCACCAGCCGCATGCCCACCAGCGGGTAGCGCGTCTGCGGTGTGTTCCAGTTGCGGAAGGCGCAGCGCGCATAAAACGGCCAGGTGTGCCAGGAGCCCCCGCGGCGCACGCGCACCGCGCCCTGCGCGGGGCCGGGCGGGTCGTCGGCGGGCGAGTGGGCGTAGTAGTCGTCCGCATGCCAGTCGGCCGTCCACTCCCAGGCATTGCCCACCATGTCGTACAGGCCGAAGGCGTTGGGCGCGTAGCTGCCCACGGGGGCGGTGAAGGCGTGGCCGTCGTGGCCGGCAAGGGCCTGGTTCTGCCATTTGGGCCAGAAGGCGGCGCTGTCCTGGTCGAAGACATTCGCCGTGCGCACCAGCCCCTGCGGATCGTCGCCGTGCGGGTAGCGCGTGCGCGTGCCGGCGCGGCAGGCGTATTCCCATTCGGCCTCGGTGGGCAGGCGGTAGCGGTGGCCTTCGTGGGCGCTGAGCCAGGCCGCGAGGGCCTGGGCGTCGTTCCAGGTCACGTTGACCACCGGGTGGTCATCGCCCTGCGCAAAGCCGGGGTTGCGCCAAGAGTAGCGCGGGTTGCGCCCCTCGAAGGCGTCGCCGCGCTGCGTGGTGGAGGGGTCGTACTGCGGGTTGTAGCCATAGGCGCCCGTACCGTCGGCCTCCGGCTCCGGCCGGTAGCCCGAGGCCTCGATGAAGCGGCGGAACTGCCCCACGGTCACCTCGTACTGGCCCAGGTAAAAAGCGTGCCGGATGCGGACCTGGTGCAGCGGCGCCTCGTCGCCCAGCTGGGTGAAGCGCTGGGGCTCCAGCTGCGGGTAGTCGCGCGCGAATGCCTCGGGCGATTCGTGGCTGCCCATGACAAAGTGCCCGGCGGGAACGCGCACGAACACCATGCCCAGCGAATTGGTCCAGTGTGCAGGGGGCGCCGTGGGGGCCGGCTGGCGTGCCGCCGCCGGGCCTGGGCCCAGCAGGGCGGCAAGACACGCCAGGGCGCAGGCTAGGTGCCGCAGGGGCACGGTGGTAGATGGGGGGGCCAGCGGGCGGGGCACGCGGGTTCTCCGAAGGGGCTGAGGCAGTCAGCTTACCGGAGGGCCTGGGGGCCAGGCAATGCGGGTTGACCATACCCGCGTTTGCTATCTTTATGGGAGCAATAAATGACCGGCAAAAAAGCGCATGGGCGCTTTTTACCCTTCAAGCCGCCGCGGCGTCGGCCAGGGCCTGCAGGGCGGCCGTCACGTCTTGCGGCGCCACGCCGTCCACCGGGGTCAGGTGGCCTGCCACCGCGTCCAGGCCCTGCTGCTGCAGGCGCGCTATGGCCTGACCCGCTTCCTTGGGCGCGTCGAAGCCCGTGCTCTGCAGCAGCAGGCGGCCGTCGGCGGCCACGAACTTGAAGTAGAACTTGCCGTCCTGCTCGCGGTACTGTTTGAAGCTGGGCAGTGCCGTCTTGGCCGCCTTGGTGGGCTTGGCTGCGGTCACGCCCTGGGCCAGGCTGCGCAGGCCCACGGCCGCGCGCAGTGTGCGCGTGAAGGGCGTGGCGATCTCGCGTGCGCGCACGGCGCCAGCCTGCAGGATCTGCTCCACGCGCTCGGGGTGGGCCATGAGGTCGTCATAGCGTTCGCGCAGCGGAGCGATTTCGCGGTCGATGCGCTCGAACAGCAACTGTTTGGCGTCGCCCCAGGCGATGCCCTCGGCGTAGGCCTTGCGCAGGGCTTCGGTTTCTTGCGCGGAGGCGAAGGCCTGGTAGATCTGGAACAGGGCCGAGCCCTCGGTTTCCTTGGGCTCGCCGGGCGCGCGCGAGTCGGTGAGCACCCCGCCGATGAGCTTGCGCAGCTGCTCGCGCGGCGTGAACAGCGGAATGGTGTTGTCGTAGCTCTTGCTCATCTTGCGGCCGTCCAGGCCGGGCAGCGTGGCCACGTGGTCGTCGATCACGGCTTCGGGCAGCACGAAGTGCTCGCCGTAGAGGTGGTTGAAGCTCGACGCCATGTCGCGCGCCATCTCGATGTGCTGGATCTGGTCGCGGCCCACGGGCACCTTGTGCGCCTTGAACATCAGGATGTCGGCGCCCATGAGCACCGGGTACATGAACAGGCCCGCCGTGACGCCATCGTCCTGCTCGCGGCCCGCCTCAGCGTTTTTGTCCTGCGCGGCCTTGTAGGCGTGGGCGCGGTTGAGCAGGCCCTTGCCCGTCACGCACGACAGCAGCCAGTTGAGCTCGGGGATTTCGGGCACGTCGGACTGGCGGTAGAACGTCACGTGCTCGGGGTCCAGCCCCGAGGCGAGCCAGCTCGCAGCGATCTCGAGCGTGGAGCGCTGGATGCGCACAGGGTCCTCGCACTTGATGAGCGCGTGGTAGTCGGCCAGGAAGTAGAAGCTCTGCACGTCCGAGCGGCGGCTGGCGGCCACCGAGGGTCGGATGGAACCTGCGTAGTTGCCCAGGTGGGGCGTGCCGGAAGGGGTGATGCCAGTGAGGAAGCGCGTGATGCTCATGGAAAACCGTGGAAGAGAAAGCGGACGTGCCCTTCAGCGCAGCAGCGCCGTGAGCGGAGTGATCAGCAGGTTGATAGCGGCGTAGCCCAGGCTCATCAGGGGACGCAGCCACAGTGCGCCCACGACGCCCGCGATGACCAGGCCCATCACGATGAAGAAGCCCCAGGGCTCGATGCGCGAGACGATCTGCGCCTGTTTCCAGGGCAGCAGTCCCACGAGGATGCGGCCGCCGTCGAGCGGCGGCAGCGGAAAGAGGTTGAACGCCCACATCACGAGGTTCACGAGCACGCCCGCGCGCGCCATCTCGATGAAGAAGCGCTCCTGCACGCCCATGCCCACCAGTGCCACCAGCAGCACGGCCCAGAGCACGGCCTGCGCGAAGTTGGACGCGGGCCCCGCGAGCGCCACCCACACCATGTCGCGCTTGGGGTGGCGCAGCCGCCCGAACTGCACCGGCACGGGCTTGGCATAGCCGAACAGGAAGGCGCCCGAGGTGGCGAAGTACAGCAAGAGCGGCATCAGGATGGTGCCGACGGGATCGATATGCTTGATCGGGTTGAGCGTGACGCGCCCCATCATGTACGCCGTGTTGTCGCCGAAGTGGCGGGCGGCATAGCCGTGGGCAGCCTCGTGCACGGTGATGGCGAACAGCACCGGCAGGGCATAGATCAGAACGGTTTGGATGAGGTTGGAGAGGTCCACCGCGCCATTGTCTCAGACGTTCAGGCCGGCACCGGGCCGCCAGCAGCATGCCCGCCCGAACGTTGGTAGCATGCGGGAGTTGTTGCAATGTGCAACGCGCAGTGCGCCGCCGCGGCGAGGGGCGCGAATGACCAATAACGGAGACGTGGTTTCATGGGCTTTGACCGGTTGAGGATAGGAACGCGCCTGGTGATGGCGTTTGGCACGTTGGCGTTGCTCGTCGCGGTGCTCATGGCGGTGGCGTGGCTTGGCATGCAGCATGCGGAGGCGGCCTACACCACTGCGCTGGCGGCGGGCCAGGGGCTGGAGGCCGCGCAGCGCCTGCCGATGGAGCGGGCTGTTCAGGCGGCGCACAGCGATCTGCAGAGCGTGCGGCTGTGGACCACCCTGCTGGGCGGGGCTGTGTTCGCGGTGGCGCTGTTCGCGTTTGTGTCGCTGCGCCGCGGCATCGTGGCGCCGCTGAACCAGGCCATCCTGATCGCGGAGACCGTGGCCGCGGGCGACCTCAGCCAGGAGTTCAGCACCGAGCTGCGCGGTGATTTCGGTCGCCTGCTGGACGCCCTGGGCACCATGGAGGACACACTCACCGACCTCGTGTCGCGCATCAAGCAGTCCACCGATGCGATCGGTGTGAGCGCGGGCGAGATCGACGCGGGCAACACCGATCTGTCGCGCCGCACCGAGGAGCAGGTGGGCGCGCTGACCGAGACGGCGGCCAGCATGGAGCAGCTCACCTCCACCGTGCGCCAGAATGCCGACCGTGCGCGTTCCGCGAGCGGCTTGGCCGTGAACGCCTCGGCCACGGCCGAGCGCGGCGGCAGCGTGGTGAGCGAAGTGGTACAGACCATGCAGGCCATCAGCGGCAGCTCGCGCAAGATCGTGGACATCATCCAGGTGATCGAGGGCATCGCGTTCCAGACCAACATCCTCGCGCTGAACGCCGCCGTCGAGGCTGCGCGCGCGGGCGAGCAGGGCCGGGGCTTTGCCGTGGTGGCGGGCGAGGTGCGCAACCTCGCGCAGCGCAGCGCCGTGGCCGCGCGTGAGATCAAGGCGCTGATCAACCAGTCGGTCGAGCAGGTCGAGAGCGGTGCGGGGCTCGTGGGCCAGGCCGGCAAGACCATGGAGGAGATCGTGCAGGCCGTGGGCCAGGTGACCTCGCTGCTTGGCGAGATCTCGCACGCGCTGGCCGAACAGAGCGATGGCATCGCGCATGTGAACCAGGCCGTGGCCCATATGGACGGCGCCACGCAGCAGAACGCGGCCCTGGTGCAGCAGGCCGCTCGGGCCGCCACGGAGCTCACCGACCGCGCGCGCGAGTTGGAACGGGCCGTGGGGGCGTTCAAGCTCGACGATGACGATGCACCGGCCCAGCCGCCGTCGGCGGCGTTGCGGCTGACATAGGGCTGAGGAAGGCGCGCGGCGGGCGCTGCGGCGCGAGGGGCTTAGAGCCCCAGCGCCTGCACGCTGCCGCGGCCTTCGCGCAGGACGAGCGGGTCGCCGCCCAGGTACATGGGCGTGAGGTCCACCACGGTGGTGGGCTCAAGCGGGCAGGCGCCCGCATCCACCACGGCATCGAGCTGGTGCTCGTAGCGTTCGCGGATCTCGCGCGGATCGTTGAGCGGCTCGCTCTCCCCCGCAGGAATCAGCGTGGTGGCCAGCAGCGGCGCGCCGTGCAGCTCGAGCAGCAGCAGCAGGCCCTTGCGGTCGGGCACGCGCAGGCCGATGGTCTTGCGCTGCGGGTGGCTCACGCGCCGCGGCACTTCCTTGGTCGCATCGAGGATGAAGGTGTAAGGGCCTGGAGTGGCCTGCTTGAGCAGGCGGTACTGCCGGTTGTCCACGCGCGCATAGCTGGCCAGCTCCGACAGGTCGCGGCACAGCAGCGTGAGGTGGTGTTTCTCGTCCACCTGGCGGATGCGCCGCAGCCGGTCCACGGCGGCCTTGTCATCGAGCTGGCACACGAGCGCGTAGCTCGAATCGGTGGGCACGGCCAGCACGCCGCCCTGGCGCAGCAGCGCGGCGGCCTGCTTGAGCAGCCGGGGCTGCGGGTTGTCGGGGTGTGCTTCGAAGTACTGGGCCATGGAGTGGAACGGTTCAGGCGGGTGGCCAGACGCGGTCGGCCAGCAGTTCCCAGACCGGCGTGAGCCCCGCCGGCAATGGCGGCAGCGTGCCCAGGTCGGTGTGCGACTCGTCGGGGCTGTGGAAATCGCTGCCGCGCGAGGCCGCGAGGCCGAATTCCCGCGCCATGTCGGCATAAGTGGCGTATTCAGATTCGGTGTGGCTGCCCGTGACTACCTCCACGCCTTCCCCGCCATGTCGTTTGAACTCGGAGAACAGCGCGTACTCCTCGTTGGCACTGAATTTGTAGCGCGCAGGGTGCGCGATCACGGCCAGGCCGCCGGCCTCGCGGATCCAGCGCACGGCATCGCCCAGCGCTGCCCAGCGGTGCGGCACGTAGCCGGGCTTGCCCTCGGTGAGAAAGCGCCGGAAGACCTCGGAGGTATCGCGGCATACGCCGGCTTCCACCAGAAAGCGCGCGAAATGCGTGCGTGAGATCAGCTCGGGGTTGCCCACATAGCGCAGCGCGCCCTCGTAGGCGCCGGGGATGCCCACCGCGGCGAGCTGCTGCGCCATGTCCTGTGCGCGCTCGCCCCGGCCTCCGCGTGTGGCGTGCAGCCCCCGCGCCAATTGCGCATCGTCGGGGTCGAAGCCCAGGCCCACGATGTGCACGGTGGCACCGGCAAAGGTTACCGAGATCTCGGTGCCCGTGAGGTAGGCCATGCCTTGGGCGCGCGCGGCATCTGCGGCGCGGTGCTGGCCGCCGATCTCGTCGTGGTCCGTGAGTGCCCACAACTGCACGCCGTTGGCTTGCGCACGGGCCGCCAAGGCCTCGGGCGTGAGCGTGCCGTCGGAGACCACGGAATGACAGTGCAGATCGGCGTTGGTGTAAGTGGGCACGGCTCCATTGTAGGTGGGTGGCCAGTTTTGCGCCGGAGCGATGATTTCGTCCGCGTGACAATTCCTGTAGGGAAAATAGGGTGTTTTTTGAGAGAATTGTGTAAACAAACGTACATCGCCTGCTGCTGAAAGAACGTCGGCTCCCGGGGGGCCGGCCCGCAGTGCGGCGACCCCACGAACCATAGGTCTTACCATGAACTTCAACAACATGCCCGTCGGCCGCAAGCTGTGGGCCATCATCCTCGGCCTCATGCTGGCCATGCTCGCGCTGACTTTCGGGCTGGTCACGTACCTCTCGCATGTGGAGGCGGAAACCGCCCGCATCGTTCAGGCCAACGAGGACCGCATTTTCCTGGCGCTGCGCTGGAAGGGCATGACCGAGCTGGCGGTGGAGCGCGTGGTGATCGGCACGGTGTCTTCCGATGAGCGCCTGAGCGCCCGCATGCAGGCGCAGGTCAAGACCGGCATCGAAGCCATCACCGCCATCCAGAAAAAGATCGTGGCCGCGGCCGCGACCGCCGAGGGCAAGGCCCAACTGGAGCGCATCGCCGCCGAACGTGCCACGGTGCTGAAAATCACCGCCGACGTGCAGGCCGTGCGTGGCAATGGCGACGTGGCCGCCGCGCAGCGCATGGTGGAAGAGACCTTGCTGCCCGCGGTGGCCAAGTACGTCGGCGCGCAGGAAACCTTCGTGGAGCTGCAGCAGCGCCAGCGTGATCAGGCCAAGGCCGATGGCGCTCGCCAGCTCGCCACCGCGCAGTGGATCGGCGTGGGCGTGGCGGTGGTCATGCTCCTGGTGGGCATGGTGCTGGCCTGGCTTACGGTGCATTCCGTCACCCGGCCGCTGGACCGCGCGGTGGGCCTGGCCGACCAGATCGCCCAGGGCGACCTCACAGCCGATGTGCACGACGACCGCAAGGACGAACTCGGCCACCTGCTGCGCTCGCTTTCGGCCATGGCGGCACGCTTGCGCGGCGTGGTGGGCGAGGTGCGTTCGGGCGTGGAGTCGGTCTCGTCCGCGTCGAGCCAGATCGCCACGGGCAACCATGACCTGTCGGCCCGCACCGAGCAGACGGCCGCCAACCTGCAAGAGACGGCCGCCAGCATGGAGCAGCTCACGGCCACCGTCACGCAGTCTGCCGACACCGCGCGCCAGGCCAACCAGCTCGCGGCCAATGCGGCCCAGGCGGCCGAGCGCGGCGGCGAGGTGGTGGGGCAGGTGGTGGCCAGCATGCAGCACATCACCGATTCGAGCCGCAAGATCGCCGACATCATCGGCGTGATCGACTCGATCGCGTTCCAGACCAACATCCTCGCGTTGAACGCCGCCGTGGAGGCCGCGCGCGCGGGCGAGCAGGGCCGGGGCTTCGCCGTGGTGGCGGGCGAGGTGCGCAGCCTGGCGCAGCGCAGCGCCGAGGCGGCCAAGGAGATCAAGGGCCTCATCACGGCCAGCGTGGAGAGCGTCGAGTCGGGCTCCCAGCAGGTGGGCCAGGCCGGCCAGAGCATGAGCGAGATCGTGAACAGTGTGCGCCGCGTGAGCGACCTGATCGCCGAGATCACGGCCTCGTCCACCGAACAGCGCGATGGCATCGCGCAGGTCAACGTGGCCGTGACCAACCTCGACCAGATGACGCAGCAGAATGCGGCGCTCGTGGAGGAATCCAGCGCCGCCGCCACCGCGATGCGCGACCAGGCCCAGCGCCTGGCCGAGGTGGTGTCGGTGTTCAACGTGGGCGCTGTGGCGCGTGTCGCGGCACCGGTGCGCGCCCCCGCCGCCCCCGCCGCTCCGTCCAGGGCGCCCGCCGCCCCCGCGGCGCCGCGCAAGGTGGCCGCCCCTGCTGCCGCCAAGCCCGCAGCCCCCGCTGCGCCGCGCCTGGCCGCCGCACCGGCTCCCGCTGCCGCTGCGCCCGCGCCGGTGGCACGCCCCGCAGCCGGTGCCGACGACGACTGGGAAACGTTCTGATCGACACGCCCGCGCGCGGCGCCTGCCGCGCGCGGGCTACATCTGCACGCCCTCGACGAGGAACTGCACCTTGCGCTCGCCGCGCCACTCGTTCACGTCGAGGCGGAAGGCCAGCAGCGCGCGCGCGGGTAGCGGGTCGGTATGACCGAACCAGATGCCGTCCACGGGCCGGCCCTGGTGCAACAGCTTGAGCGAGAGGTGGTTCTTGGCTTCGCCCACGAGGCGCTGGCTCAGCACTTCAACCTCCTCGCTGAACGTGGGCGGCGCGAAGCCCTGGCCCCAGACCTCGCGGTGCAGCACGTCCACGAGTTCGGCGCGGCAGTATTCCGGCGCGAGCGGGCCGTCGGTCTCGATGCGGCGGGTGAGCGTCGCGGCGTCCAGCCATTCCTGGGCCACCTGGGCGAAGGCCTGCTCGAAGGTCTCGAAATGCTCCTCGGCCACGGTGCAGCCCGCCGCCATGGCGTGGCCGCCGAATTTCAGCAGCACGCCCGGGTGCCGCTTGGCCACCAGATCGAGCGCATCGCGCAGGTGAAAGCCCGGGATCGAGCGGCCCGAGCCCTTGAGCTCGTGCTCCTTGCCCGGCGCGCTGCTGGCCGCGAACACGAAGGTGGGGCGGTGCAGCTTGTCCTTGATGCGCGAGGCCACGATGCCGACCACGCCCTCGTGGAAATCGGGGTCGAACACGCTCACGGCCGGCGGCGGGGTTTCGCTCTCGTCGAACAGGTTCTCGGCCAGCGCGAAGGCCTGCTCGCGCATGCCGCCCTCGATCTCGCGGCGCTCGCGGTTGATGCCGTCGAGCAGCTTGGCGAGCTCCAGCGCGCGGCCCGGGTCGTCGGTGAGCAGGCACTCGATGCCCAGCGTCATGTCGGCCAGGCGCCCGGCCGCGTTGATGCGCGGGCCCAGTGCAAAGCCGAAGTCGAACGTGGTGGCCTCGGCGGCCTTGCGCCCCGCAGCCTGGAACAGCGCGGCGATGCCCTCGGGCATGGCCCCCACGCGGATGCGCTTGAGGCCCTGGGCCACGAGGCGGCGGTTGTTGGCGTCGAGCCGCACCACATCGGCCACGGTGCCGAGCGCGACGAGGGGCAGCAGTGGCTCGAGCTTGGGCTGGCTCGCACGATCGAAAACGCCGCGCTCGCGCAGCTCGCCGCGCAGGGCCATGAGCACGTAGAACATCACGCCCACGCCCGCGATGGACTTGCTCTCGAACGCGCAGCCCGGCTGGTTGGGGTTCACGATCGCATCGGCGGCGGGCAGTTCGGGGCCGGGCAGGTGGTGGTCGGTCACAAGCACTTGCAGGCCCAGGGCTTTGGCCTCGCGCACGCCGTCCACGCTCGCGATGCCGTTGTCCACGGTAACGAGCAGGTCTGCGCCGCGCTCATGCACGCGCCGCGCGATGGGGGGCGTGAGGCCGTAGCCGTCGACCACGCGGTCGGGCACGAGGTAGTCGACCTGCCGCGCTCCGAGCAGGCGCAGGCCACGCACGCCCACGGCACAGGCCGTGGCGCCGTCGCAGTCGTAGTCGGCCACGATGACGATGCGCCGGTCGGCGGCAATGGCGTCGGCCAGCAGCCGGGCCGCGTCCTGCACGCCCTTGAGCGTGTGGGGCGGCAGCAGGCGCGCGAGCGCGTCGTCCAGCTCTTCCTGGGAACACACGCCGCGCGCGGCGTACAGGCGTGCGAGCAGCGGGTGCACGCCGGCCTGCTCCAGCGCCCAGGCGGCGCGCGGCGGAATATCGCGAGCTATGATTTTCATAGCTGCTCCTGCACACTGGAAAAGCGCTGTGCCTTGAAATAGCTTTGAATGCGCTGCGTGAGGGAGCGCGGCGCGCTGTGCCAGCCGAGCGCCGAGCGTTCGCCGCACAGGGTCAGGCGCACGGCCTGGCCGCGCGCGGCCTGCTCGGCCAGGCGGGCCACGGGGCCTGCGTCCAGGGCAGTCCAGGCCTGGGCCCAGGCGCTCCAGTCTTCGCGCAGCGCGGCGGCGCGCAGGTCCTGTGCGACCTCGGGCGCCACGGCGGTGGCGGGCGGCGCTGGCAGCCGCCCCGCGCCGTGCACCCAGAAGGCGTTCACGGGCGGCAGGCCGCGTGCGGTGCGCTCGTCGTTGAAGGCATGGGTGTAGAGCAGCATCTGCATCTCGCTGTGCAGGCGGTGCAGCGCGCGGGCCTGGGCCGCGTCGGGCATCCAGGCGTGCACGTCGCGGTTCAGCACGCGGTCGAGCGACGCGGTCTCCAGCCCCTCGAACACGGCGCCGCGCGCGCGCCAGCGCGTGGGCTGGTCGTAGGTGAGTTCGATGCCGTCCTCGGCGAACCAGGGCGAGAGCACGGCCAGCAGCGCGCGCGAGTCGGCCTCGGTGAGCGCGAGCGCCTGCGGGTCCAGCAGGCGCACCTGGTCGGCGCCCACCTGCCAGTGGCAGGGCGTGATCCAGGCCCAGGCGGTGGCGCCTGCGTCGGGCTGCGTGCGGGACTGCTCCCAGGCGGCCCAGGGCGTGGCCTGGGGGGGCAGGCCCAGGCTGCGCGCCAGGGCGCGTTCGTGGGGCGGTGCGAAGGTGTATTCGTCGCCCGTGTCGGTGCCGAGCGGGGTCAGGCGCGCGAGCAGCTGCTCGAGGTGGGGCAGGGCCAGTGTCTGCAGGGCCTGTTGGCATCCGGCCGAGGTGCTCGCGGCGTAGGGGATCAGCAAATGGGGAGATTCGGGCGTGGGCGCTGGCATGGGCCTATTGTCCGGGATGCCACAATCGCCCCCGGCCCCTGAGGGCCGCTCCACTCACACCATGCAAATTCCCTACGAACTGGCCCTGGGCTGGCGCTACACGCGCGCCGGCCGCGCCACGCGGCGCAATGGCTTCATCTCGTTCATCTCGGGCGTGTCCATGCTGGGCATCGCGCTCGGGGTGGCGGCGCTCATCATCGTGCTGTCGGTGATGAACGGTTTTCAGAAAGAAGTGCGCGACCGCATGCTCAGCGTGGTCTCGCACATCGAGATTTTTGCGCCCGGCGGCGCGGCCATGCCCGATGTGCAGCGCACGTTGACGGAGGCACGCCAGCACCCGCAGGTGGTGGGCGCGGCGCCGTTTGTCTCGGCGCAGGCGCTGCTGGCGCGCGGCGAGGACATGAAGGGCGCGCTGGTGCGCGGCATCGACCCGGTGCGCGAGCCCGAGGTCACCGACCTGGTGGCGGGCAGCCAGGGCGAGGCGCTGGCGCAACTGGTGCCGGGCGAGTTCCGCGTGGTGCTGGGCGGCGAGCTGGCGCGCATGCTGGGCGTGCGCCGGGGCGATGTGGTCACGCTGATTGCGCCCACCGGCCAGGTCACGCCCGCAGGCGTGGTGCCGCGCATCAAGCAGATGCTGGTGGCGGGCACCTTCGACTCGGGCCACTACGAATACGACTCCACCCTGGTGCTGCTGCACCACGAGGACGCGCAGCGCATCTTCCGCCTGGAAGGGCCCACGGGCATCCGCCTGAAGCTGCGCGACCTGCACGAGGCGCGCAGCGTGGCGCTGGACCTGGCGGGCAGCCTGAGCGGCGACCTGCGCATCCGCGACTGGACGCAGCAGAACCGCACCTGGTTTGCCGCCGTGCAGCTGGAAAAACGCATGATGTTCATCATCCTCACGCTCATCGTGGCGGTGGCGGCGTTCAACCTGGTGTCCACGCTGGTGATGACGGTGACCGACAAGCGCGCCGACATCGCCATCCTGCGCACCCTGGGCGCCAGCCCGCGCAGCATCATGGGCATTTTCGTGGTGCAGGGGGCCATGGTGGGCGTGATCGGCACGCTGGCCGGGCTGCTGCTGGGCCTGGGCATCGCCTTCAATATCGACGTGATCGTGCCGGCCATCGAGCGGGCCCTGCACGCCAACTTCCTGCCCAAGGACATCTATCTCATCAGCCGTATGCCGAGCGACCCGCAAAGCCGCGACATCGTGCCCATCGCCGTCATCTCCCTGATCCTGGCCTTCGTGGCGACTCTGTATCCCAGCTGGCGTGCCAGCCGCGTGAACCCCGCGGAGGCATTGCGCTATGAATGACGTGGTACTTCAGGCGCAAGGCCTGGCCAAGCGCTTCACCGAGGGGCGGTTGGATGTGAGCGTGCTGCAAGGGGTGAACCTGGAGGTGCACCGGGGCGAGACGCTGGCCATCGTCGGCGCCTCGGGTTCGGGCAAGAGCACGCTCTTGCACCTGCTCGGCGGGCTCGACGCGCCCACCGCGGGCCGCGTGCAGCTGCAGGGACAAGACCTGCACGCGCTGTCGCCGCGGCAGCAGGGGATGCTGCGCAACGCGCACCTGGGCTTCATCTACCAGTTCCACCACCTGCTGCCCGAGTTCAGCGCGCAGGACAACGTGGCCATGCCGCTGCGCATCCGCCGCCTGCCGCACGACGAATGCCTGCGGCAGGCGCAGCAGATGCTCGCGGCCGTGGGGCTGGAGGGGCGCGTGCTGCACCGGCCGGCCGAGCTCTCGGGCGGCGAGCGCCAGCGCGTGGCGATCGCACGCGCGCTGGTCACGCGGCCGGCCTGCGTGCTGGCCGACGAGCCCACGGGCAACCTCGACCGCGGCACGGCCGACACCGTGTTCCAGCTCATGCTGCGCCTGGCGCGCGAGCAGGGCACGGCCTTCGTGATGGTGACGCACGATGAATCGCTTGCCGCGCGCTGCGACCGTACGCTGCGGCTCGTCTCCGGGGTGCTGGGCTAGGGCCTGGCAACAGGCCCCAGGTCGCCCATGGCCGGCTGGATCGACACCCACTGCCACCTCGATGCCGCCGAGTTCGCGCCCGACGTGGACGCAGTGCGCGCCGCCGCGCGCCAAGCCGGCGTGGCGCACTGCGTGCTGCCCGCCGTGGAGCGCGCGAACTGGGACGCGGTGCGCGCACTGGCCCATCGCCAGGGCGACAGCTATGCGCTCGGCATCCACCCGCTCTACACGCCGCGCGCGCTCGATGAAGACCTGGAGCACCTGACCGATGCGCTGCAGCGCCACCGAGCCGATCCGCGCCTGGTGGCCGTGGGCGAGATCGGGCTCGACTACTTCGTGCCGGGGCTCGATGCGGCGCGGCAGGAGCACTTCTACGCCGGGCAGCTGCGTCTGGCGCAGCGCCTCGGCCTGCCCGTCATCCTGCACGTGCGGCGCTCGGCCGACCGGCTGCTCAAGGGCCTGCGCGCCGTGCCCGTGCGCGGCGGCATCGCCCATGCATTCAACGGCAGCCTGCAGCAGGCGCAGGCCTTCATCGCGCTGGGCTTCAAGCTCGGCTTTGGCGGCGCCGTGACCTACGAGCGCGCGCTGCAACTGCGCCGCTTGGCGGCCGAGTTGCCGGCCGAGGCCCTGGTGATGGAGACCGACGCGCCCGACATCCCGCCCCACTGGCTCTACGCCACGGCCGCCGAGCGCGCTGCCGGCCGCTCGCAGGGGCGCAACACGCCCGCCGAGATGCCGCGCATCGCGGCCGTGGTGGCGGGGCTGCGCGGGCTCAGCATGCCCGAGTGGTGCGCCCTCACGTCCGCCAACGCGCGTGCTGCGCTGCCGGGACTGCAAGGCCTGCTGTAGAGGCGTTTCAGGGGATTGTGCTTGTCCATAGGGCGCAATCAGCTATTTTTTTGATAGTGCTTTACCGAGCGGAAACCGTTTCGCGCCAGAATGCGGGCATGGACAAAACGTTGGGAGCGGAGGGACCCGCAGCCATGGCCCCCTCGGCAACGGCTGCACACCGCCTGACGGGGCTGGGCCCCGTGGTGGGCGAGCGCACCGTGGTACTCGTTCTGGGTAGTTTTCCGGGCGTGGCCTCGCTGCGCGCAGCGCAGTACTACGCGCACCCGCAGAACCATTTCTGGCCCATCCTGCAGGCGCTGTGGCCGCAGCACCCGCAGCCGCCGCGCGATGGGCCCGATGCGTATGCCGCGCGCTGCGCCTGGCTGCTCGCGCGCGGCCTGGGCCTGTGGGACGTGTACGGCGCCTGCGAGCGCGCGGGCAGCCTGGACAGCCGCATCCGCAACGCCCAGGTGAACGACTTGGCCCGCCTGCGCGCGCACTGCCCGCGCCTGGCGGCCATCGTCCACAATGGCGGCGAGAGCTTTCGCCACGCGCGCGCCACGGCGCAGTTGGGTGTGCCCGTGCTCCGGCTGCCGTCCACCAGCCCGGCCAATGCCTCGTGGAGCTTCGAGCGCAAGCGCGCCGCCTGGGGCGAGGCCCTGGCCGCGCACGGACTCCTTTGAACAGAACCGAATGGCACGCAAGAAAAGCAACTCCGCCGAACTGCCCGAAGTCAGCGTCTCCGACGATGGCGAGGTGCGCCACCTGCACCTGGGCACGCCCTGGATCCAGGGTTCCATGCGCATTGATGCGCCCTTTCACCTGGAGCTTGAATACATCCAGCGCATGATGGCCTGGCTGCTGTTCATGGAGCCCGAGGCCGTGCGCAAGGGCCATGCCATGCAACTGGGCCTGGGGGCAGGCGCCATCACCAAGTTCTGCCACAAGAAGCTGCGCATGTGCGCCACCGCCATCGAGCTGAACCCGCAGGTCCTGGCCGTGTGCCGCGCCTGGTTCAAGCTGCCGCCCGACGGCCCCAAGCTGCGCGTGGTGCTGGCCGATGCGGCGCAGGAGATCAAGAACCCCATGTGGCAGGGCACGGTGGACGCGCTGTGCGTGGACCTGTACGACCACGAGGCCGCCGCGCCCGTGCTCGACAGCGCCGCGTTCTATGCCGACTGCCGCGCCCTGCTGAGCGAGAACGGCTGCATGACGGTGAACCTGTTCGGCCGCGCATCGAGCTTTGCGCGCAGCGTGGAGCAGATCGCCACCGCCTTCGGCGAGGACGCGCTCTGGGCCTTCAAGCCCACGCGCGAGGGCAACACCGTGGTGCTCGCGCAGCGCACGCCCACGGCCGTGAAGCGCGCCGAACTGGCCGCGCGGGCCGAGGCCGTGCAGGCGCGCTGGGATCTGCCGGCCGCCAAGTGGCCCCGGGTCTTCAAGCCCATTTGAAACGAAAGCCGGTCATGAGCAACGCAGCACTGCACAGAGCCACCCACCGCCCCCACGGCCCGCTGGACTGGCGCAGCGTGGTGGACTGGCTCGAGGTGGATGGTGTGATCGCCCCCGAGGAGGCGCAGCGCACCATCGCCCGCTGCTCCCAGGCCGAGAGCAGCCAGCATCCGCTGGTGCGGCTGGCCAGCGTGGCCATGGCGCGCGCCGAGGATGGGCGGCCGCTGGACCTCGAGGCACTGACCGAATACCTCGCCAAGCGCAGCGGCCTGGCCTACCTGCGCATCGATCCGCTCAAGGTGGATGTGGGCCGCGTGGCCGACACCATGAGCGCGAGCTATGCCGAGCGCCACAAGGTGCTGCCCGTGCAGGTGGGTGCCAAGGAGGTGGTGATCGCCACGGCCGAGCCTTTCGTGGACGACTGGGTGGCCGAAGTGGAGCGCCAGTCGCGGCGCACCGTGCGGCGCGTGGTGGCCAATCCGCAGGACATCCGCCGCTACACGGCCGAGTTCTTCGCGCTGGCCAAGTCGGTGCGCGCGGCGCAGAAGGCCGGCGGCAATGCGGGTGCGAGCAGCTTCGAGCAGCTCGTGGAGCTGGGCAAGAGCAACAAGCAGCTCGATGCCAATGACCAGGGCGTGATCCGCGTGGTCGACTGGCTCTGGCAGTACGCCTTCGACCAGCGCGCAAGCGACATCCACCTGGAGCCGCGGCGCGAGCAGGGCGTGATCCGCTTTCGCATCGACGGCGTGCTGCAGCCGGTCTACCAGATGCCCATGGGCGTGCTCAACGCCATGGTGGCCCGCGTGAAGCTGCTGGGGCGCATGGACGTGGTGGAAAAGCGCCGCCCGCAGGATGGCCGCATCAAGACGCGCAACCCGCGCGGCGACGAGGTGGAAATGCGCCTCTCGACCCTGCCCACGGCCTTCGGCGAGAAGATGGTGATGCGCATCTTCGACCCCGACAACGCCGTGAAGGACCTCGACGCGCTGGGCTTCTCGCAGCACGACGCGCAGCGCTGGGAGTCGCTCGTCAAGCGCCCGCACGGCATCATCCTCGTGACCGGACCCACGGGCTCGGGCAAGACGACCACGCTGTATTCCACGCTCAAGCGCATCGCGACCGAAGAGGTCAACGTGAGCACGGTGGAGGACCCGATCGAGATGATCGAGCCGAGCTTCAACCAGACCCAGGTGCAGCCGCAGCTCGACTTCGGCTTCACTGAAGGCCTGCGCGCGCTCATGCGCCAGGACCCGGACATCATCATGGTGGGCGAAATCCGCGACCTGCCCACGGCCGAGATGGCCGTGCAGGCCGCGCTCACGGGCCACCTCGTGTTCTCCACGCTGCACACCAACGACGCGCCCAGTGCCGTCAGCCGGCTCATGGAGCTGGGCGTGCCCAACTATCTCATCAACGCCACGCTGCTGGGCGTGCTCGCGCAGCGCCTCGTGCGCACGCTGTGCGTGCAGTGCAAGCAGCGCGACGAAGTGGCGCGCCCGGAGGACCTGGCCGAGGCCGTGCGCCCCTGGAAGATCAACGGCGGCTACCAGCCCTACAAGCCCGTGGGCTGCGTGGACTGCCGCATGACGGGCTTTCGCGGGCGCATGGGCCTCTACGAGTTGCTCACGGTGAGCGAGGCGCTCAAGGACAAGATCACGCAGAGCCCCTCCATTGATACGCTGCGCCGCCAGGCCGTGCAGGACGGCATGCGCCCGTTGCGCCTGGCGGGCGCGCTGCGCGTGGCCGAAGGGCTGACGACGCTCGAAGAAGTCATCGCCGCCACGCCGCCCATCGAGTAGCCGGCTCCTGCCGCGCCGGCGGTAACTGGGTGTAGGTGGAATCCACATCGATTCGCGGGAGCAAAGCGCTCACAATCGGCCGGTCGTGATTTCCGCCAAGGAGACAGTTTCGTGAAAATCAAGAGTCAAAAAGACTTTTTTTCCGGCCTCATGTTCATGGGGATCGGAGTTGCGTTCGCCTGGGGCGCGACCAACTACAACATCGGCAATGGCGCCCGCATGGGCCCCGGCTACTTCCCCCTGCTGCTGGGCATCCTGCTCGCCGTGATCGGTGCCGCCGTGACCTTCAAGGCCACCGTGGTGGAGACCGAGGGCGGCGACAAGATCGGCAAGTGGGCCTGGAAGCCGCTGGCCTACATCCTGGGCGCGAACTTCGCTTTCGGCATCCTGCTTGCGGGCCTGCCCAGCGTGGGTATTCCGGCCATGGGCATGATCGTGGCGATCTATGCGCTCACGTTCATCTCCAGCCTGGCGGGTGAGGAGTTCAAGGTCAAGGAAGTGTTCATCCTGGCCACCATCCTGGCTGTGGGCAGCTACGTGGCTTTCGTGTGGGCGCTGAAACTGCAGTTCCCCGTGTGGCCGAGCTTCATTTCGGGTTAAGCGGGGGCTTTCGACCATGGATTTGATCAATAACCTGGCGACCGGCTTCGGCGTCGCCTTCACGTTCCAGAACCTCATTTACTGCTTCATCGGCTGCCTGCTGGGCACGCTGATCGGCGTGCTGCCCGGCATCGGCCCCGTGGCCACCATTGCCATGCTGCTGCCTGCCACCTATGCGCTGCCCCCCGTGGCCGCGCTGATCATGCTGGCTGGTATCTACTACGGCGCGCAGTACGGCGGCTCCACCACCGCCATTCTCGTGAACCTGCCGGGCGAATCGTCCTCGGTGGTCACGGTGATCGACGGCTACCAGATGGCGCGTAACGGCCGAGCGGGCCCTGCGCTCGCGGCAGCCGGCCTGGGCTCGTTCTTCGCTGGCTGCGTGGGCACGCTGATCCTGGCCGCCTTCGCGCCGCCGCTGACCGAAGTGGCCTTCAAGTTCGGCCCCGCCGAATACTTCTCGCTGATGGTGCTGGGCCTGATCGGCGCCGTGGTGCTGGCCTCGGGCTCGCTGATCAAGGCCGTGGCCATGATCGTGCTGGGCCTGCTGATGGGTCTGGTGGGCACCGACGTGAACTCGGGCGTGGCCCGCTACAGCTTCGACATCCCTGAGCTCACGGACGGCATCGGCTTCGTGACCATCGCCATGGGCGTGTTCGGCTACGGTGAAATCATCGCCAACCTGTCGCGTCCGGAAGAAGACCGCGAAGTGTTCACCGCCAAGGTGCAGGGCCTGTTCCCCACCAAGGAAGACTTCAAGCGCATGTTCCCTGCCGTGCTGCGCGGTACGGCCCTCGGCTCGGCCCTGGGCATCCTGCCTGGCGGCGGCGCGCTGCTGGCGGCCTTCGCGGCCTATACCGTGGAAAAGAAGACCAAGCTGCACCCCGGCGAAGTGCCGTTCGGCAAGGGCAACATCCGCGGCGTGGCGTCGCCTGAGTCGGCCAACAACGCCGGTTCGCAGACTTCGTTCATTCCGCTGCTGACCCTGGGCATACCCCCCAACGCCGTGATGGCGCTGATGGTGGGTGCCATGACCATCCACAACATCCAGCCTGGCCCGCAGGTGATGACCAGCAACCCCGAGCTGTTCTGGGGCCTGATCGCCTCGATGTGGATCGGCAACGCGATGCTGGTGATCCTGAACCTGCCGCTGATCGGCCTCTGGATCAAGCTGCTGACCGTGCCCTACCGCTGGCTGTTCCCGTCCATCGTGCTGTTCTGCGCGATCGGCGTGTACTCCACCAACAACAACACGTTCGACGTGTGGATGGTGGGCGCCTTTGGCATGATTGGCTACATCTTCCACAAGCTCGGCACGGAACCCGCGCCGCTGCTGCTGGGCTTCATCCTGGGCCCGATGATGGAAGAGAACCTGCGCCGTGCGCTGCTGCTGTCGCGCGGCGACTGGAGCGTGTTCGTGACGCGCCCGATCTCCGCCGGCCTGCTGGCTGCCGCCGCTCTGCTGCTGGTGATCGTGCTGCTGCCGGCCGTGAAGAGCAAGCGCGAAGAGGCCTTCGTCGAAGACTGACGTTTTGCTCGGCACCGGGCCGCAGGCCCGGTAGGCATGAAACCACGGCACCTTCGGGTGCCTTTTTCGTTTGGGAGAGGGAAGCGGTTGCGGCCACAATAGGGCCGAACACGAGGCCCGCATGCACCCACCCACCCTCCCGGCGCAGCACCCGCAACGCGCGCTACTGCACAACGAGATCCATGCCCGCCCGCCGGAGGCTTTGACGGCGCCGGTAGCTATCTCGCACATCGTCATGCTGGCCGACGCGGCGGGCCGCGAGGCGAGCCGTGCCCACCTGGCCGCGCTGCTGCGCGATCACCACCTGCCGCCCCCCGACGAGCACACCACGCACCTGCGCATGGACGTGGGGCCGTTCCGTCTGCGCTGGGAGCTGCACACCGAGTTCGTGACCTGGACCTTCACGGCCCCGCTGGGTGCCGAAGGCTTCGGTGAGCGCGAGCCCGCAGGCGCCTCCGAGGTGGTGCCCCGCGAGTGGCTGGCCCAGTTGCCGGGGCAGTGCCTGTGCAGCCTGCACCTGTGGGTGCTGCCCACGCAGGGCTTCGGCGCTGCCTCGCTCGTGCCCCAGGTGCTGCACGAGGACACGCTGGTGGCTTCCACCGTGGCCGATGGGCATGGCGAGGTCTACACCGATTTCGCGATCCACGCCGATGGCTGCTCGCGCATGGTGCTGCTCGCGGGCGGCATGACGCCGCGGCGCCTGGGGCGCCTCGTGCAACGCCTGCTCGAGATCGAGACCTACCGCATGGCCGCGCTGCTGGGCCTGCCGGCCGCGCGCGAGGCCGCCGCCGTGCTCGCATCGGCAGAGGGCGAGCTGGCCGCGCTGGCCGAGTCCATCCGCTCGGCCAACCGCGACGCCGAACCCGCGCTGCTGGACCGCCTGACACGCCTGGCGGGCCAGGTAGAGAGCCAGTACGCCGCCACGCACTCGCGTTTCTCGGCCAGCAGCGCCTATTTCGAGCTCGTGGACCGGCGCATCCGGGACATTTCGGAATCGCGCCTGGCGGGCATGCAGACCATCGGCGAATTCATGGACCGGCGCCTCACGCCCGCGCGCAGCACCTGCGAGTGGGTGGCGCGGCGCCAGGACGCGCTGTCGCAGCGCGTCTCGCGCATCAGCAACCTGCTGCGCACGCGCGTGGAGATCGAGCAGCAGCAAAGCAGCCAGGCCCTGCTGGCGGCGATGAACCAGCGCCAGGACCTGCAACTGCAGCTGCAGTCCACGGTGGAAGGCCTCTCGGTGGCGGCCATCACCTACTACATCGTGGGGCTCGTAAGCTACCTCGCCAAGGGGGCGCAGAAGATCGGCTGGCCCTGGCAGCCCGAGAGCACGGCGGCGGTGGCGATTCCCCTGGTGGCGCTCAGCGTGTGGTGGTCGCTGCGGCGGTTGCACCACCGGATGTTCAAGAACCGGCACTGAAGCGGCGCGCGCCTTCTGCGATGGCGGGGTGCCCCGCATGCAGGCCCGATGGCTGGCGCGCCGCGCGCCGTGCGACACTCGAATGCAATTGAATGGAGCTTGAATGGAGCAGAGCGTGGCGCCGCACGACGGCGCTGCCGCGCCCCACCCCGGGAACCGAAGAAGCAGTGACAACAGCGCAAACCCAGCCCGCCCCGGCGGCCAACAAGAAGGTTGCGAGCGGCCTCACCCTCGCGGTGCTTGGGGCCGTGGCCTTCAGCGGCAAGGCCATCATCGTCAAGCTCGCGTACCGCTACGGCGTGGACGCGGTCACCCTCATCATGTACCGCATGCTGTTCGCGCTGCCCATCTTCGCGGCCATGGCATGGTGGGCGAGCCGCGGCAAGCCGCCCCTGACGGCGCGCGACTGGCGGGGCGTGCTGGGCCTGGGTGTCTCGGGCTACTACCTGGCGAGCTTCCTCGACTTCGCGGGGCTGGCCTACATCAGCGCGGGGCTCGAGCGGCTCATCCTCTACCTCAATCCCACGCTGGTCGTGCTGCTCGGGTGGATGCTGTATGGTCGGGGCATCCGCGGGGGGCAGGTGCTCGGCATGGCGATCAGCTACTGCGGCGTGGCGCTCGTGTTCGGGCTCGAGGCGCATCTGCAGGGCGCGCACACGGCCTGGGGCGTGCTGCTGGTGTTCCTGAGCGCCGCGAGCTACGCGGTCTACCTCGTGTACAGCGGCGAGATGGTGCAGCGCATCGGATCGCTGCGGCTCGTGGGGCTGGCCACGTCGGTGGCCTGCCTGTGCTGCCTGCTGCAGTTCGTGGCGCTGCGGCCGCTCTCTGCGGCCGTGGTGGCACCCGAGGTGCTCTGGCTGTCGGTGCTCAACGCCACGTTGTGCACGGCGGCGCCCGTGCTCATGGTCATGATGGCCGTCGAACGCATCGGTGCCGGCATGGCCGCGCAGACGGGCATGGTCGGGCCGCTGTCCACCATCCTCATGGGGGTGTGGATCCTGGGCGAGCCCTTTACGGCCTGGATGGCCGCCGGCACGGCGCTGGTGGTCGCGGGTATTTTTGTGTTCACGCGCATGGCCCGCCGGTCGGCGCGATAGGAGAGTCGGTATGGATCTGGGAATCGCGGGCAAGTGGGCCCTGGTGTGCGGAGCGAGCAAGGGGCTGGGCTTCGGCTGCGCCGAGGCGCTGGTGCGCGAGGGCGTCAACGTGGTCGTCAATGCACGCCACGCCGATGCCTTGAATGAAGCCACTTCAAAATTGATAGCTGTCGGTGCAGGCAGTGTGAGCACTGCAGGCGCAAAACATGCCCAACCCACCGTGCTCGCCGTGGCGGCCGACATCACCACGCCCGAGGGGCGCGCGGCCGTGTTCTCCGTGCCCTCGGGCCCGGGCCGCAACTTCGACATCGTGGTCACGAACGCCGGCGGTCCGCCGCCGGGCGACTTCCGCGACTGGGACCGCGACGCCTGGATCAAGGCCGTGGACGCCAACATGCTCACGCCCATCGAGCTCATCCGGGCCACCGTGGACGGCATGGCCGCGCGGGGCTTTGGGCGCATCGTGAACATCACCTCCAGCGCGGTGAAGGCGCCCATCGACATCCTAGGCCTGTCCAACGGCGCGCGCAGCGGCCTCACGGGCTTCGTGGCGGGCGCGGCGCGCAGCGCGATTGCGGGCAAGGGCGTCACCATCAACAACCTGCTGCCCGGCAAGTTCGACACCGACCGGCTCGGCGCCACGCTCGGCGCGGCGGCCACGCGGACGGGCAAGTCCCTCGACGACGTGCGCCGCGCGCAGCAGGTGCAGATCCCGGCGGGCCGCTTTGGCACGCCGCAGGAGTTCGGCGCGATCTGCGCGTTCCTGTGCAGCGCGCATGCGGGCTACATCACGGGCCAGAATGTGCTGGCCGATGGCGGAGCCTATCCCGGCAGCTTCTGACCTGCCCAATTCGGCGGCTGCGCGGCCCATGGGCGCGGCTGTCGTTTTTTGCGCAAGTGGGCGTGGGTGCGCCATGATGCGGTCAAAATGCACGCGCACCCGTTTCCCTCTTGTGGGACACGGGGCACCCTTTGTCCATGCCGCTGTACACCGCCTCCTTTCGCCTTCGCCTCTGCCGCCTGGCTGGGGCCAGCCTGCTGGTGCTGGCCGGGTGCGGCGTCGGCGCAGCGCGGGCGCAGCAGGCGCCTGCCGCCCCCTACAAATTGCGCGTGGTGGGGGGGCTGGCCGGTGTGACCCAGTATGTGCGGTATGAAGAGCCGTTCTGGACCCAGGAGCTGTCCCGGCTCAGCGGCGGGCGCTTCAGCGCCGACATCGTGCCCTTTGATCGCGCTGGTGTGCCGGGCATGGAGATGCTGCGGCTGATGCAGCTGGGCGTGGTGCCCTTTGGTACCGTGCTCATGAGCTCGCTCTCGGCACAGTACCCGCAGTACATGGCCCCCGACCTGCCGGGGCTCAATCCCGACATGGCCAGCTTGCGCTCGAGCGTGGCGGCTTTTCGCCCCTACCTCGAAAAGGCCCTGCGCGACCAGCATGGCATCGTGGCATTGGCGCTCTATATCTACCCGGCCCAGGTGGTGTTCTGCAAGAAGCCCCTGGCGCGGCTCGCAGACCTCGCGGGGCGGCGCACGCGCGTGTCGTCGGCCACGCAGGCCGATTTCGTGGGGGCCCTGGGCGGGGTGCCGGTGCATACCGGTTTTTCGCAAATCCTCTACAGCCTGGAGACGGGCAATACCGAATGCGCCATCACGGGCACGATGTCAGGGCATTCGCTCGGGCTCTACCGCGTGACGCAGTACCTCTACCCCTTGCCCGTGACCTGGGGGCTGGCCATCTTCGGGGCCCAGCAGGCGGCCTGGAACGCGCTGCCGCCCGATCTGCGCACGCTGCTGCGCCGCGAACTGCCGCGGCTCGAGGGCGTGATCTGGGCCGAGGCCGAGCGCGAAACCGCCGAGGGCGTGGCTTGCAACGGCGGCGGGCCGCAGTGCCGCCAGGGCCGCAAAGGGCGCATGACCGTCGTGCCCGTGTCGTCGGCCGACGAGCGCGAGCGGCGCGAGATTTTCGAGTCCATCGTGCTGCGGCGCTGGCTGCAGCGCTGCAACGTCGACTGCAGCGCGATCTGGGAGCAGACCATCGGCCCCGTGCGGGGCATCCGTGCGCAAGGAGAGCAATGAGCCGGCTCGCCGTCTCCTCGGCCCGAATTCGGCTGACCGTCTGGGGCTTGGTGGCGTGTTTCCTCGGGGCGTTGGCGCTGGCGACGGGGGCGTTGGCCTGGAGCGTGCGCAAGAGCGCGCTGGCCGACTGCGAGGCCCAGGTCAAGCACTTCGTGGCGGGGGCCGAAGCGGCGGTGAACCGGGCACTGCTCGGTTTCGATGTGCTGCTGGCGGGCACGGATGAGCTGCTGGGCCTGTCGGCCTCGTCCGGCCCCTTCGATGCCCCGGCGGCGAGCCAGCTGTTGCGCAGCGCTGCGCGGCAGAACCTCCTGGTGCGCCATGTGGCGCTGCTCGACAGCGCAGGCAAGGTGCTGGCGTCGTCCGATCCGGCCGGGGCCCGGCTTTCGGTGGAGCTGCCGGTGGGATTCCTGCGCAGCGCGCTGGAGCAGCCGGTGTCCACGCTCGTGGTCAGCGCGCCGGCGGTGAGCTTTGCCAGCTCCGAGCGCGTGCTCTACGTGGCACGGCACATCCGCAAGGGCGACGGCACGCACCTGGCGGCCGTGGCCCAGGTGCCCGTGGCCATGCTGGTGTCCGTGCTCATGCAGAGCGTGGACATCGCGGGGCTCGAGGTCACGCTGGAGCGCCGCGGGGGCGAGTTGCTGCTCAGCGTGCCCGCGCCGGGTGACACCGCGCCACCTCCGCTGCAGTCATCCGTGGCGGATGCCAGCACGCGCTGGGACCAGCCCGCCCGCTTGTCGCAGGTGCCGGCGCTGGTCGTGGCCCATCCCCTGCTGTACCAGGATCTGTGGATCTCGGCGAGCCTGCCGGTGTCGGCCGCCCTCGCGGGGTCGAGCGTCGAGCGCCGCAGCATGCTCGTGGCCGCGCTGCTCTTTGCCGCCATGGTGGTGGCCACGGGCGCCATGGTGCAGGCCTACCTGGTGCGCATGAACGCGGCGCGGCAGATGATCGCGCAGTCCAAGGCCACGCTGGACCAGGCGCTGGGGTCCATGGTCAGCGGCTTTCTGCTGCTCGATGCGCAGCACCGCGTGGTGCAGTGGAACCGGCGCTTCGAGGAGATCTTTCCCTGGCTCGTGCCCGCGATGGCGCCGGGGGCGCCGTTTCGCACCGTGCTCGAGACCACCGCCCGAAGCCACCTGCCGCACGCCAGCGCAGCCGAGCGCCAGGAATGGGTGGAGCGGCGCCTGCAGCGGCAAACCCAACCCGAAGGCCCGCACGAGCAGTACCTGCCCACGGGCCATGTCATCCAGATCACCGAGCGGACCACGCCCGAGGGCGGGGCCGTCATCACGTATCACGACGTGACGGATCTGCGCCGTGCGAGCGCCGAGATCGAATCTCTCGCGTTCTACGACCCGCTCACGGGACTGCCCAACCGGCGCCTGCTGCTCGACCGCCTGGGCCAGGCCACGGTGCAGGCGGTGCGCTCGGGGCACATGGGGGCGCTGCTGTTCCTGGACCTCAACCACTTCAAGGTGCTCAACGACACCCTGGGCCACGAGGTGGGCGATCTGCTGCTGCGCCAGGTCGCCCAGCGGCTCAAGGAGGCCGTGCGTGCCACCGACACCGTGGCGCGGCTCGGCGGCGACGAGTTCGTGGTCATGCTCGGCGAGTTGTCGCCCGATAGGGGCGAGGCCGCGGCCCAGGCCCGGCGCGTCGGCGAGAAGATACTGGCTGGTCTGGACCAGCCCTACCAACTGGCCGGGCAGACCTACCGCGGGGCCTGCAGCATCGGCGCCACGCTGTTCGGCCAGGGCAGCCAGAGCGCGCCGGAGCTGCTCAAGCAGGCCGACATCGCCATGTACCAGGTCAAGGCCCGGCGCAGCCATGCGTTGTGCTTTTTCGATCCGCAGATGCAGATCGAGATCAACCAGCGCGCGCGCCTGGAGGCCGATCTGCAGGCCGCGCTGGAAAAGGACCAGTTCGAGCTGCATTACCAGCCCCAGTTCACGCTGGGCGGGCAACTGGTGGGCGCCGAGGCGCTGCTGCGCTGGCGCCACCCGCAGCGCGGCCTCGTCTCGCCCACCGAGTTCATCGCCGTGGCGGAAGACAGCGGGCTCATCGTGCCCATGGGCCTGTGGGCGCTGCGCACTGCCTGCCAGCAGCTCGCCGCCTGGCAGGGCGATGCGCGCTGCACGGGGCTGCAGCTGTCGGTGAACGTGAGCGCACGGCAGTTCCGCCAGCCGGACTTCGCCACGCAGGTGATCGCCGTGGTGCAGCAGACGGGCGCGCGCGCACACCTGCTCAAGCTCGAGCTTACCGAGTCGCTGGTGCTCGACGACGTGCAGGACTCCATCGCCAAGATGCACCTGCTGCGCACCAAGGGCGTGCGGTTCTCGATGGACGACTTCGGCACGGGCTACTCGTCGCTGGCCTACCTCACGCGCCTGCCGCTGCACCAGCTCAAGATCGACCAGTCCTTCGTGCGCAACCTCGGCGTGCGCCACACCGACGACGTGATCGTGCAGACCATCATCGGCATGGCGCGTACGCTGGACCTCGAGGTGATCGCCGAGGGTGTGGAGACCGCGGAGCAGCGCGATTTCCTGGCGCGCCATGGCTGTGACCTGTACCAGGGCTACCTGTTCGGGCGGCCCATGCCGATCGGTGCGCTGGAAGCCCTGGTGCGCTCCTAGCTCCGCCGTGACGACACCACAATCCCGCCCACGATGAGCGCGAAGGCCGCTCCGTGGTACGGGTGCGGCGCCTCGCCCAGGAAGGCCGCCGAGAGCAGGGCCGCGAACAGCGGCGTGAGGTTGTTGAAGAAGCCCGCAATGGCCGGGCCCGCGCGCTGCACCCCGGCGCCCCAGCAGCGATAGGCCACGATGGCGGGCCCCAGGGCGATGAAGAGCAGGGCCGCCGCCAGCGGCAGGCCCCAGTCGATGCGCGTGTGGCCTGCCGCCCATTCGGCGCCCGCGAACAGGCCCGACCATCCCAGGCCGAACACGAGCTGCGCCATCAGAAAGCCCGCCCAGTCGCCGTTCGGGCCGCGCAGGCCCGCAGGCTGCGTGGTGCGAACGAGCAGCCAGCTGTAGAACGCCCAGGCCACCGTGGCCAGCAGCATGAACAGGTCGCCCGGCACGAGCCGCAACGCCAGCAGCTGCGCCCATTCGCCGCGGCTGAGCACCACCAGCACGCCGCACACGGACAGCAGCGCGCCTGCGAGCTGGCGGCGCGCCACCGGCACGCCGAAGCACAGCGCGCCCACGCCCAGCATCCACACGGGCATGCTTGAGCCCACGAGCGTCACGTTGATGGGCGTGGAGGTCTGCAACGCCAGGTACTGCAGCGCGTTGTAGCAGCCCACGCCCAGCAGCCCCAGCACCGCGTAGCGCCGCCAGTGCGGCCACAGCGGGCTGTCGGCGCGCAGCACGCGGTAAGCGAGCGGCAAGAGCAGCACGAAGGCGAGCACCCAGCGCAGGAAGTTCAGCGTGATGGGCGGCACCAGCTCGTGCACCAGCCGGCCCACCACGGCATTGCCGGCCCACAGCAGCGGCGGGATGGTGAGCAGGGCGGCGGTGCCGGGCGTGAGTTTGTGGGTCATGCGCCGACTGTAGCGGGCGGCGCCCTGCAAGGCTGACGGATTCATGGCAGGATGCCAGGCGATTTCCATCCGTTGACACGCTTTCGCAGGAGACCCCGACATGAGCCTCGCCGTCCAGATCCGCCAGCATGGCGGCCCCGAAGAACTCCATATCGTCGACGTGCAGGTGGGCGATCCGGGCCCCGGCGAGGTTCGCATCCGCCACCATGCCATCGGCCTGAACTTCATCGACGTGTACCACCGCACGGGCCTGTACCCGCTGGCCATGCCCGCCACCATCGGCATGGAGGGCGCGGGCGTCATCGAGGCCGTGGGTGAAGGCGTCACGCACCTGAAGGCGGGCGACCGCGCGGCCTACGCCAGCCAGCCGCCCGGCAGCTACTGCGAGGTGCGCGTGATGCCCGCCAAGTGCGTGTGCAAGCTGCCCGACGCGATCAGCTTCGAGACCGGCGCGGCCATGATGCTCAAGGGCCTCACGGCGCAGTACCTGCTCAAGAAGGCGCGCCCCGTCGAAGGCCTGGAGCCGGGCGACTTCGTGCTGTTCCACGCGGCCGCGGGCGGCGTAGGCCTCATCGCCTGCCAGTGGGCCAAGGCGCTGGGCCTGCAGCTCATCGGCACGGCGGGCTCGGACGCCAAGTGCCAGCTCGCGCTGGACAACGGTGCGTCGCACGCCATCAATTACAGCCGCGAGGACTTTGCCGCGCGCGTGAAGGAGATCACGGGGGGCAAGGGCGTGAAGGTGGTGTACGACTCGGTGGGCAAGGACACCTGGGATAAATCGCTCGATTGCCTGCGTCCCTTCGGCCTGATGGCGAGCTTCGGCAACGCCTCGGGTCCCGTGGCGCCGTTCGCGCCGGGCTCGCTGGGCGCCAAGGGCTCGCTCTACGTTACGCGCCAGACGCTGTTCACCCACATTGCCACGCGCGAGGCCACCCAGGCCATGGCCGACGACCTGTTCGCCGTGGTGGCCAGCGGCCAGGTGAAGATCCACATCGCGCAGCGCTATGCCCTGCGCGACGTGCAGCAGGCGCACCGCGACCTCGAGGCGCGCAAGACCACGGGCTCCACCATCCTCACGCTGCCGTGAACGTGGCGCCCGAGTGGGTTGCCACCGCGCGTGCGCAGGCCCAGCGCCCGCCGCGCGCGGCGCGGCTGCCGCTGCTTGTGGCGGGGCATGCCGTGGGCTCGGTCGAAGCCGGTGTTTTGGATGAAATTGCTGCACAGTCAGCATCGGATGGATGTTTTAAGCTATTAAAAAGTGAGCATTCTGGGGCGGTGGCATGGCAGCTTGCGGCCCCCGGGGGCGCCACGCAGGCGCTCAATGCGCTGGCCCGGGCGCTGCGCGCGCAGGGCCGCTGCGGCCCCTGGCGCGACGAGCAACTGGCCGTGTGCGATGCGCGCGGCCAGCGCGTCGGCACCATCGAGCGCGGCGCCGTGCGGCCGCTGGGCCTGGCCACGCAGGCCGTACACCTGGTCGCGTCGGCCCCCGATGGCCGCATGTGGGTGCAGCAGCGCGCTTTCGACAAGCCCAACAACCCGGGCCAGTGGGACACGCTGATGGGCGGCATGGTCTCGGCGGCCGATAGCCTGCACGAGGCCCTGGCACGCGAAACCTGGGAGGAGGCCGGCCTGCGCGTGGATGCGCTGCACGGCGTGGCGCATGGCGGCCACGTCCAGTTCGCCCAGCCCAGCGACGAGGCCGACGGCTGCGGCTACATGGTTGAGCGCATCGACTGGTTCCACGCCACCGTGCCCGAGGGCGTGGAGCCCATGAACCAGGATGGCGAGGTCGCGTGCTTCGAGCTGCTATCGCGCGCGGCGTTGCTCGACCGCCTTGCGCGCGGCGCCTTCACGCCTGAGGCCAGCCTCGTCCTCGCTGCCGCGCTGGGGTGGTAGCGGGTGTGGCCTGGCGCTCGCGCGCCACGCCGCGCACCAGGTCCCACACGCGCTGCGCTAGCGGCGCGAGCGCGCGGTTGCGCCGGTGCACGAGCACGATGTCGCGGTCCACGCGCGGCTGCAGCGGTCGCACGGCCAGGCGCGGCAGGCCCTCGGGCGGCAGCGCGAGCATGGGGATGACCGCCACGCCCAGGCCCGCTTCGAGCATGCGGAAGATCGTGGTGGCATGGCCCACCTCCTGCGCCACATGGGCCTGCACGCCCTGCTCGGCCAGCGCGCGGTCGATGAGGCGGCGGCTGCCCGAGGCATGGTCCAGCAACACCAGCGGCTCGCCGTCCAGGTCGGTCCAGCGCACCTGGCGGCGCCGCGCCAGCCGGTGCGTGGGCGGGCAGGCCAGGCAGAACGGCTCGGTGTAGATCGGCTCGCAGTGCAGGGCCTCGCGGTCGCTGGGGTCGATCACCACGCCGAAGTCCACCTCGCCCGAGAGCACGCTGGCCAGCACGTCGTTCTGGACGCGGTCGAGCAGCACGACCTGCACGCCGGGCAGCTCGTGCTGGCAGCGCGCGATGCAATCGGGCAGCAGGTTGGCCGACAGCGTGGGGCTGCTGGCCACGCGCACCTTGCCGTGGTGGGCCGTGGCCATGCCCTGCACGTCAAGCAGCGTGGCCTCCAGGTCTTCAAGCACGCGCGGCAGCCGCGCGGCCAGGCTGCGGCCCGCGTCGGTGAGTTCGACCTCGCGCGTCGTGCGGTTGAGCAGCTGCAGCCCGAGTTGTGCCTCCAGCTCGGTGATGCTGCGGCTCACGGCGGGCTGGGTCAGGCCGATCTGGTCGCCCGTGCGGCTGAAGTTGCGCGTGGCGGCCACCGACAGGAACACTTCCAGTTGGCGCAAAGTCACATTCATGATTTGGAATCATAAAACCATCAGAGAAATCGATTTCTCTTTGGAATACGGTTGCGCTCCAATCGGGGCCTCGCTCCCACCCACCGTTTTGCGCCGCGCACCTGCCATGGCCCGTTCCCGCTTCCTGCCCGACAACTTCACCCTCGCGCTGCTGACCACGGTGGCGCTGGCCAGCCTGCTGCCCGCATCGGGCAGCGCGGCACGCTTTTTCGAGGGGCTCACGGTGGCGGCCGTGGGGCTGCTGTTCTTCCTGCACGGCGCCAAGCTCTCGCGCGAGGCCATCGTCGCGGGCCTGTCGCACTGGCGGCTGCACCTCGTGGTGGTGGCCAGCACCTTTGCGCTGTTTCCGCTGCTGGGCTGGCTGCTGCGGCCCGTGCTGCAGCCGCTGGTCACGCCCGAGCTGTACCTGGGTGTGCTGTTCCTGTGCGCGCTGCCCGCCACGGTGCAGTCGGCCATCGCCTTCACGGCCATGGCGCGTGGCAACATGCCGGCGGCCATCTGCAGCGCCTCGGCCTCCACGCTGATGGGCATCGTGATCACGCCGCTGCTCACGGGGCTGCTGCTGTCGCGCACGGCGGGCGCGCAGCACGATGTGCTGGACAGCATCGGGCGCATCCTGCTGCAGCTGTTCGTGCCTTTCATCGCGGGGCACCTGCTGCGCCCGTGGATTGGCGGTTTCACCAAGCGCCATGCGCCGGTGCTCAAGTTCGTGGACCAGGGCTCGATCCTGCTCGTGGTCTACACCGCGTTCAGCGCGGCGGTGATCGAGGGCCTGTGGAAGCAGATGCCGCTGCCCGCGCTGGCCGGCCTGATCGCGGTGTGCGCGGTGATCCTGACCCTGGCGCTGTTCTCCACCACCTGGATCAGTCGGCGGCTCGGCTTCTCGAAGGAGGACGAGATCACGATCGTCTTCTGTGGCTCCAAGAAGAGCCTGGCCAGCGGTGTGCCCATGGCCAAGGTGCTGTTCGCCTCGCATGCGGTGGGGGCCATCGTGTTGCCGCTGATGGTGTTCCACCAGATGCAGCTCATGGTCTGCGCCGTGCTCGCGCAGCGGTATGCGCGGCGTCCGCAGGCCGCCGACCGGGGCTGAAAACCCTAGTCGATGAGCTGCCCGCCTTCCTCGTGGAAGGGGTGGGGGCCGTCGTAGCGGCCGCTGGCGGCCAGGTGCGACACGAGCAGTCCGCCCGCCGATAGGGCGTGCAGGGCGAAGCCCGGTGGTTCCAGCGTCCAGGCCGAGGCGGCGTCAGGCGCGAGGTCCAGGCACACCTGGTGCGCGGGCGACGGCACGGTGGAGGCGATGCTGCCGCCAAAGCGCACCTGGATGCTGCGGTGCAGGTGGCCGCAGATCACGCGCTCCACGTTCGGGTGGCGCGCCACCAGGGCTTCGAGCGCCTCGGCGCCTTCGAGCAGGCCGATCTCGTCCATGTGGCCAATGAGCGTGCGGAACGGCGGATGGTGCATCGCGATCACCACGGGCCGGTGGCGCTGGCGTTCCAGCTCGGCGGCCAGCCAGGCCAGGCGCTTGGCGCACAGGCCGCCCTCGCTGGCTTGGGGCACCACGGTGTCGAGCGCGATGAGTTGCAGGCCGCCCACGGGCACGCTGTACTGCACGAAGCCGCTGTTGCCCAGATAGTGGGCGTGGTCGGGGAAGCTGGCGCGCAGCTGGTCACGGTCGTCGTGGTTGCCGGGCATCAGGTAGAGGGGCAGCGGCGCCAGCGGCGCGAGCAAGGCGCGCAGGTGGTCGTACTCGGCCGCGCGCCCGAAGTCGGTGAGGTCGCCCGTGAGGACCACGGCGTCGGGCCGCTGCGGCAGACGCACGATGCTTTCCACGGCCTGGCGCAGGTAGGGCGCGGTGTCGATGCGGCCATAGGCAAGGCGGCCGGGCTCGCGGATGTGGAGGTCGGAGAGCTGGAGCAGGAAAGTGGTGGTCATGGCGTGGTCTCCTCGGCCAGGGGCATGAGGCGCTCGGGGTGGATGCGGATGCCGACCCGCTCCCCAGCGCGCGCGGGGTGGTCGCGCGCCACGTCGGCACGCAGCAGGGCGCTCTGGTCGGCCACGCGCAGCGTGAGCTGCACGCGGTCGCCAAGGAAGCTGCGCTGCACCACGTCGGCGTGACCCCAGTCCTCGGTGCCCGCCGCGCCGACGGCCACTTCCACATCTTCGGGCCGTGCGAGCAGTGCGTCCAGGCCTCGGCAGCGGTCGGTGCAGGGCAGGTCGACGCCGCCCAGCGGTAGCACCTGGCGCTCGCGCGCGCCGGGGCTGCGCTCGAGCCGGTTCACGCGGCCCAGAAAGGCCGCCACGAAGGGGTGGGCGGGCGCGCGGTACAGCGTTTCGCCGTCGCCCACCTGCACGATGCGGCCCGCGCGCATCACGGCCAGCCGGTCGGCAATGGCCAGGGCCTCCTGCTGGTCGTGCGTGACGTGGATGGCCGTGATGTGCAGGCGGCGCAGCAGCTCGGCCAGTTCGTCGCGCAGCGACTCCTTGAGCTTGGCATCCAGCGCGGTGAGCGGTTCGTCGAGCAGCAGCACGCGCGGGCGCACGGCTACGGCGCGGGCCAGGGCCACGCGCTGGCGCTGGCCGCCCGAGAGTTCGGCGGGGCGCTTTTTCTCCAGGCCATTGAGGCGCACCAGGTCGACCAGCTCGCCCACCGTGCGGCGGCGCTCGTCCTCGGCCACGCCGCGGATCTTGAGGCCGTAGCCGATGTTGGCCTCCACGCTCATCTGCGGGAACAGCGCGTAGTGCTGGAACACCATGCCCACGCCGCGCTGCTCGATGGGCAGCTGCGTGACGTCGGTGCCGCCGAAGGCGATGCGGCTGCCCGCATCGGGCGCTTCCAGCCCGGCGATGAGGCGCAGCAGCGTGGTCTTGCCGCAGCCCGAGGGGCCGAGCAGCGCGAGCACTTCGCCGGGCTCCACCATGAGGTCGGTGGGCTGCAGGCCGCGCGTGCCGTCGGCATAGGTTTTGGCGCACTGGACGATGTCCACGCGCGTGCGTTCAAGTTCCATGGTGTTTCTCGATGAGGGTGCCAATGGCCTGCAGGCCCCAGAGCACCGGCAGGATGACGACAAGGAAGACCAGCGTGTAGGCCGAGCCGATCTCGATGCGCATGGAGGCGTAGCTGTCCGCCAGGCCCACGGGCAGCGTGCGCGTGAGCGGGGTGTGCAGCATCCAGGTGAGGTTGAACTCGCCCACCGAGAGCGTGAACACCATCAGGCTGCCCGCAACGATGGCCGGCAGCACGGCCGGCACCAGCACGCCGAGGAAGCGCTGCGCGAAGCTGGCGCCCAGCGAGCGCGCGGCCTCTTCGAGCGCGCGCAGCTCGTCCTTGCGGAAGGCCGCGCCCACGGTGCGGACCATGAAGGGCAGCGTGAACACCATGTGGCCCACGAGGATGAAGGCGAAACTTTGGCGGAAGTCTGAGAGCTGTCCGTAGGCCAGGATGAGCGCGAGCGCGCTGGCCAGGCCCGGCACGGCCACGGGCAGGGTCAGCAGCTCTTCGAACCACGGTGCGGCGCGCGAGCGGCTGCGCGCCAGCGCGTACGCGCAGGGCACGCCGATCAGCAGGTTGCCCAGCACGCACAGCAGCGCGATGGCCAGCGACCAGCCGACGGTGCCGCCGTAGAGCTCCCAGACCTCGCCCAGCCAGCGCGTGGTCAGGCCGCTGGCCAGGCCCTTGCTGTAGTTGTGGACCAATCCCGCCATCACCGACAGCGCGATGGGCGCGAGCATGAAGACTGCCACGAGCGCGGTGAGCGCGATGAGTAGCCAGGGGGCCTGGCGGGCGTTGCGCGGGGCGTGCATCAGAAGGTCTCCTTGCCCGCCATGCGGCGCGACACCCACAGCACCAGCCAGGTGATGAGCCCGAGCGCGATCGACAGGCTGGCCGCGAGCGCGAAGTTGGCGTAGTTGGTGAACTCGTTGTAGATGGTGATGGGCAGCACCTCGAACTTGCTCGCGAGCGTGAAGGCCGTGCCAAAGGCGCCCATGGCCGTGGCGAACACGATGGCGCCACAGGCCAGTGTGGTGGGCGCGAGCTCGGGCACCCACACGTCGCGCGCCACGCGCCAGCGCGAGGCGCCGAGCGAGCGAGCGGCCTCCTCGAGCTGCGCGTCCATGGCCTCGGCTGCCGCCGTGTAGGTGGCGATGGCGCGCGGCAGCGAAAAATACAGGTAGGCCAGGAACAGGCCCGTGAGCCCGTAGGCGAACGTGATGCGGTCGCCGCCCAGGCGTGCCGACAGGTCGGCCACCACGCCCTGGCGCCCGCCCAGCAGGATCATGAAGAAGCCAATGATCACACCCGGAAACGACAGCGGCAGCGTGAGCAGCGACAGCAGCAGCCTGCGGCCGCGAAAGCGCTGGCGCGCGAGCGTGATGCCCACGAGCCCGCCCAGCACCAGCGTGGCCAGCGTCACCGCGATCGACAGGCCCAGCGTCTGCAGCAGGCTTTGCAGGTAGCGGCCGTGCGTGAGCACGGCGAAGTAGGTGGCCCAGCCTTTGTCGGCGGGCAGCGCGAGCAGCTGTGCCACGGGCAGCAGCCAGAACGCGGCGAAGAAGGCCGCCGCCGGCGCGGCGCAGGCCAGCAGCAGCGTGCGGGAAGGAGCGAAGCCGGAGCGCATGGCGGTGCTGGGTGCAGGGCAGCGGCCTGGGCGGCTTACTGCACGTCCTTCAGGTAGCGCTCGGAGAACGCCTTCTGCACGGCGGCCATCTTGGCGTAGTCCACGGTCTTGGCGCGCGCGTACTCGCTCGCCGGCAGGAACCGGGCCTGCACCTCGGCGGGCATGGCGCTGGCGCGCACGGGGCGCAGGTAGGCGTTGGCCCAGAGCGCCTGGCCCTCGTCGGAGAGCACGAAGTCGAGCACCTTCTTGCCTTCGGCCGCGTGCGGCGCGTTGGCCACCAGGCTCATCACATAGGGCACGACCACGGTGCCCTCGGCGGGAATGACGAACTGCACGTTGGCCTGGTCCTTGTACTTGGCGCGGTAGGCGTTGAAGTCGTAGTCGAGCAGGATGGCGATCTCGCCCGAGAGCACGCGCGCGTACGAGGTCTGCTTGGGCACGATGGGCTCGTTCTTTTGCAGCGCCTTGAAGTAGTCGATGCCGGGGCCGAAGTTGTCGAGTGTGCCGCCGCGCGCCTGGTTCACGGCCACGGCACCCACGTAGCCCACGAAGGCCGAGGCGGGGTCGAGGTAGCCGATCAGGCCCTTGTAGTCGGGCTTGAGCAGGTCGGCCCAGGACTTGGGCACGGGCTTGCCCTTGAGCGCGTCGACGTTGACCATGAAGCCCAGCGTGCCCGAGTGGATGGTGAACCAGTGGCCGGCCGGGTCTTTCAGGCCGTCGGGAATGTCGGCCCAGGCGGCGGGCTTGTAGCTGCCCACCACGCCGTCCTTCTGCGCCTGGATGGCGAAGGTGACGCCGAGGTAGGTCACGTCGGCCACGGGACGGGCCTTCTCGGCCACGAGCTGGGCCAGCGACTGGCCCGAGTTCTTGTTGTCGGGCGGCACGGTGATGCCGGTCTTCGCCTTGATGGCGCGGATCTGGCTGCCCCAGTCGGCCCATTCGGGCGGGCAGTTGTAGCAGATGGCCGTCTGGGCCATGGCGGAGGCCGAGAGGCCGAGCGCGAGCGCCGTGGCGCGCAGGAAGGAAGGGATCAGGGAACGCATGGGATCAACTCCTGGGGTTAGCGTGGGTGGGATGTCGAGAAGGGGGTGGGTGGCGCGGCGCAGGATTCGCCCGCGCGCCAGCTGTGCGCGAGCGTGCGGCTGGCCCCGGGGGGCAGCGGGGCAGCGTGGGCCATGGCTTGCATGAGCAGTTCCACGCTCGTGCGGCCGATGTCCGCGTTGGGTTGCGCCACCGTGCTGAGCTGGGGCGCGAGGTCCTTGCCGAGCGCGATGCCGTCGAAGCCGGCGATGCTGAGATCGCGCGGCACGGCGAGGCCTGCGAGGTGGGCAGCGCGCAGGGCGCGGATGGCCAGCAGATCGTTCGAGCACACGAGTGCCGTGGGGCGCTCGGGCCCGCGCAACAGGGTGCAGATGGTCTGCACAGCGGTCTCGACGAAAGGCACTTCGAGCACGGTCGCGGGGCCCAGGTCGGCGGCTTCCATGCCGCGCAGGAAGCCCCGGCAGCGCTGCTGGGCGCGGTCCGAGGCATTGTGCTGGCCGCTCACCATGGCGATGCGGCGGTGTCCCAGGCCCGCCAGGCGCGCCACCAGCTCGGCCACGGCCTGCTCGCCGTCCACCGACACGCACGGGTGGTCGGCATGGCGGTTGTAGACCAGCACGTAGGGCAGGCCGGAGCCCGCCAGGCGCCGCAGCACCGTGGAGGTGCTGGGGTTGGAGACGGCCAGGATCATGCCGTCCACGTTGCCCGCGAGCAGCAACTGGGCCGCGCGCTCTTCTTGTTCCAACCGGTAGTCCGTGGTGAACGGCAGGATGGCGTAGCCCCCGGCGGCCGCGGCGCTGGCGATGCCCTCCAGGCACTCGGCGAATACGGGGTTGGTGAGCGTGGGCAGCACCACGCCGATCACGTGGCTGCGCTGCGTGCGCAGCGTACGGGCGCTCGCGTTGGGCAGGTACCCCAGCGCGTGGGCCACCTGCTGCACATGCTCGCGCGTGGCCGGCGTGACCTTGTCTGGCAGGTTGAAGACCCGCGACACGGTGGCGACCGAGACGCCCGCCTGGCGGGCGACCTCTTGGATGCTCATGGCGCTCCTCGATCAATGTAATCGTTTACATTGAATCGCGGCAGTATGACGCGCGTGTGACGACGCTGCGCCCGGAGAAACCCGGGCCTGGCGGCGTCAGAGGGTGGGGGTGGCGTGCACCGGGGATGCGGTCGGCGAGGCCCGCGCCGGGCAGAGGCCGCTCAGCGCGCGCTGCGTACGCGCAACAGCTCGTCGAGGATCAGGCAGACCGCGCCCACGGTGATGGCCGAGTCCGCGAGGTTGAAGGCCGGAAAGTGCCAGCCCGCGGCGTGGACGTCGAGGAAGTCCACCACGTAGCCGTGCAGGAGCCGGTCCACCACGTTGCCCACGGCGCCGCCGAGGATGCTGGCGAGCGCGAAGCAGAACAGCTTCTGGCCCGGATGGGCGCGCAGCTGCCACAGGATGAACAGTGTGGCGCCCACGCCGAAGGCCGTGAACACCCAGCGCTGCCAGCCCCCCGCCTGCGCGAGGAACGAGAAGGCCGCGCCCGTGTTGTGGGCACGCACGATGTTGAAGAAGCCCGTGACGTAGGTGGCATCGCCGAGCTGGTAGTAGCCGAGGATCAGCGTCTTGGTGAACTGGTCCGCGATCAGGATGAGCAGCGCCCAGGCGAGCCAGGGCCACAGGCGTGCATGGGCGCCGCCGCCACCGCTTGGCGCGCGCGCCATCACGCGTGCGCCCGGCTCTCGCCGGCGCCGTGGAGGTTGCTCGTGCAGCGGCCGCACAGCGTGGGGTGTGCGCTGTCGTGGCCCACGTCGTCGCGATAGTGCCAGCAGCGCTCGCACTTGGCAGCCTTGCTGGGCTGGACGGTGGCGCCCAGCTCCGCGCCCGCCACGAGCTGCACGGCCGAGGTGATGAGGACGAACTTGAGGTCCTCGCCCAGGCTGGCGAGCAGGGCGTGGTCTTCCGAAGGCACCGTGAGCGTCACGTTCGCCTGCAGCGAGGAGCCCACCTGGCCCGCGGCGCGCACGGCCTCGATCTCCTTGTTCACCACATCGCGGATCGCGCGGATGCGGCTCCACTTGGCAAGCAGCCCCTCGTCGGCCGTGGCCGAGCCCACGGCGCCATAGGTCTCGAGGAAGATCGATTCAGAGTCGCCGAACAGCTTCCAGGCCTCCTCGGCCGTGAACGAGAGGAAGGGCGCCATCCAGCGCAGCATGGCGTGCGTGATCTGGTGCAGCGCGGTCTGGGCGCTGCGGCGTGCCAGGCTCTTGGGGGCCGTGGTGTAGAGGCGGTCCTTGAGCACGTCGAGGTAAAAGCCGCCCAGGTCTTCCGAGCAGTAGAGCTGCAGCTTGGCGACCACGGGGTGGAATTCGTACACCTTGTAGTGCGCCAGCACCTCTTGCTGGAACTGTGCGGCGCGCGTGAGCGCGTAGCGGTCGATCTCCAGCATCTGCTCGAAGGGCACGGCGTCCTGGGCCGGGTCGAAATCGCTCACGTTGGCCAGCAGGAAGCGCAGCGTGTTGCGGATGCGGCGGTAGGCGTCCACCACGCGCGCCAGGATCTTGTCGTCGATGGCCAGGTCGCCCGAGTAGTCGGTGGCGGCACACCACAGGCGGATGATCTCGGCGCCCAGCTTGCCGCTCACCTCCTGCGGCGAGACCGTGTTGCCGAGCGACTTGCTCATCTTCTTGCCCTGGCCGTCCACCGTGAAGCCGTGCGTGAGCAGGCCGCGGTAGGGCGCGCGGCCGAAGATGGCGCTGGCCAGCAGCAGCGAGCTGTGGAACCAGCCGCGGTGCTGGTCGTGGCCTTCGAGGTACAGGTCGGCCTCGGGGCCGCTGTCGTGGTGCATGCCGGCGTGCGTGCCGCGCATCACGTGCCAGAAGGTGGAGCCGGAGTCGAACCACACTTCCAGGATGTCGGTGCTCTTGGTGTAGTGCTCGGCATCCTGCGCGCCCAGGATTTCCTCGGGCGTCACGCGGCTCCAGGCCTCGATGCCGCCCTGCTCGACGATGGTGGCCGCCTGGTCCATGATCTCCATGGTGCGCGGGTGCAGCTCGCCCGAATCCTTGTGCAGGAAGAAGGGCAGGGGCACGCCCCAGCTGCGCTGGCGCGAGATGCACCAGTCGGGCCGGCCGGCGATCATGTCGCGCAGGCGGGCCTTGCCGTTCTCGGGGTAGAAGCTCGTCTGCTCGATGGCGGCCAGGGCCGTCTGGCGCAGCGTGCCGGGGGCCTTGTCCTTGGTGAACACGCCCTCGCCCTCGTCCATGCGCACGAACCATTGCGCGGCGGCGCGGTAGATCACGGGCGTCTTGTGGCGCCAGCAGTGCGGGTAGCTGTGCGTGATGTCCTGGGTGGTCATGAGGCGGCCGGCAGCGCGCAGCGACTCGATGACCACGGGCACGGCCTTCCAGATGTGCTGGCCGCCGAACAGCGCGAAGTCGGCCGCGTAGGTGCCGTTGCCCTGCACGGGGTTGAGGATGTCGGTGAGCGCCATGCCGTGCGCGCGGCAGGAGTTGAAGTCCTCCAGGCCGTAGGCGGGCGAGGAGTGCACGATGCCCGTGCCGTCGTCGGCCGTGGCGTAGTCGGCCAGGTAGACGGGCGAGAGGCGGCGGTAGCCCCACGAACCATCTTCGCTCTTCACGTCGTACAGCGGGTGCTCGAACTCCAGGCCGCCCAGCTTCTCGCCGGCCGTGGTGGCGATCACCGTGCCCGTGAGGCCGTAGCGCGCGAGGCATTGTTCCACCAGCGACTCGGCCAGCACCAGGTAGCCCTTGGGCGTGTCCACCAGCGCGTACATCAGCTCCGGGTTGAGGTTCAGCGCCTGGTTGGCGGGAATGGTCCAGGCCGTGGTGGTCCAGATGACGATGAACGCATCCTTGTCGAGCGCGGGCGTGCCGAAGGCGGCGGCCAGCTTGGCGGGCTCGTGCGCCTTGAAGGCCACGTCCAGCGTGGTGCTCTTCTTGTCCTGGTACTCGATCTCGAACTCGGCCAGCGAGCTGCCGCAGTCGAAGCACCAGTACACGGGCTTGAGGCCGCGGTAGACGAAGCCGCGCTCCATCACGCGCTTGAACGCGCGGATTTCGCCGGCCTCGTTGGCGAAGTTCATGGTCTTGTACGGGTTGTCCCACTCGCCCAGCACGCCCAGGCGCTGGAAGTCGGCCATCTGCTGTGCAATCTGCTCGGTGGCGTAGGCGCGGCTCTTGGCCTGCATGTCGTCGCGGCTCAGGTTGCGGCCGTGCTTCTTCTCGATGGCGTTCTCGATCGGCAGGCCGTGGCAGTCCCAGCCGGGCACGTAG
>JAYSFC010000008.1:0-48950 GCA_041913505.1 Acidovorax sp.
CGAATGCCACCGGACCGGCATCCTGAACCGGGGGTTCAGGTGGGCGAGGGCAGCCAGGCGTTGGGTTCATCTGACGCGAGATGATCACGCTCACCGGGCAATGTACCAAGCCCTTGCTCGTGGAGCATTGGTTCAAGGAAATATAAAGCCCGGCAGCACCACGGACCCCTCAATTGTAGGCCCAGCAGTGTGCCGGGTGGATGGGGTCAGAGCAATTGCCCGTCGTGGCCCAGGGCTTGGTCCAGGCGCTGGACCAGCGCCATGGCGCGCTGTGTGTCGACGGAGGCATCGGACGGCACGGCAGGGACGGCGGAGGCAGCGGCGCTGGCCGCAGCCAGCTGCGCGTGGTCGCGATCGGCAATCTCGAAAGCCAGGTTCAGCGCGGCCAGCACGGCGATGCGTTCGCGCGCACGCACCTTGCCTGCATCACGGATGCGCGTCATGGCCGTGTCCACGCGCTCGACGGCCTCAAGCAGACGTGACTCGTGGCCCTCGGGGCAGGCCAGCAGGTAGCTCTGCTGCATGATCTGAACCTCGATCTGCTTCATTCGACGTCCTTGGTGGTGGCGTTCGGGGGCAGCCGCTCGAGCAGGGCGTCGACCCGCGCACGTGCGGCGTTGAGCCGGGATTTAAGCGAGTCGCGCTCCTGGGTCAGGGCTGCCACCTGCTCGGACAGCAGCGCATTGGTGCGCTGGAGTTCGGCATGCCGCAGCAGCAGGCGCTCTACGCGCTCGGCGATGAGATCGAGGGGAGTCGGAGAGGCCATACAGCCCCTCATTGTAGGGTGGGGCGGGGTAAAGAGACGTAAAATCGGCGGCGTTGGTGCTCGCGGCGTGGTTCACAGGCCGCAGTTCAACGGGAAGCAGGGAGGACGCCCGCCCAGGGTTGTCCGAGCCTGCGCTGCCCCCGCAACGGTCAGCGGACGAATCGAGTCTCGATTCCCCCTCCACCATATCGCCACTGCACGCCTTGAACAAGCGTGTGGGAAGGCGGTGGAGGGCGTTCCGCCAGCCCGGATACCGGCCAACATGGTGGCCGTGCCCGCCTTGCATTGCAAGGTGGCGCGGCTGTGTCACCCAACGCTGGCGGGGAAGCCGGCACGGGTAGTTTGCTGACCCTGATCCCCATGAAGTCTCCGTCCCTCCGCGAGTGCGCCGCCGCGCCCTTGAAGCTGCGCCTGCGCCCCTGCGCGCTCGCACTGGCCACCCTGGCAGCCTGCGCCGCCCACGCCCAGGAAGGCGCTACGCTGCTTGCGCAGAACCTGCATGCCCCCTCCATGTCCGAAGTGGTGGTGACGGCCACGCGCACGCCGCAGCCGCTCGCCGATCTCGTGGCCGATGTGTCCATCGTCGATCGCAAGACCATCGAGGAAAGCGGCGCCACCGGCCTGGCCGACGTGCTGTCGCGCCTGCCCGGCGTTGCCATGGCGCGCAACGGCGGCCCCGGTGCAACCACCAGCATGTACCTGCGCGGTGCGGAAACGCGCTATACCGCCGTGTACGTGGATGGCATCCGCGTGGACTCGCAGGCCGGCAGCGGCGGCGCGTCCTGGGAGTCCATTCCGCTGGCGCTGATCGACCGCATCGAAGTGCTGCGCGGGCCGGCTGCCGCCGTGTACGGTTCGGACGCCATCGCCGGCGTGGTGCAGATCTTCACCAAGAAGGGCGAAGCCGGCGTGGCCCCCTATGTGGGTGTGGGCGCGGGCACCTACGGCACCCACCGGGCCGAGGCCGGCGTGAGCGGCGCCAGCGGCACGGTGGACTATGCGCTGGGCCTGGCGCGCGAGATCAGCGAGGGCTTCAACGCCTCCACCCCGGTCAACCGGTCGTTCAACCCCGACCGCGACGGCTATGCCACGACGGCCGCCAATGGCCGCCTGGGCTGGCAGCTCAATGCCGACCATCGCCTGGAAGGCACCTTCCTGTACAACGACTCCAACAGCGGCTACGACGCCAGCAAGACGGCCGACGACCGCAGCCTGCACCGCCTGCAGGCACTGGGGCTGAACTGGCAGGCACAGTGGAGCAAGAACTACAGCACGCGCCTGTCGGTCACCGACTCCAAGGACCGCTACGAGACGACGCCGTCGCCTTACCTGACCGACACCCAGCTGCGCGGCTACCTGTTCCAGAACGAGTGGCGCTACGGCATCCACCAGTTCACCGCCGCGCTGGAGCGCCGTGAAGACCACCTGGTCAACGCCCCCATCGACCGCAGCCGTGCGCAAAACGCGCTGGCGCTGGGCTACGGCCTGCGCAGCGGCGCCCACACCCTGCAGCTCAACGCACGCCATGACGACGACAGCGAGTTCGGCGGCAAGAGCACGGGCAGCGCGGCCTACGGCTACGAGTTCGTGAAGAACTGGCGCGCCACCGCCGCGATGGGTACCGCCTTCCGCGCGCCCACGCTGTACCAGCGCTTCAGCATGTATGGCGACGCGACGCTGCAGCCCGAAACCAGCCGCAACGTCGAGCTGGGCCTCAAGTGGCTGGAGGGCAGCAGCAGCTTCTCGGCCACGGCGTACCGCAACAACGTCAGCAACCTGATCAACTGGGTTGGCGGCGCAGGCCCCTGCCCGGGCGGCTCCGGCCCCTTCCCTGGCTGCTACGCCAACGTGGGCCGGGCGCGCTACGAGGGCCTGACACTGGCGGCCTCGCACCGCCTGGGCAGCGTGCAGCTGCATGGCTCGATCGATTGGCAGAACCCGAAGAACCTGGACACTGGCAAGCTGCTGGCACGCCGTGCCAGGCAGTTCGCCACGCTGGGTGCCGATACGCGCGTGGCGGGCTGGACGGTGGGCGCGCAGACGCAGCTGGTGGGCCAGCGTTACGACGACGCAGCCAACAACGTGCGCCTGGGTGGCTACACCCTGGTCAACCTCTACGCCAGCACCCGCCTGGCGCGCGACTACCAGCTCGTGGCGCGCCTGGACAACCTGGCCGACAAGAACTACACCCTGGCCAACGGCTACGCCACGCCAGGGCGTACGCTGTTCGTGGGCCTGAAGTGGGCCCCGGCCCACTGACGCGGCGGGGCCTATGAGCGACACCGCACGTTGCCCCGCCCTGGTCGTGGCCGCACCGGCCTCGGGCCAGGGCAAGACCACCGTGACCGCGGCCCTGGCACGCCTGCACGCACGCCAGGGGCGGCGCGTGCGTGTGTTCAAGTGCGGGCCCGATTTTCTCGACCCCCACTGGCACGCGCTCGCCAGCGGCGCGTCCGTGCAGCAGCTCGACCTGTGGATGACGGGCGAGGCCGACTGCGCCGCGCGCCTGCATGCGGCCGCGCAAGAGGCCGACCTGATTCTCGTCGAGGGCGTGATGGGCCTGTTCGACGGCCAGGACAGCGTGGCCGATCTGGCCCAGCGCTTCGGCCTGCCCGTGCTGGCGGTGATCGACGCCTCGGCCATGGCAGGCACGTTGGGCGCCATCGCCTATGGCCTGCGCCACTTCCGCGCGGGCCTGCCCTGGGCTGGCGTGCTGGCCAACCGCGTGGCGGGCGAGCGCCATGCCGACATGCTGCGCGAAGGCCTGGCCGACCCGGCCGACTGGCTCGGCGCATTGCCGCGCGTGGCGCTCGATGCCGCATCGCCGCAGCTGCTGCCCGAGCGGCACCTGGGGCTGGTCGCGGCGCACGAACTCGCCGACGGCCTGCAGCGCCTTGATGCCGCGGCCGACGCGCTCGCGGCCACCCCGCTGGGCCGCATGGACGCGCAGGCGCTGCAGCGCTTCGCCGTCGATTTCGCGCCGCCCCCCACCGAGGGGGAGGGCGGCCGCGTGCCGCCGTTGCTCGCGGGCCGCACCGTGGCCGTGGCGCGCGATGCGGCCTTTTGCTTCATTTACCCGGCCAACCTGCAGACGCTGGAGCGCCTGGGTGCGCGCGTAGTGCATTTCTCGCCGTTGCAGGATGCGGCACTGCCGCCGTGCGACGCCGTGTGGCTGCCCGGCGGCTACCCCGAACTGCACGCCGAAGCCATCGCCGCCAACACCGGCATGCAGGCCAGCCTGCGCGCCCATGTAGCGGCCGGCAAGCCGCTGTGGGCAGAATGCGGCGGCATGATGGCGCTGTGCGAATCGATCACCCTGGCCGACGGCCGTGAGCAGCCCGTATGGGGTCTGCTGCCGGGCCGCGTGGCCATGCAGCGCCGGCTGGCGGCGCTGGGGCCGCAGCAGCTCGCGCTCGAGGCTGGCTGCCTGCGCGGCCACACCTTCCACTACTCGACCTGCGACAGCCCCGCCAGCGTGCGCACGCGCACCGCACGGCCGGGCCAAGACGCCGCGCCCAGCGTGGGCGAGGCCGTGTACCGGCACGGCAGCCTGCAGGCCAGCTACTTCCACGCGTGGTTCGCCTCGAGCCCGCGCGCCACGGCGGCGCTGTTCGGCGCGGAGCCGGCATGAACATCGCGCGCAGCGAGCTGATCCTGGGCGGCCAGAAAAGCGGCAAGTCGCGCCGCGCCGAACTGCTGGCGCGCGAGTGGCTCGCCCAGTCTCCACAGCACCGCGCGCTGCTCATCGCCACGGCCGAACCCTGGGATGCCGAGATGCGTGAACGCATTGCGCGCCACCAGCGAGATCGCGCCGAGCGTGTGCCGGGCCTGGCCACGCTGGAGGCGCCGCGCGAGCTCGCCGGCGCGCTGGCGCGCCATGGCAGCGCCGATACGCTGATCGTCGTGGACTGCCTCACGCTGTGGCTCACGGCCTGGCTCATGCCCGCAGGGCACGATGCGCTGGATTTCAAGCAAAACACCATGCAAGCCGACGAGTGGCAAGCGCAATCTGCTCTCTTTTTTGACGCAATTCGGCAGACCCCCGGGCCCGTTGTACTGGTGGGCAACGAAATCGGCCTGGGGGTCATTCCGATGGGGCGTGAGGTGCGCGCCTTCGTCGATGCGCTGGGCCTGCTGAACCAGCGGGCGGCCCAGGCCTGCGAGCGCGTGACGCTCATGGCGGCCGGATTGCCCCTGACCCTGAAAGCCCCCACGCCATGAACCCCACACCCCTGCGCCGCATTTTCTGGGTGCTTCTCATCATCATCGTGCTCGGCCTGCTCATGGCGGAACTGGCGAGTGCCCAGCCCGCGCCCAGCACAGGCGCCGGCCTGCAATTCACCGACGACCGCGGGCGTACGGTGCGCCTGGCGCGGGCGCCGCAGCGCATCGTGAGCCTGCTGCCCTCGCTGACCGAGAGCGTGTGCGCGCTCGACCAGTGCCACCGCCTCGTGGGGGTCGACCGCTATTCCAACTGGCCCGAGGCCGTGCGCCAGCTCCCGCAGGTGGGCGGCGGGCTCGATCCGAACATCGAGGCCATCGTGGCCCTGAAGCCCGACGTGGTGCTGCTGGCCACCAGCTCGCGCGCAAGCGACCGGCTGGAGGCGCTGGGCATCCAGGTGATGGCGCTCGAGCCCAAAACCCATGCCGACGTGCGCCGCGTGCTCGGCAAGGTCAGCGACCTGCTGGGCGTGCCCCGCGAACAGGGCGCCGAGCGCCTGTGGCGCGTGATCGACGCCAGCGTGCAGGCCGCCGCGCAGTCCCTGCCCGCCAGGGTGCGGGGCGCTCGCGTGTACTTCGAGGTGAACCGTGGCCCCTATGCCGCGGGCGAGTCCTCGTTCATTGGCGAAACGCTCGCGCGCATGGGCGTGCGCAACATCGTGCCCGCGTCGCTCGGGCCGTTCCCGCGGCTGAACCCGGAATTCGTCGTGCGCGCCAACCCCGACGTCATCCTCGTGGCCAACCGCAGCATGCAGCCCATGGTCATGTACCCGGGCTGGGCGGGCCTCAAGGCCGTGCGCGAGCAGCGCGTCTGCCTGTTTGGCCCCGGTGACTCCGACGTGGTGATACGCCCCGGCCCGCGCATGGCTGAGGCCGCGCGCCTCATTGCGCAATGCCTGGCCGACAAAGCGCCTTGAAACCCATGGCCGCCACGCCCGACACACGCCGTAGCGCCTGGCTCGCAGGCGCGCTGCTGCTGTTGGCGGCCGTGCTGCTGGCCGTGGGTGCGAGCGTGGGCAGCACGGGCTTCGAGAGCCTGCTGCGCATGCGCAGCGACTCTGTGGCGTGGCAGATCGTGTGGGACATCCGGCTGCCGCGCACGCTCGGCGCCTGGCTCGCGGGCGCCTTGCTGGGGCTGGCGGGCGCGGTGGCGCAGGGGCTGTTCCGCAACCCGCTGGCCGACCCGTACCTGCTGGGCAGTGCCTCGGGCGCGGCGCTGGGCGGTGCGGCGGCCATGGCGTTCTTTGGCGTGTCGCCCGTGGCCGCGCAGTGGCTGGAGCGCATCGGCATCACGGGCACGGCCTTCCTGGGCGCGGCGGGCGCGGTGCTGCTCACGCTCATGCTCGCGCGCGGCGTGCAGCACGCGCTGCGCCTGCTGCTGGCGGGCGTGATCGTGGGCGTGGTGCTGGGCGCCGTGCGCGACCTCGTGGAGCTGGCCCATCCCGACATCCTGCAGGCCATGCAGGCCTTCACGCTCGGCAGCACGGCCTTTGTGGGCTGGCAGGCCTGTGTGCTCATGGCGGTCGCGCTGCTGTTCTGCGCCGTGGCGGGCTGGGTGCTCTCGCGTGCGCTCGACGGGCTCTCGCTTGGCGAGGCCACGGCCGCCAGCCTGGGCCTGCCGCTTGCGCCCATGCGCGCGGGGCTCGTGGCGGTGCTCGCACTCGCCACCGGGTCGGCCGTGGCGCAAACCGGGCTCATCGCGTTCGTGGGGCTGGCGGCGCCGCACCTCGTGCGCTCCATCGTGCGCGTCACGCATGCGCGGCACGTGCTGCTGTCGGCGCTCATGGGCGCGGTGCTGCTGCTCGCGGCCGATATCCTGGCGCGCTGGGTGCTCGCGCCGCAGGAGCTGCCCGTGGGCGTGCTCACGGCAGCACTGGGCGGCAGCTACCTGCTGTGGCTCATGCACCGGCGCTCGGCGCGTGGAGCTTTGCTATGAAATCGGTAGCTATTCACGCCCGGCTGGAGAGCACATCCATCGGAAATGTTCCGATATTGCACGGCATCGACCTGCCCCTGCCGGCGGGCCGCTGGACCAGCATCGTGGGCCCCAACGGCGCGGGCAAGTCCACCTTGCTCAAGGTGCTCGCAGGCCTGATGTCGCACACGGCCGTGCAGGGCGAGGTGGAGCTGCTGGGCCGGCCGCTCGCGCGCATTGCGGTGCGCGAGCGCGCGCGCCTGCTGGCCTGGCTGGGCCAGAACGAGTCGGCTGCCGACGACCTCACAAGCTACGACGTGGCCATGCTGGGCCGCCTGCCGCACCAGCCCTGGCTTGCGCCCCCGAGCCGCGCCGACCATGCCGTGGTGGAGCAGGCCCTGCGCACCACGCAGGCCTGGGAGTGGCGCCACCGGCCGCTCGGGCACCTTTCGGGCGGCGAGCGCCAGCGCGTGCTGCTGGCGCGCGCGCTGGCGGTGCAGGCGCCCGTGCTGCTCATGGACGAGCCGCTCGCCAACCTCGATCCGCCGCACCAGACCGACTGGCTGCACACCGTGCGCAGCCTCGTGGCCCAGGGGGGGACCGTGGTCAGCGTGCTGCACGAGGTGTCGATCGCGCTGCAGTCCGACGACCTCGTCGTGATGGCGCAGGGCCGCGTGGTGCACCAGGGCGCGTGCGCCGACCCCGCCACGCACGAGGTGCTGGAGCGGGTCTTCGACCACCGGATCCACGTGCGCCATCTCGACGGCATGTGGGTGGTGCTGCCGCGCATGCGGCCATGACTTTTGGATTGGAGTTTTCTATGCAGATCGAACAAGCCCCCACCGAAGCGCGTTACGACAAGCCCGAGGGCGAGCGCCGCGGCCTCGTCATCGTGAACACCGGCGACGGCAAGGGCAAGAGCACGGCCGCCTTCGGCCTGGCTTTCCGGGCCACCGGGCGCGGCAAGGCCGTGAAGGTGTTCCAGTTCATGAAGGTGCCCACGGCCCGCTTCGGCGAGCACCGCCTGGCCGAGCGCGTGGGGCTGCCCATCGAAGGGCTGGGCGATGGCTTCAGCTGGAAGAGCAAGGACCTCGACCACTCGGCCCAGCTCGCGCGCGACGGCTGGGAGAAGGCGCGTGCCGCCATCCTCTCGGGCGAGTACTTCCTCGTGGTGCTCGATGAGATCACCTACCCGCTGATCTATGGCTGGCTCCCGCTCGAGGGGGTGCTGGAGACGCTCAAGAACCGGCCGCGCGACGTGCACGTGTGCCTTACGGGCCGCCGCTGCCCCGAGGAGATCATCGAGATTGCCGACACGGTGACCGAGATGAAGCTCATCAAGCACGCTTTCCAGGCCGGCGTGCCTGCGCAGCGCGGCATTGAGGACTGAGAAGCGGATCTCCCCGCCAGTGCCTGACGCCGAGGGGGCTGTGCATGGCCCCTTGGCACAGCGCAAGGACACCATGAGCCACGCCAACGCCTACACCGCTGCGGAGCGCGCAGCCATTTACCGCGCCATCGACGAGCGCCGTGACATGCGCCACTTCGCGGGCGGGGCCGTTGCGCCCGAGGTGCTCGAGCGCCTGCTCACCGCCGCGCACCACGCGCCCAGCGTGGGCTTCATGCAGCCCTGGCGGTTCATCCGCGTGCGCGATGCGGCCTTGCGCGCGCAACTGCATGCCTGCGTGGAAGCCGAGCGCCAGCGTACCGCCGACGCCCTGGGCGAGCGGCGTGGCGATTTCCTCAAGCTCAAGGTGGAGGGGATGCGCGACGCGGCCGAACTGTTCGCCGTGGCCCTGGCCGATGGGCGCGATGCCCATGTGTTTGGCCGCCGCACGCTGCCCGAGATGGACCTGGCCTCCGTCGCCTGCGCCATCCAGAACCTGTGGCTCGCCGCGCGGGCCGAGGGCCTGGGCATGGGCTGGGTGTCGATCTTCGAGCCCGCCGACGTGGCCCGGGTGCTGGGCCTGCCGCCGGGTGCGCGGGCCGTGGCCTTGCTGTGCCTGGGGCCCGTGCATGATTTCTACGAAGAGCCCATGCTGCAGCGCGAGCGCTGGGCGCGCCGTGCGCCGCTGGCTTCGGTGGTCTTTGACGATGGCTGGGGCCGCCGCGCGGATTGGCTCCCGGACGCCATGGAATCGCCACCATGAACACCGGATGGAAGCCGTTGAATGGGTGCCGCCCGCACCGCTCGCGGTAGGCTCGGAGCATGTGGATAGATACCTTCGACTTCGCAGGGCTGCTTTTTGAGAGCGGCTGGATCGGCGTGGCCGTGCTGGCCTGTGTGCCGCCGCTGGCCCTGGCGCTGGATGCGCTGTGGGGCGAGCCGCCTGCACCCCTGCACCCCGTGGTGTGGATGGGGCGCGTGCTGGGCTGGTGCGGAGAGCGCCTGGCCCCGCTGTCGCCGCGGGTGCGAGATTTCAAGGGATTCTGGCTTGGAGCGCTTGTTTGGTGTGTGCTTGCTGCTATTGTTTTGGTAGTGGCTGCTGGCCTGCAGTGGTGGGCGTTGGCGCTGCCTGCCCCGTTCGCGGTGGTGGTGCTCGTGCTGGCCTTGAAGCCACTGTTTGCCTGGCGCATGTTGCGCAGCGAGGTACTGGCCGTGGAGGTGGCGCTGTCGCAATCGCTGCCCGCGGGGCGTGAGCGGCTCGCGCGGCTCGTGAGCCGCGATGTGGCGCAGCTCGATGCCGTGCAGGTGCGCGAGTCGGCCATCGAATCGCTGGCCGAGAACCTCAACGACTCGGTGGTCGCGCCGCTGTTCTGGTTTGCGCTGCTGGGCCTGCCGGGCGCCGCGCTGTACCGCTTCGCGAACACGGCCGATGCCATGTGGGGCTACACGGGCATGCGCGGCGGGCGCTACTGGCTGTGGGTGGGCAAGTGGGCCGCGCGCGCCGACGATGTGCTTTCATGGCTGCCCGCACGCATCACCGCGCTGCTGCTGGCCCAGGTGGCGCGCGGCCTGCTGTTGCGCGAAGTGGCACGCCAGGCGCGCAAGACCCCGTCGCCCAACAGCGGCTGGCCCATGGCGGCCATGGCCCTGGCCCTGGGCGTGCGCCTGGCCAAGCCGGGCGTGTACACGCTCAACCGCCGGGGGCGCAAGCCCGGCCCGCTGGACACGCAGCGCGCGGCCAAGCTCGGCTCGCTGGTGGTGCTGGTGCTGGCGCCGCTGGCCGCGGCCCTGGTGTGCCTCGTGAGGGTGGTGCTGTGAGCGGCTGGAGCAGCGCCCCCACGCATGGCGGCCCCGACGCGCTGGGCGTGCCGCTGCACGACTTCTCGACCAACAGCAACGCTTGCGGGCCGTGCCCCGAGGCGCAGGCCGCCGTGGCCGGGGCCGATGCGGCGCGCTATCCCGACCCGGCCTACACCGCGCTGCGCGAACGCCTGGCGGCTTTCCACGGCGTCGCCGCGGAGCGCGTGCTGCTGGCGGCCAGCGCGAGCGAGTTCATCCATCGTGCCACGGCCTTGGCGGTGCGCAGCGGCCTCAGGGCCGTGGCGCTGCCTGCACATTGCTATGGCGACTATGGGGCGGCCGCGCGGGCCTGGGGGCTGCCTGCGTGCAGGCCCGGGCAGGGCGCGGAGCCGGCATTGCACTGGGCCTGCGAGCCCTCGAGCCCGCTGGGCCGCAGCGACCCCGCGTTGCGGGCGTGGCGGTGGGGGCCATCGGCCGAGGGGCTGCGCGTGCTGGACTGCGCGTACGTGCCGCTGCGGCTCGATGCGCCCGCGCAACCTGCCTGTGCGCCTCGTGCCTTCACACCGCCCCCAACCCCCGGTGCGTGGCAGCTCTGGTCGCCCAACAAGGCGCTGGGCATGACGGGCGTGCGGGCGGCGTATGCGATCGCGCCCGAGGGGGGCATGCTGCAGGCCGATGCGCTGGCGGCGCTGGCGCCCTCCTGGCCTGTGGGTGCGCATGGCGTGGCACTCCTGTGGGCGTGGACGGAACCTTCGGTGCAGGCATGGCTGGCGGCCAGCCACGCCACGCTGCGCGGCTGGAAGCTGCGGCAGGAGGCGCTGTGCGCCACGCTGGGCTGGCCCGTGGAGCCGGGCAGCCTGGCCAATTACTTCGTGGCGCGGCCGCGCGCAGAAGACTTCGCACCGGGGCTGGCACACCTGCGCCGCCACGGCATCAAGCTACGCGACTGCGCCTCGTTCGGGCTGCCCGGGCATGTGCGCCTGGGCGTGCTGCCCCCGAAGGCGCAGGATGCGCTGGAGCAGGCCTGGGCCGCCCGGCCCCCGCACAAGGAACTGGAATGACCTCTTCTTCCCTGCCGTCCCGCCCACTCGCGCGCTGCGTGATGGTGCTGGGCACCACCAGCGGCGCCGGCAAGAGCTGGCTCGCCACCGCGCTGTGCCGCTGGTATGCGCGCCAGGGCCTCAAGGTGGCGCCCTTCAAGGCGCAGAACATGAGCAACAACGCGCGCGTGGTTGCAGGCCCGGGCGAGGCCTGGGGCGAGATCGGCAGCGCGCAGTACTTCCAGGCCCTGGCCGCGCGCGCCGTGCCCGGCGTGCGCATGAACCCGCTCTTGCTCAAGCCCGAGGCCGACACGCACAGCCAGGTCGTGCTGCTGGGGCAGGTGAGCGCCGAGCTGACCGCCTTGCCCTGGCGCGGCCGCAGCCAGCGGGTGTGGCCGCAGATCGCCGCCGCGCTGGACGCACTGCGCGCCGAGAACGATGTGGTGGTGATCGAGGGCGCGGGCTCGCCCGCCGAGACCAACCTGCACGCCAGCGACATCGTGAACATGCGCGTGGCGCGCCATGCCCATGCGCGCTGCCTGCTGGTGACCGACATCGACCGGGGCGGCGCTTTTGCCCACCTCTACGGCACCTGGGCGCTGCTGCCCGAGGACGAGCGCGCGCTGATCCACGGCTTCGTTCTCAACAAGTTCCGAGGCGACGCCAGCCTGCTCGCGCCCGCGCCGCAGCACTTGCAGGAGCGCACCGGCGTGCCCACCGTGGCCACCATCCCCATGCAGTGGCACCACGGCCTGCCCGAGGAGGATGGCGTGTTCGACGACCGCAGCGCTGCCGCGGGCGCGGTGCACACCACGGTGGCCGTGGTGGCCTGGCCGCGCATCAGCAACCTCGATGAATTCCAGCCGCTCAAGAACGTGCCCGGCGTGCGCCTTGTCTGGGCGCGCAGCCCGGCCGATCTGGCGGGGGCCGACTGGGTGGTGCTGCCCGGCTCCAAGGCCACGGCGGCCGACCTGGGCTGGCTGCGTGCGCAAGGGCTGGACGGCGCCATCGCCGCCCATGCCGCGCGCTGCGGCCGTGTGCTGGGCGTGTGCGGCGGCCTGCAGATGCTGGGCGAGGCGCTGATCGATACCGAAGGCATCGACGGCAACGGACCGGGCCTGGGCCTACTGCCCCTGGTGACGGCCTTTGCCCGCGACAAGACCGTACGGCCCACGCGCGCGCGCTTTGGCGCGCTGCCCGGTGCGTGGAGCGCGCTCTCGGGCGTGGAGGTGGCAGGCTACGAAATCCACCACGGCCAGACCGCACAGCACCCGGCCATGGCCGCCAAGGGGGATGTGGCGCGCGAGGTGATCCCGGGCCTGGCCTGGAGCAATGCGGCAGGCAATGTGCTGGGCCTGTACCTGCACGGTCTGTTCGAGGATGCCGCGGCATTGCAGGCCTTGTTCGGCGCGCGCGCGCCCACGCTGGACGCCGTGTTCGAGCGCCTGGCCGACACCTTGGAGCGCCATTTCGTGCCCGGCGTGCTGCGGGCACTGATCGATTGATTCTTTGCGAGTGAACTTCCCGATGACCACTATCTCCCTTCCCGCCGTGGCGGACCTCGACGATGCCGCGCTCTGCGCGCGCCTGCAGCACCTGCTGGACCACAAAACCAAGCCGCTGGGCGCGCTGGGGCGGCTGGAGTCGCTCGCGCGGCGCATCGGCGAAATCCTGGGCACCGAGGCGCCGCGCCTGCGGGCGCCGCAGATGCTCGTGTGCGCGGGCGACCATGGCCTTGCGGCGCGCGGCGTCTCGGCGTTTCCGAGCGACGTGACCTGGCAGATGGTCGAGAACTTCCTGGCCGGCGGCGCGGCTGTGAGCGTGCTCGCGCGTCAGCATGGCCTGGGCCTCACGGTGGTGGATTGCGGCGTAGCCAAGGACATCGCCGCGCGCGAAGCCGCACCAGGCCAGCCGCGCCTGCTGCTGCGCAAGGTGGCGCCGGGGACGCAGGACGCTTCCCGCGGCCCGGCCATGACCGCCGCGCAATGCGCACAGGCCATCGAAAACGGCATGGCGGTGGTGCGCGGGCTGCCCGGCAACGCGCTGCTGCTGGGCGAGATGGGCATTGGCAACACCTCGGTCGCGTCGCTGCTGCTCGCGCGGCTGGCCGGCGTCGACCTTGCCGAATGCACGGGCGCCGGCACGGGGCTCGACGATGCGGGCATCGCGCGCAAGCGCGCCGTGCTGCAGCAGGCGCTCGATGCGAATGCAGGGGCCGTGGCGCCCCTCGATGCGCTGGCCGCTCTGGGGGGTTACGAGGTTGCGACGATGGTGGGTGCCGTGCTGCAGGCGGCCCAGGAGCGCCGCGTGATCGTGGTGGATGGCTTCATCACGAGCGCGGCCGTGCTGGTGGCGAGCCGCTTGCGGCCCACGGTGCTGCAGCGCTGCGTGTTCTCGCACCGTTCGGGCGAGCGCGGCCACGCCCTCATGCTGCAGCAGCTGCGGGCCGAGCCGCTGCTGGAGCTGGGCCTGCGCCTGGGCGAGGGCTCGGGGGCCGCGCTGGCCTGGCCGCTGCTCGAGTCGGCCTGCGCCATCCTGCGGGACATGGCGAGCTTCGAGTCGGCAGGGGTGTCGGGCCAGTCTGCCTGAGAGGCCCTCGGCTCCGCCCCCGGGAGGTCTTCAGGGCGCGGGCGTCTTGGGCTGGTAGTCGCACCAGGGCGCGGCCACGCACTCCCAGCAGCGCGGCTTGCGCGCCTGGCAGACGTAGCGGCCCAGCAGGATGAGCCAGTGGTGCGAGTCCACCGCGTAGGCGGCGGGCACGCGCTTGAGCAACTGCTGTTCCACCGCCAGCGGGGTCTTGCCGGGCGCCAGGCCGGTGCGGTTGCTGACGCGGAAGATGTGCGTGTCCACCGCCATGGTGGGCTGGCCGAAGGCCACGTTGAGCACCACGTTGGCGGTCTTGCGGCCCACGCCGGGCAGGGCTTCGAGCGCCTCGCGCGTGCGCGGCACCTCGCCGCCATGCTGCTGCACCAGGATGCGGCAGGTTTCCATCAGGTGACGGGCCTTGCTTTTGTACAGGCCGATGGTCTTGATGTAGCCCTCCAGGCCATCCTGCCCCAGCGCCAGGATGGCCTGCGGCGTGTTCGCCACCGGGAACAGCTTGCGCGTGGCCTTGTTCACGCCCACGTCGGTGGCCTGGGCCGAGAGCAGCACGGCCGTGAGCAATTCGAACACGCTCGTGTATTCGAGTTCGGTGTTGGGCTGCGGGTTGGCGGCCTTGAGGGCGGCGAAGAAGGGTTCGATGCTGCTGGTTTTCATCTTGGGGCTTGGCGTCGGGTCGACGTGCATTGTCGTGCAGGGGCGGGGTTTCAATTCCCGGCAGGCAGCAGGGTGCGCAGGTGGTCGGCAAAGGCGCGCACGCCTTCGGGCAGGGTGCGGCCCGCGAGGGTTTGCAGCTCGATCGCGCGGCCGTTGGTGGCACGCTCACGGATCAGCGCCGCATGCAGCTCGCCGCGGCGCACGCGCTCGCGTACGGTGACTTCACCTGCGAGCGAGAGGCCGCCACCATGCAGCACGAAGTGCGTGAGCGCTTCAAACTGGCCGCTGACCAGCGCGGGCTCGAACACCAGGCGGCGATGGCTGCAGGCGATGTCGAAAAGCTGGCGCGCCGTGTTGTCGCCCTCGGGCAGCGCGATGGGGTAGGGGTGCATCTGCGCGAGCGTCACGCTGGCGAAGCGCGCGAGCGGGTGGTCGGGCCGCATGATGGCAATCACGGGCGAGACCTGGCGGTGCTGCACCTCGATGTCGCGTTCGGCCGCGCGGCTGTAGGTCAGGCCGATGTCGGCGTCGCCGTCCAGCACGGCCTGGGTCACGGCTGCGGGCGCGGCCGCGCGCAGGTGGAACTGCATGCTCGGGTGCTGCGCGCGAAAGAGCACCATGGCGCGCGGCAGGAACTCGATCGCGAAGCCCCCCGAGGCACAGACGCGAATGAGGCCGCGCCGCAGCCCCTGCAGTGCCTGGATGTCGGACACCACGCGGTCGGCTTCCAGCGCGCCGCGCCGCGCATGGGCCGCCAGCAGCTCGCCGGCGGGGCTCGGCACCATGCCGCGCGGGCGGCGCTCGAACAGCGGCACGCCGAGCTGGTCCTCCAGCCCCGCCACCTGGCGGCTCACGGCCGAGGGCGAGACGCTGAGCCGCGTGGCGGCCTCGCTGACCGAGCCGCTGCGCACCACTTCGAGGAAGTAGCGCAGCGCGGTGTCCTGCAGGCGGTGGGAGAGCATGGCCGGTTCCTTATGGCTTTGCGAAAAACGCAACGATAAATCAAGAAAACGGCGATTGTCGAAATATTGCAGGCTCCTTATCCTGGCTTTGTTCTGTCACGAAACCCCCTGCGATTCCATGGACCAGCACGTATCCGCCACCCCTGCCTCCCCCGCCTTGCCCCCTTTGGACGCCGCCGCGCGGGGCATTGTCGAACTCACGGCAGTGGACCTGTCGCACGCGATCCATGCGCGCGAGGTGTCCTGCGTGGAGGTGCTCTCCGCGTACTGGGCACAGATCGACCGGCTCAACCCTACCGTAAACGCCCTTGTGGCCCCCGTGGACCGCGAGTGGCTGCAGGGCCAGGCGCGCGAGCTTGACGCCGAACTCGCGCGCGGCGAGAGCCGGGGGCTGATGCACGGTTTCCCGCAGGCGCCCAAGGACATCATGCCTGTGGCGGGCATGGTGACGACCAAGGGCTCGCCCATCTTCCGGGGGCTGGTCTCGTCGGCCGACGCCGTGGTCTTCGAGCGCATGCGCGCAGGGGGCAGCCTGTTCGTTGCACGCAGCAATTCGCCCGAGTTCGGCCTGGGCGGCCACACCTACAACCCGGTCTACGGCACCACGCGCAATGCTTTCGACCCCGCGCGCTCGGCCGGCGGCAGCAGCGGCGGCGCGGGCGTGGCCGTGGCGCTGCACATGCTGCCCGTGGCCGACGGCTCGGACATGATGGGCTCGCTGCGCACGCCCGCCGCGTTCAACAACGTCTACGGCCTGCGCACCTCGGTGGGCTGCGTGCCGCACGGCCCCACGGAGGAGGTGTTCTTCCAGCAGTTCAGCGTGGCTGGCCCCATGGCGCGCAATATCCCCGACCTGGCGCTGCTGCTGTCGGTGCAGGCGGGGTTCGATGCGCGGCTGCCGCTCACGCGCCGCGGAGAAGGCGCGCGGGATTGGGGTGCGCAACTGGAGCGCGACTGGCGCGGCGCGCGCATCGGCTGGCTGGGCGACCTGGGCGGCCACCTGCCCACGGAGCAGGGTTTGCTGGACACCTGCCGCGCGGCGCTGCGGCATTTCACGGACATCGGCTGCACGGTGGAGGAGGTAGTGCCCTCCTTTGACCTCGAGCGCCTGTGGCGCGCCTGGATCGACCTGCGCAGCTTCAGCGTAGCGGGAGCGAACGGCGCGCTTTACGACGACCCTGCCAAGCGCGCCCTGCTCAAGCCCGAGGCAGTGTGGGAGATCGAGCGCGGTCGCGTTCTCTCCGCCATGGCCGTGTACGACGCGGCGCGCGTGCGCTCGGCCTGGTACGAGACGCTGCGACGGCTGTTCGAGACCTATGACTTTCTGGTGTTGCCTGCAACGCAGGTGTTCCCGTTCGATGCCACGCTCGACTGGCCGCACACCGTGGGCGGGCGCGAGATGGACACCTACCACCGCTGGATGCAGGCCGTGGTGCCCGCCACCATGGCCGGTCTGCCCGCGCTCGCGACGCCTGCGGGCTTCGGCCCGCAGGGGCTGCCTGCGGGGCTGCAGATCATCGGCCCCACGCAGGCCGACCTGCCCGTGCTGCAGATCGGACACGCCTATGACCAGGCCAGCGGCCATGCGCGCGTGCGCAGCCCGCTGCTGGGCTGAGCCGCTTCGTTCCCATACCGATAAGCCGATAAAAGGAGACCCGTGCCATGGCCTTGCTGACCCGTTCCCGTTTTCTTGCGTGCCTGGTGGCGGGCGCGGCGGCATGTGCCGCGCCCACCGCTTTCGCACAGGCCTATCCCGACCGGCCCATCAAGCTGGTCGTGCCCTTCGCGCCTGGGGGCGCCACGGATATCCTGGGCCGGCTGCTGGCCACGGCGCTGACCGACAAGCTGGGGCAGCCGCTCGTCGTAGAAAACCGGCCGGGTGCGGGCACCGTGGTGGCTGGTGGGATGGTCGCCAAGGCGCCTGCCGATGGCTACACGCTGTTCCTGGGGGCCAGCACCACGCTCACGCTCAACCCGGCCATCCGCGCCTCGCTGCCCTACGACCCGCTGCGCAGTTTCACGCCGCTGGGCCTGGTGGCTGACATGGGGCTGGTGCTCGTGGCGCACAACGATACGCCCGGCCGCACGTTGCAGGAATTCGTGGCGCTTTCCAAGGCCGAGCCCGACAGGTTTTCGTACGGCTCATTCGGCACGGGCTCTTCGGTGCATTTTGGGGGCGAGATGCTCAAATCCGCCACGGGCATGCGCGCGATGCATGTGCCTTTCAATGGCAGCTCGCCCAACCTCACCGCGCTCATGGGCGGGCAGGTGCAGGTGGCGGTGGATACGGTGGTGGCGACCACGCCGCTTATCAAGGCCGGCAAGATCCGTCCCATCGCGGCCCTGGGCGCGCAGCGCCTGGCCCTGCTGCCGCAGGTGCCCACGGTGGCCGAAAGCGGCTATCCGGGCTTCAGCATGGACACCTGGTTCGCCTTTCTCGCACCCGCCGGGCTGCCCGCGCCCGTGCAGAAGAAGCTCGAAAAGGCCCTGGGCGACGTGATGGCCGATCCGGCGCTGCACAAGAAGCTCGTGGATATCGGCCTGTCCCCCGCATGGGGGCCGGGCAGTGCGCTGCGGGAGCGCATCGAGCGCGAGCTGCCACAGATGCGCGCCGTGGCGGCGCGCGCGGGTATCCGCGTGGACTGACATGCCCCCCGAGGCCTTGCGGGCGGGAGAATGCAGCCCTCGCGGCGGGTTGGCTCTTGCCTGATTGCCCTGGCTTGGGGCGCGCCAGTTTTAAGCGGCGTGGGTGAGGCGCGGCATCGTGGAAAACGGATATCAAGTCGAGGTGCGGCGTATTGGCGACAATGGGGGTTTTGCAGCGTCCCAAAGAGCCTGAACCCATGCAATTCGCCGACCGTCTGAACAACGTAGAAACCTCCGCCATCCGCGAGCTGTTCAAGCTGCTGGGCAAGCCTGGCATCATCAGCTTCGCGGGCGGTTTTCCCGACAGCGCCATGTTCGACGTGGACGGCATCCGTGAAGCGAGCCAGCGCGCCCTGACTGAGGAACCCGGCGCCGCCCTGCAGTACGGTGCTACCGAGGGCTACCAGCCGCTGCGCGAGCAGCTCTCGGCCTTCATGGGCACCAAGGGGGCGAAGGACGTGGCGCCCGAGCAGCTCATTGTCACCACGGGCAGTCAGCAGGCGCTGGACCTGCTGGGCAAAACCATGATCAGCCCCGGCGACAAGGTGATCGTCGAGGGCCCCACCTTTCTGGCCACGATCCAGTGCTTCCGGCTCTATGGTGCCGAGCTCATCAGCGCACCCATCGATGGCAACGGCGTAAAGACCGACGAGCTGGAAAAGCTCATCGCCGAGCACCGCCCCAAGCTCGTGTACCTGATCCCCACCTTTGGCAACCCCAGCGGCGCCACGCTGAGCCTGGAGCGCCGCAAGAAGGTGCTTGAACTCGCCGTGAAGTACCAGACGCTGATCGTCGAGGACGACCCCTACGGCGATCTGTATTTCGGCGAGGCGCCTCCGCCCAGCCTGCTCGCGCTCTCGCCGCAGGTGCCTGGCAGCCGCGACCTGCTGGCCCACTGCGGCAGCCTGAGCAAGGTACTTTCGCCGGGGCTGCGCGTGGGCTGGCTCATCGCGCCGCCAGAGCTGCTGGCCAAGGCCACGATGTGCAAGCAGTTCAGCGATGCGCACACCAGCACCTTCGCACAGGCCACGGCCGCGCAGTACCTCAAGGTAGGCCGCATGCCCGGCACGCTGGCCCATGTGCGCGCGGTGTACGCCGAGCGCGCCCAGGCCATGGGTGATGCGCTGCGCAAGGAGCTGGGCGCGGCCGTCGAATTCGTGCAGCCGCGGGGCGGCCTGTTCGTGTGGGCGCGTCTCACGGGCGCCAATGGTGCGGTGGCCGACGGCAACGTGCTCGCCAAGCGCGCCATCGACAAGGGCGTGGCCTTTGTGCCGGGCACGCCGTTCTTCTGCGCCCATCCCGACCACGCTACGCTGCGCCTGTCGTTCGCCACGGCGGGCGTGGACAAGATCCAGGAGGGCGTGGCGCGCCTGGGCCAGGCGGTGGCGGGTTGACGATGCCCGGGTCACTGGAAAGCCGCGTGGAGGCGTTGGAGGTCAAGGCCGCCTTCACCGAGGATCTGCTGGATCAACTCAACATGACCATCTTCCGCCAGCAGGAGCTGATCGACCGGCTCACGCAGGAAATCCTCCAGCTGCGCCAGCAGGTGCCCGAGGGTGGAGGGGCCACGGTGCGCAACCTGCGCGACGAGCTGCCGCCCCACTACTGAAACCCTGGCACTGGCGGGGTCGGCACCGGGGGCAGGGTACCATCGCCCATGCGAAAAACCTTTCCCCTGCGCCTTGAAGGCAAGCATCCCGACCGCCTGCTCGACGCTACCAAGCACGAAATCCGCAAGTACCTGCGCCGTGAGCGCCGTCGTGCGCTGCCGCCGGGCATGGACTACTGGGATTTCGACTGTCGCTTCGGGCCCACCGCCGAGGCGGCTGAGCCGGCCCCTGTGGGAGCGCTGATCGGCCTCATCGATGCCCAGGTGCAGGCCGGCAGTGCCCAGTTCTACGTTGAGATTCTCGCCCGCGCCGCACGCAGGCCGCCGCGTGCGGACGCTCCGCAAGGTGGGGCAGACCCCAAAGCGGACGCCGGCGCTGATTAAGGCTTGCCCGGCGCGGCGGCCGCTGAGCGCAGCTTGTCCTTCTTGCTTGGGCGCTTGCCCTTGATGCCTCCTGTACCCGGTACCGCTGCGCGGTCCGGGGAGGCCGTTTCCACGGGCTCGAAGCCCGAGATCTGCTCGCGCGGCAGGCTGAGCCGCTGGCGCTTCTCGATGAGCGCGAAATGCGCTTCGGTATCGGCGCTCACGAAGCTCACGGCCAAGCCGCTTGCGCCCGCGCGGCCGGTGCGGCCGATGCGGTGCACGTAGTCCACCGGCGAGCGTGGCAGGTCGTAGTTCACCACCACGGGCAGTTGGGCGATGTCGATGCCGCGTGAGGCCAGGTCGGTGGTCACCAGCACATCCAGGCGCTCTTCCTTGAACTCCTGCAGTACCTGCGTGCGCGCGCCCTGGCTCAGGCCGCCGTGCAGGGGCGCGGCGAAGATACCGCGCTGGCGCAGCTTGTCGGCCACGTGCTCGGCGGCGTATTGGGTCGCCACGAATACCAGCACCCGCTTCCAACCCTGGTCCCGCACGAGGTGGCGCAGCAGCTCGGTGCGGCGCCGGGCGTCCACCTGCAGCACGCGCTGCACGATGGCGGGCGCGCTGGCCTCGGCGGTGGGCACTGCCACGCGCGCGGGGTCGTGCAGCAGGCCCTCGGCCAGGGCCTGCACTGCGGGCGCGAAGGTGGCCGAGAAGAACAGGTTCTGGCGCGCGGCGGGCAACTGGCCCAGCACGCGCTGCAGTTCGTCGGCAAAGCCCAGGTCGAGCAGGCGGTCGGCCTCGTCGAGCACGAGCATGCGCACCGACGACAGGCGCAGCGCGTTGTGCTCCACAAGGTCGAGCAGGCGCCCCGGCGTGGCCACCACCACGTCGGCGCCGCCGCGCAGGCCCATCATCTGCGGGTTGATCGACACGCCGCCGAACACCACCACCACCTTGGGTGGTTGCGGCAGGTGCTGGGCCAGGCCGCGCAACACTTCGCCGACCTGGGCTGCGAGCTCACGCGTAGGCACCAGTACCAGCGCACGCACGCGCCGGGGCGTGTAGGTGGCGCCGCTTTGCAGGCGCTGCAGCAGGGGCAGCGCGAAGGCCGCCGTTTTGCCCGAGCCGGTCTGTGCGGCCGCCAGCAGGTCGGCGCCCCGCAGCACGGCTGGAATGGCCTGCGCCTGGATGGGAGTGGGTGCGGCGAAGCCCTGCGCGCCGGCGGCATGCGCCAAGGCGGGAGAGAGTCCGAGGGAGGTGAAGGGCATGGGTGTGGGGTACGGGGCGCCGCAGGGCTGTGGGGGGACTGTAACCCGTGCCGCTATCCCTCTTTTTCCGATAATGGCCGGAGCTTCTTTTCCTCGGAGTTCTCCATGCACTACCGCCGTCTCGGCAAAAGCAACCTGCAAGTGTCGGCCCTCTGCCTGGGCGCAATGATGTTCGGCGACCAGACCGGGCGCGAGGAGGCCGCAGACATCGTGGCCGACGCGAAGGCCCAGGGCGTGAATTTCATCGACACGGCCGACGTCTACACCAAGGGCGCGTCCGAGGCCATGCTGGGTGAGCTGCTGCAGGGGCAGCGCCACGATTGGGTGCTGGCCACCAAACTGGGCAACAAGATGTCGGAGCGAGTCAACGAGTCGCGCTATTCGCGCAGCTGGATGCTGCGCGAGGTGGAGGCCAGCCTTGGGCGCCTGCGCACCGACCATGTGGACATCCTCTACCTGCACCGCGACTACGAGGGCATGGACCTCGAGGAGCCGCTGTTCGCCATCGAGGCGCTGTTGCGCGCGGGCAAGATCCGTTACTGGGGCGTATCCAACTTCCGGGGCTGGCGTATCAGCGAGCTCGCACACATGGCGCGCCAGATCGGCATGCCGCTGTCCGTGGCTTGCCAGCCCTGCTACAACCTGCTCAACCGCACGACCGAGGTGGAGATCTTGCCCGTGTGCGCGCACCATGGCATCGGTGTGGCCGCATACAGTCCTGTGGCGCGCGGTGTGCTCACTGGCAAGTACCTGCCGGGCCAGGCGCCGGCTGAGGGCACGCGCGCCGGGCGCGGTGACCGGCGCATGGCCGAGGTGGAGTTCCGCGAGGAGTCGCTTGCCATCGCACAGCGGCTCAAGGCCCATGCCGAGGCGCGCGGCGTCACGCTCGCGCAGTTCGCCACGGCTTGGGTGCTGGCGCACCGCAGCGTGAGCTCGGTGATCGCGGGGCCGCGCACGCTGGCGCAGTGGCAGGACTATGCGCCAGCGCTGGGGTATGTGGTGACGCCCGAGGACGAGGCACTGGTGGATTCGCTGGTGGCACCCGGCCATCCTTCTACGCCGGGTTTCACCGATCCGGCCTACCCACTGCCGCCGCGCGTGCGTGGCTGAGGAGATAATCAGCGCCCCGCCAACCGTGGCCAGAGCACTGTAAACCCGCCCATGAGCGTTGTCCTCGATTCCTCCGCCATCACCCACGGCATCCAGCTTGCGGTGGCGCCGGTGTTCCTGCTCACGGCCGTGTCCGGCATGATCGGCGCGGTGGCCGGGCGGCTCGCGCGCATCATCGACCGTGCGCGCATCGTTGAGGACAAGGCCCGTAGCAGCAGCGATCCGGAACTGCTCGAGCGCTCCTACGCCGAACTCGCCACGCTGCGCACGCGCGGGCGCATGGCCAACGTCTGCATTGGCCTGCTCACACTGTGCGCCTTCCTGATCGGGCTCACCATCATTTTGCTGTTCCTCGGCGAGATCATGGGCCTGCAAGCCGCACGCATGGCCGTGGTGGGGTTCCTGGCGGGGGTGGTGTCGTTTTTGCTGGCCCTGGTGTTCTTCCTCACCGAAACGGTGATGGCCACGCGGCTACTCGATTTCCACATGCTCAAGCAGCCACCGCGCGGCTGAAGGCTCGGCGCGTCATGGATCCCGAACTGCTACGGCGCCTGGTGACCACCGAGATGCCTTTCGGCAAATACAAGGGCCGCCTGATTGCAGACCTGCCGGGTAACTACCTGGCCTGGTTTGCGCGCGAGGGTTTTCCACGCGGCGATCTGGGCCGGCTGCTGGCGCTCATGCTCGAGATCGACCACAACGGGCTGGCACACCTGCTCGCGCCGCTGCGCACGGCGCGCAAGTAGCCAGTGTGCTGGAGCCGGGTAGCTGGCCGAACTCGCCCCGGAGGAGTCCAGCGCGGCCAGACTCTCGCGTGCAGGTCAAGGTCGGGGCGCGAGTGTCACTGGCACGAGCAGCCCGAGGGGCCGCAGTCGCCGCTGGCGGCCTTCTTGGGTTCGAAGGCCGGGAACAGCATGTTGTTTTCCAGGTGGATGTGCTGGATCAGGTCGTCGCTGAGCTGGCCGATGCCCGCGTAGAGCGCACGCCAGGTGTTGCAGGCCCCCTGGGGCGGCTGGGCGTCGTTGGTCAGGCGGGCCAGGTTTTCCAGCGCGGCGCCGTGGTCCGTGTGCTCGGAGCGCATCATGGCGATGGGCTGGCCCACGAAGGGGTGGCCGCCCGACTTGAGCAGCGGGAACAGCACGGCTTCCTCTTTTTGCATGTGCGAGAGCAGCTCTTCCTCCAGGGCCTCCAGAGCGTCGGCGAGGCCTGCGGGTACGGCGGGGTGGTCGCGGTGCACGGCCTCGACGCGGCGTGCCATGCGGATCAGCTCGGGCAGCTGGGCGCGGTGTACGTCGTGGTACCGGGTGAGGATGTGGTCGATGAGTTCGCCGGCATCGCCGGCCAGCGGGGCTTCATCGGAGCGTTGCAGCGCCGAGAGCTCCTGCAGCACGGCGGCCAGGTCCAGCCCCTTGTCGGCGGTGGCCTGGCGCAGGCTCACCTGGCCACCGCAGCAGAAGTCGAGCTTGAGGCGGCGGAAGATGGCGGTGGCGCCGGGTAGTTGCACGGCGATCTGGCCGATAGCCTGATCGGCGTCCGGCGGGGTCTGGGGCAGGCGAGCGTTCATGGCAGGTCCTTAAAGATTCATTTGATCTGAACATTTTAACGAAATAAAATGTAGCTGAGATGCACCTTTTCTTGACCAGCGACAATTCATGCGCCTGACCCAATGGACCGACTACACGCTGCGCGTGCTCATGTACTGTGCGGCCTGCCAGGAGCGCGAGCAGCCGGTGACGATTTCTGAGGTGGCCGAAGCGCATGGCATCTCGCGCAGCCACCTGACCAAGATCGTGCAGGAGCTGGCGGCGCAGGGCCTGCTGGAGACCACGCGGGGGCGCGGCGGCGGCATGCGGCTCATGAAGCCCGCGGTCGAAATCAGCCTGGGCGCCGTGGTGCGCTCGACCGAGACCGATTTCGACATGGTGGAGTGCTTTGACCCCACGCTCAACACCTGCCGGCTCAGCAGCCACTGCCGTCTCAAGGGAGTGCTGGGCAAGGCAACTTTGGCCTATCTGGCCGTGCTGGATAGCATGACGCTGGCCGATCTGGTGCCCGAGGTGGCGCAGCCCGGTCCCAAGGTGCATGTGCTGCACCCGATACCGGGCTTGCCCATAGGGGGCTGAGTGTTGGCGTGGTGACCTTGGCGCGGTCACCAGGCCGCAAAGACCTCCTCGGCCAGGCCGAGTGCGGTGCTCGCGCCCGAGCCGCTCGTCACGGCGACCAGGCGTGTGGCGCTGTCCGGGGTCTGCACGATGCAGGGTTCGCTGGACGAAACGGGGTAGGTGCCTACCCAGCGCTCCAGGACCGAGGCCTCGGTGAGCTGCAGCGCCTCGCACAGGTGGCGCAGGATCAGCGCATCCACGTGCTCCTGCGCGAAAGGAGCGGGGGCCGGGCCGCCGGGGGCGCCGTAGTGGTGCGAGTCGCCCACGACGAGGCTGCCGTCCGCGCTTTGCACCACGATCAGGTGGATGCCGTGGGCGAGCGACTCTTGTTCCTCATTTTGTAGCTGTTGACGCAGAGCTTGTGCGGACTCCATGGCGCAATAGCCTTCATAACGCACCAGGCTCAGGTCGCCCATCACCGAACCCTTGAGCTCGAAGCCCGCTTGCGGGCGCACGCGCAGCATCTGTAGCTGGCACTGGCGCAGGCCGTGCGCGGCCCACTCGGGCGCGTACAGGCTGCCGGGGTCGGCGTTGGTGCAGACCACCACGCGCTCGGCGGCGTAGGTGGCGCGCACGGTGCGCACGCGCGGCGGCGCCACGTCCAGCACAGCCTCGCCGAAGCGGAAGTCCACGCCCTGCGCTTCGGCCAGCCACCGGGCCAGGCGCGGGATGGCCGTGCGCGACTCCACGCGCAGCTCGTGCGGGCTGTAGAGCACCGACCGCAGCCCCGCCGTGCGCAGCGCGGGGTGGCGCGCGGCGGCGGCCTGGGGTGTAAGCAATTCGCAGCCGGGGGCCATCTCGGTCTGCATGAAGGCTTCGAGCACCGCGTGCGCTGCGGGGCGGCGCGCCGTGAGCCACAGGCCCTGGTGCAGCACCTCGATACCGGCCTGGGGCGCGATGGCGGCCCAGAGTTCGCGTGAGCGCATGGCGCGCCGCCAGTGGGCACCGGCGCGCTGGCCCGTCACGGTGACGAAGCCGAAGTTACGCACCGATGCGCCCGCGCAGGCCGCGTCGCGCTCGATGACGAGCACCTTGAGGCCGCGCTGCGCGGCGGTGTAGGCATGGGCGAGGCCGACAATGCCGGCCCCTACAACGATGACGTCGTATGTCATGGGGAAGATGAGGAAAGGGAAAGGGGGCTAGCGCGTGCGCCAGCGCTGCGTGGTGCGCGCCTGCGCCCGGTCGGCCAGGCCGATGAGCAGCCGGCCCGCCGCTGCCGTGGCGAAGATCAGCGTGGCCATGGCCGCGGCCGGGGCGATGTCGCCCGCGTCGTCCATGGCGAGCATCGCGATCGAGGCGAGCGTGGTCTCGGGCGAGTAGATGAACACCACGGCCGACACGGTGGTCATCGCGTTCACGAAGAAGTAGCCCGCCACCTGCATGAGCGTGGGCAGGCACACGGGCAGGTGCACGCGCCAGAGCATGCTCCAGAACGGAATGCCCAGTGCCTGTGCGGCGCGCTCGTACTCGGCGTCGAGCTGTTGCAGCGCCGCGAGCTGCGTGATGTGCGCCACCGAGAAGAAGTGCGCCACCGTGCAGGCCACGAGCAGCGCCATGCCGCCGTACAGGCCGTGCAGCGGGTTCCAGGCCGCGTTGAAGAACAGGATGTAGCCCAGGCCCAGCGCCATGCCTGGCACGGCCATGGGCAGGGTGGCGATGGCGTTGAGCCCCAGCCGTGCCCGCGCGAAGCGCGTGGGCTTGGCCACGAGGTAGGCCGTCACGAAGCTCAGCAGCGCGCCCGCTACGGCCGTGCCCAGCGCTAGGCGCAGCGAGTTGCCGTAGCTGGCCCAGCCGCCGCCGTCCATGAGATCGAAGCGGTAGTTCTTGAGCGACAGCGTGAGGTTGTATGGCCAGAAGCTCACGAGCGAAGCGAAGATGGCTGTGCCCATGACCCCGAGCAGCACGAGCGCGACCACGCCGCAGTACAGCAGCAGCGCGCGGTCGAGCGGCGCGTGTGGCTGGGGCACGTGGGGCACGGCGCGCACGCCCAGGGTGGCCGACTGGCGTGCGCGCAGGTGCTGTTCGGCCCAGAAGGCGAGCCCCGCGGGCACGAGCAGCAGCATGGCCACCACGGCGCCCATGGGCAGGTTCTGCTGGCCGATCACCTGTTTGTAGATGTCGGTGGCGAGCATCTGCGTGTTGCCGCCGATGACCTTGGGCACGCCGAAGTCGGTAATGACGAGCACGAACACCACCACCCACGAGATCATGAGCCCGTAGCCGCTGGCGGGCAGCGTGACCTGGCGGAAGATGCGCCAGCGCCCCGCGCCCAGCGTGGTGGCGGCCTCGTGCAGGCGGCCGTCGCTCGCGGCCAGCGTGGTGCACAGGATGAGCAGTGCGTGCGGGAATGTCCACAGCACCGAGCCCAACACAATGCCGATGGGCCCGTAGGCCGAGGCCCCCAGCAGCCAGCCCTTGAGCAGCCCCTGGCTGCCGAACAGGTAGATGAGGCTGATCGCCATGAGCAGCGAGGGCGCGAGCAGCGGGATGAGCGCCACGGCGCGGAAGAAGCGCGCGAGCGGCATGCAGCTTTGCGTGACCGCGTAGGCATAGATGTAGGCCAGTGCCACGCACAGCGTGGCCGACAGGGCCGAGAGCCACAGGCTGTTGGCGAGCGATGTGCCCACATGGGGAGTGCGCGCGTAGGCGATGAACTGCGCAAGTCCAACGAACTCGCCGCTCGCATTCCAGAAGCTCTTGGCCAGCAGCGCCGCGACGGGCGCGAGCACCGCAAGCACCAGGGCCGCAAGGGCCGCCGCGAGCAGCAGCGCGAGCAGCGGCCGCTCTAGCCGGGCGGGCAGGGGCGGCGTTTCGCGCAGTGCGCCATGGGAACTTTGCGGGGGCAGGGGGATAGCGGTCGTGTTCATGCGGCCCACCGCATCGAGTCGGGCAGCGCGAGCGGCTGCAGCGCGGCGGCGGGCAGCTCGACGAACACCTCGCCGTGCAGCCAGTCGGGCAGGTGGGCGTCGTGACGCAACGGCCATTGCGCGTCGAGCGTGCACTGCAGCGTTTCGCTGTACAGCCGCACGAGTGCCACGGGACCGAGGAACACGGTTTCGACCACGCGTGCGCGCAGCAGGTTGGGCAACTCGGTGGGCAACGCGGGGTGCAGCACCACGCTTTCTGGGCGCACACCCACGAGCAGCGGGCTGCCCGCACGGTAGCCCGGCGTGGCGCAGCCGAGCCGCGCCGCGCCTACGCGCACTTGGCCATCGCCCTCGGCCACGGCGGGCAGCAGGTTCATGCGGCCCACGAAACCCGCCGCGAAGCGACTCGCGGGCTGGGCATAGAGCTGCTCGGGTGAGCCCTGCTGCTCGATGCGGCCCTGGTGCATAAGCACCACGCGGTCGGCCATCGAGAGGGCCTCCTCCTGGTCGTGCGTGACCATGATCGAGGTGATGCCGAGCTGGCGCTGCAGGCGGCGCATCTCGCCGCGCAGCTCGGCGCGCACCTGCGCGTCGAGGGCGGACAGCGGCTCGTCGAGCAGCAGCAGTTCGGGCCGGGGGGCGAGGGCACGCGCCAGCGCGATGCGCTGCTGCTGGCCGCCCGAGAGCTGCGCGGGGTAGCGGCCAGCCTGCTCGGTCAGACCCACCAGCGAGAGCATCTCGGCCACGCGCTCGCGCACCTGGCCTTCGCGTTGATGGCGCTGGCCGTGCAGGCCGAAGGCCACGTTCTGCGCCGCCGTGAGGTTGGGGAACAGCGCATAGCTCTGGAACACCACGCCGAAGCCGCGCCCGGCGGCGGGGGTGTGCGTGATGTCGCGCCCATGCAGCAGCACGCGCCCCTCGTCGGGCGACTCGATGCCGCAGACGATGCGCAGCAGCGTGGTCTTGCCGCAGCCCGAGGGGCCCAGCAGGCTCACGAACTCGCCGGGCTCCACGTCGAGATCGATGCCGCGCAGTACCGCGTTGCCACGGAACTGCTTGGCGACGCTCTGGATCGAGAGCATGCTCACTTCTTTTCGGCCTTGGCTTCGTAGCGGCGGCTCCACTCGGCGAGGATACGGTCGCGGTTGGCGGCGGCCCAGTTGAAATCGTTTTTGGCCAGCAGCGACTCGAGGTTGGCGGGCACGTGCTCAAGCTTTTCCTGCGCATCGGGCAGGGCCAGCACGGCGAAGTTGGCGGCGTAGAGCTGGTTGGCCTGGCGCGTGACGGCCCAGTCGGCCAGAGCCTTGGCAGCCTCCTGCTTCTTGGTGGTCTTCATTACGGCCGTGGCCTCCACGTCCCAGCCCAGGCCTTCCTTGGGGAACACGATGTCGATGGGCGCGCCTTCCTTCTTGGTCTTGGCGGCGCGGTACTCGAAGCTCAGGCCCACGGGGAATTCGCCTGCGCCGGCCTGGCGGCAGGGCTTGGAGCCGCTGTGCGTATACACGCCGATGTTCTGGTGCAGCGCGTCCATGAAGGCCCAGCCCTTTTGTTCGCCCATCATCTGCAGCCAGGCCGATACCATGAGGAAGCCCGTGCCGCTCGATGCGGGGTGGGGCATGGTGATCGTGCCCTTGTACACGGGCTGCGTCAGGTCGGCCCAGCTCGCGGGCGTGGGCAGCTTGCGCTTGGCGGCTTCCACGGTGTTGAAGCACAGGGCGGAGGACCACAGGTCCATGCCCACCCACGTGGGTTCGGCGCGCGCGTCGCGCATGGTGGCGCGCACCTGCGCGAGGCCCTTGGGGGCGTAGGGCTGCAGCATGCCCTCCTTGTCGAGCAGCATCAGCGAGGTGGCGGCCAGGCCCCAGATGGCGTCGGCCTGGGGGTTGCCCTTCTCGGCGAGCAGGCGGGCCGTGATGATGCCCGTGCTGTCGCGCACGAACTTCAGCTCGATCTCGGGGTGGTCCTTCTCGAACGCGGTCTTGTAGGCCTTGATCTGGTCGGCCTCGAGCGCGCTGTACACCAGCAATTCGGTCTTGGCGGCATGGGCGAGGGTGGAGGCGGCCAGCACGGTGGCGGCGATGGCGAAGCGGCGGCTCCAGAGGGTGAGGGGGTTGCGCATGGCGGTTTCGATTCCGTGGTTGGCTGTGGTGAGCGCCACTGTAGGAAGCGCAAGTGAAACGTCTGTGTCACACAACGGAAGTTTGCCGAAGCCGGTATTGGCGGATTTGGGTGGCACCCTGTGGTGAAATGCCGGCGCAACGCCGTCCCTTCGCCCAGGTCCGCCGTGGAGGCCCATGTTCGTCACGCAACTGAAATCTTTCTTCCTCGTGGCCCGGCTGGGCAGTATCACGCTCGCTGCCAAGCAACTGGGCCTGAGCCAGCCCACGGTGACCACGCAGATCCGCGCGCTGGAGGAACACTACGGCGTGGAGCTGTTCCGCCGCCAGGGCGGGCGCTTGGCGATCGCCGACGAGGGCGTGCGCCTGCTGCCCATGGTGGAGAGGCTGCTGCAGCAGGAGAGCAGCGTGGAGTTCGCCCTGCGCAACGCGGGCGACGTGAACCAGGGCCAACTGCGCATCGGCGCCACGGCGCCGTACTACATCCTTGACATCGTCAAGCGCTACCAGGTGCGCTACCCGCGTGTGGACGTGGTGATCGGTACGGGCAATTCGCGCCAGACGGGTGACGCGCTGCTCGAATTTCGCGTGGACCTGGCCACCTCGTCGCACCTGGAGGGCGACGCGCGCCTGCTGCGCGTGGAGCTGGGTACGGACCCGCTCGCGCTCGTGGTGCACCGGACCCACCCGCTGGCCGGGCGCCGGGCCGTGCGTGTGGCCGAGCTGGCGGGCTGCAGCCTGATTCTGCGCGAGCGCGGTTCCATGACACGCCAGCTCACCGAAGAGATGCTCGCGCAGGCCGGCGTAGCGCCGCGCCAGGTGCTGGAGATTGCGAGCCGGGAGGCTGTGCGCGAGGCCGTGATCCGTGCCATGGGTGTGAGCGTGTTCGCGCGGCACGAGGCCTCGGCCCACCCGGAGCTGGTGGTCCTGCCTTTCGAGGAGGAAGTGCCGGTGCTGGCGGAGTACCTGTATTGCCTGCGGGAGCGGCGGGAAGCGCGGTTGATTGCAGCATTTCTGGCGGAGTGCGGGCACGCTTCCTAGCCAGCGCCCAGCAAGGATTTAAGACCCAGTCAGCCGCAGCGGCTCTCGCCCTGCACCGCAGGCAATATCGACGCTGACGGGCCCTTCCCCTCGCGCCGCGAGCCGCGCATGCAGCGCGCGCCCAGGCCCGGGCAGGTCTGCAGGCTCCCGCGCGGCAGGCGACTGCAGCGTGAGCGTGGCGCCCTGCAGGGCCACGGTGGCCGTCTCCAGGCCTGTGAGCGGGTCGGCCTGCGGCTCGCCGATGTGCGCACCCGGCCCCAGCAGTGCACGGTAGCGCGCCAGGCTCCGGCGCAGGTCGTGCACCGCCACGGCGAGCGATGGCACGCCCGCAGCGCCGTTGGGGTGGGTGCGATCGGCCTGGCTGTCGGGCACGCGCAGGCGGCGGGGCGTGATGTCGCCGCAGAGGAAGGGCAGGTCGGGCGTGGCGTGGCGCGCGGTGCTCCAGCGCAGCTGTGCGCCGTCCGGTCGCACGCGCCCGCCGTCTACCGGGCCATGCAGGGTGTGCAGGCCGCGCGCCTGCGCTGCGGCCAGCGCCTGTGCGGTATCGGCGGGCAGCAGGGCGAAGTCCACCAGGCCCTCGCCGTGCTCTTGCAGCGTGCGCCACCAGCGCTCCTGCGGTGCGGGGCCGCGCCAGGCGATCAGTTCCAGGTAGGCGCCGTCGGCGAATACTACGAGCGCGTTGTGCGAGGTGCGGCCTGGGTGCTCGCCGCCCGCGAGCACGTGAAAGCCCAGGGCTTCGTAGCGGGCCCGCGCCTGCGCAAGGTCGGGAACGGCGATGACGATGTGGTCCAGCGGCAGCATGGGGCGTCTATTCCTCCAGGCTCAGCTTGTTTTCGCGTACGAAACGGCCCCAGCGCTCATACTCCTCTCGCACGTGGCGGTCGAGGGCGGGGCCGTCGGTGGCCATGACCTCGAAGCCGGCTTGCGTGAGCTTGGATTTCACGTCCGCGCTGTTCAGCGTGGCCTGGAAGTCCTCGGTGAGTTTGCGCACGGTGGCTGTGGGCGTGGCGGCGGGCGCGAAGATGCCGATCCACGAGTAAGCCTCGAAGCCCGGAAAGCCGCATTCGGCCACGGTAGGTACGTCGGGCAGCTCGGGCAGGCGCCTGGCGCCCGTGACGGCCAGGGGTTTGATGCGGCCCGCCGCGATCTGCCCGCGCAGCGCCGCGTAGCTCAGCAGCGTGAGGCTGGCCACGTCGCCCACCACCGCCTGCACAGCCGGGCCGCCGCCGCCGTAGGGCACGTGCAGCACGTAGGTGCCGGAGCGGCGCTTGATGTCCTCCATGACCAGGTGGTTCATCGAGCCCAGGCCCGTGGAGGCGTAGCTGTACCTGGCGGGCGCCTTGCGCGCCGCGGCCAGGAATTCCTTGAGGTCCTTGCCCGGCACCGAGGCAGCGGCGCCGATCACGAGCGGAAAGCGCAGCGCCAGCGTGACGCCCGCGAAGTCCTTGAAGGTGTCGTAGGGCAGTCGGGGCTTGGCGATGGGGTTGATGGCGTGGGTGTCGAAGCTCACGAGCAGGGTGCCGCCGTCGGGCGCCGACTTGGCCACGTACTGCGTGGCGATCTGGCTGGCCGCGCCGGGGCGGTTCTCCACGATCACGGGCTTGCCGACGCGCTCGCCCAGGCGCGGCTGCATGATGCGCGAGGCGATGTCGGTGCTGCCGCCGGGCGGGAAGGTCACCACGAGCTTGAGGTTGGCCTCCTCGGCCCGCGCGAGTTCGGTCAGGCCCAGGGCCGCGAGGGCGGCGGCGGAAAGCAGTTGTCGTCGTGCGAGGGTCATTCCAGTCTCCTTCTTGGTTGTTCAACCCATCCATTGGCTCACGGGAACAGCAGTGTCCTGGAGCTCCTGCGAGATCACATCCACCAGCGCCGGACCGTCGTGCGCGAGCGCTGCCTTGAGCGCGCCTTCGAGGTCGGCCGGGTTCTCTACGCGCCAGGCCTTCACGCCGAAGGCCTCGGCCACGCGGGCGTGGTCGGTGCGGTTGAAGTCCACCGAGAAGTAGCGCTCGCCGTAGCCCGTCTTCTGGCTGGCCTTGATCCAGCCGTACACGGAGTTGGAAAACACGATCATCTTGAGCGGCACGCCGCGGCGCACCACGGTCTCCAGCTCACCGCAGGTGAAGCCGAAACTACCGTCTCCCATCACCGAGACCACCACCGAGTTCGGCTGGCCGATGGCCGCGCCAAAACCGGCCGACAGCGAGAAGCCCAGCGCACCGTGCGCGCGGTTAGTGATGAAGTGGCGTCCGGCTTGCGGCGCGTTGAAGTAGGCCGAGAAGTAGGGGCAGGGCGTGCCGGGGTCGGCCACAACGATGGCCTTTTGCGGCAGCAGGCGGTTGAGCAGATCCACCACCCGCTCGGGGCGAATGGGGCGCGCGAGGCTTGCGGCCAGCGGGGCGAAGAAGGCCTGCTTTTCAGCGCGTGCGCGCGCCGCCAGGGCCGCGCCATCGGCCGTGCCGGAGGGGCGGCTGGCGATGCGCGCCTGCACGGCAGTGTGCAGCGCGGCCAGGCCCAGCTTGGCGTCGCCCACCAGGGCCACGTCGGTGCGGTAGTTGGTGGCGATGGTCATGGCGTCCACGTCGAGGTGCAGGATGGGCACCTTGCGCGAGGGCATCTGCCAGTGCTCGGTGGTGGTGGAGCCCGCGCGCGCGCCAATGAACAGCACCAGGTCGGCCTGGGCCACCACAGCGCGCGTGGCCTCGACGCCGCCGTTGGTGCCCACTACGCCCGCGTTGAGCGGGTGGGAGTCGGCCAGGCACCCCTGGCCGCTCACCGTGGTGCACACGGGGGCGTTGAGCAGGGTGGCGAGCGCGTCCAGCTCGGCCGTGGCGCCCGCGATGACCACGCCGCCGCCGCAGATGAGCACGGGCGCGCGCGCGGCCACGAGGCGCTCGGCCGCGTCATCCACGGCGGCCGGGTCGGGCGCGCTGCGGTAGGCCGGAAACTGGCCGTGGCCGGGCTGGGCCCACACGTCGGCCTCGTCGAGCGCGTGCTTCTGCACATCGTAGGGCAGGCAGATGTGGGCTGCGCCCGGGCGCCCCGTGGTCATGGCGCGGAAGGCGCTGCGCACGGCATGGGGAATCTGGTCCACGCGGTCGATGGTGGTGTTCCATTTGGTCAGCGGCTTGTACAGCGCCTGCTGGTCCAGCTCGGTGAGCGGGAATTTGCCGCGGGCGCCCACTGATACGTCGGAGGTGATGCCCAGCACCGCCACCGAGGATTCGTTTGCCTCCACCAGCCCCGGCAGCAGGTAGGTGGCGCCGCCGCCACTGGGCCCCTCGCAGACGCCCACGCGGCCGGTCACGCGGGCATAGGCGTCGGCCATGTAGCCGGCGCTGCGCTCGTCGCGCGTGAGGATGTGGTCCATGCCGTGGTCCAGCCGCGCCATGGCGTCGTAGAAGGGCAGGCTTGTGTCGCCGCACAGGCCGAAGATGTGCTTCACGCCGTTGAGCTGCAGCATGCGCACCATGGCATCGGCGCCGTTGAAGGCAGGTGGGGTCATTGTCGGTGGCTCCTGAAGGGTGTCTAGTTTTTGGATGCTTTTTAGTATACTTAATGAAATACTGAGCTGCAATGCCGTGGAAGTCCGACACGGCACAATCGGCACACGGGTACTGCACTGCGATGAATGCTTCCATCTCCAAGGTCCGCCGCGAACGCGGCTCGGGTGTCTTCCATGCCTTGCGCGACATGGCAATCTCGTACCAGTTCAAGCCGGGCGAGCGCATCAGTGAGATCGAGCTGGCCGAGCGGCTGGGCGTAAGCCGCACGCCCGTGCGCGAAGCGCTGGCGCGGCTGGTAACTGACGGATTTCTGGTGCCGTGCACGCGCGGCTTCATGCGCCGCCCGCTCGATATCCAGGAAACGCTGGATCTGTACGAAGCACGCGTGGCCATCGAGCGCGAGTGCCTGCGTCTGGCGATCGAGCGCGCGGGTGATGACCGGATCGCCGAAGCGCGCGCCTACCTGGACACCAGCCGCGAGGTGCCGCTGGGCACCCCCATCCCCGCGCTTGTGGAGTTGGACGAGGGCTTCCACCTGCGCATCGCCGCGATGGGCGGCAACGCGGAGCTGCAGCGCATGCTGGCGAACATCAACGAGCGCATCCGCTTCATCCGCTGGATCGACATGGAGAACGTGGGGCGCGACTCCACGCAGCAGGAGCACCGCGCCATCGTGGAGGCACTCGCGCGGCGCGATCAGGCCGAGGCGCAGCGGCTGCTGACCGAGCACATCGCGTTGCGGCGCGAGCAGATCGTGGAAGCCATCAAGCAGGGGCTGGCACGCATCTATCTGCCTGCGGAGGCGGGCGTCGCCTGAGGTTTATCCGGCGGGCTCCAGCCACTGCCGCGCGGCCGCCATGACGCATTGCGTGAGCCGCTCCAGCGCTTGCTGTGCGCTGCGCGGATGGGCCCAGTACAGCGGCACGTCCAGTGCGGCATCGGGCAAGAGCAGCGCCAGCGTGCCGTCCGCGAGCTGCCGCTCGATGAGCACCGTGGGGTGCATGCCCCAGCCCATGCCCACCTCGCAGGCGCGCACGTAGCCGTAGTTGGAAGGCAGGAAGTGGCGCGGCGCCTGCGCGCGCGAGGCCAGGCCGTGCGTCTGCATCCACTGGTCCTGCAGGCGGTCTTTACGGTCGTAGACCATGATGGGTGCGCGGGCCAGCGCGGCCGCCGTCACGCCGCCCGCGAAATGGCGTGCGATGAAACCGGGGCTGGCGGCGGCCACGTAGCGCATGGTGCCCAGCGGCCAGGTGTTGCAGCCCGCGATGGCCGAGCCTATGCCTGAACCTGTCGCGGTGACGGCAGCGATCACCTCGCCCGCGCGCAAGCGCTCGCCGGTGTGCTCCTGGTCGTCGATGCGCAGGTCCAGCAGCTCGTTGCCGCCTGCGGTGAAGGCGGCCATGGCGTCCATGAACCAGGTGGAGAGCGAGTCGGCGTTTACCGCCAGCTGCAGCGTAGGCGCGGGCGCAGGTGTATCGGGCAGCAGGTCGGGGTTGGTGCGGCGCCACTGGTTTTCCAGCAGTGCCACCTGCTCCACGTGCAGGCACAGGCGCCGCCCCGCGTCGGTGCCTGTGCAGGGCGTGCCGCGCTGCACCAGCACTTGGCCCACGCGCTCTTCCAGCTGCTTGATGCGCTGCGAGATGGCCGAGGGTGTGACGTGCAGGCGGCGTGCGGCGCGCTCGAAGCTGCCTTCGCGCACCACGGCAGCCAAGGCTTCGAGGGCAGCGTAGTCGAGCATTTAGTTTTGCTAAATATTGGTTAGATATTTGAAGTGTACTTAAGCAGTATGGCGGCCTAGGATCGCGCCATGTTCACGACCGCTGTTTCCGCCTCCTGGCTCGCCGGCTTCACGATGTGCCTTTCGCTCATCGTCTCGATCGGCGCGCAGAACCTCTATGTGCTGCGCCAGGCCGTGCATGGCAGGCACGTGCGTGCCTGTGTGGCGCTGTGCGTGGCAAGCGATGCGCTGCTCATCGGTGCAGGCGTGGCGGGCATGTCGCAACTGCTGGGCGAGGCGCCCCGGCTCGCGTACTACCTCATGCTGGGCGGGGTGTTGTTTCTGTCGGCCTACGGGCTGTTCGCCTGGCACCGCGCGCTGTTCGCGCCGGGAGCGGGGCTTGCCGCCGCGCCGGACGGCGTGGAGCATGGCTTGCTTGGTGTGCTGGGCACGCTGGCTGCGCTCACGTTGCTGAATCCACATGTGTACCTGGACACGGTCGTGCTCGTGGGCTCAATCGGCGCGCGGCAGGAGGGCGGGCTCAAGTGGGTGTTCGTGGCGGGTGCGGCGACGGCGAGCCTGGTGTGGTTCGTTCTGCTGGCGCTGGCCGGGCGGCGGCTGCAGGGCGTGTTCGCGAGCCCGCGCGCCTGGCGCCTGCTCGACATGGGCACGGGCATGATGATGTTCGTGCTGGCCTGGTGGTTGTGGCAGGGCGCATGACGCGGCCGAAGGCCGTATTGTGATCCCGTGGCCCGCCCCTCCGTGTAGGACGTTTGAGCTATTCAAAGCGAAGGCAAGGTGCTACAACGACCCCATGCGATAGCGAATGCCTTGCAACTTTGCGGCGCTGTCCGCCCCCGGGTGCGTGCCGCTAGGGAGGTCGTATGGATGTCATCAGCAACTCTGCCGCGCGCTACGTTCGGCTGCGCGAAGAGGAAATGTCGGTCGACGAGTACCTCGCCCTGTGCCAGAGCGATCCCATGGCTTACGAGGGGGCTGCTCGGCGCATGCTGGCGGCCATCGGCGAGCCCGAGATGGTGGATACCCGCAACGACCCGCGCCTCTCGCGCCTGTTCGCCAACAAGGTTATCCGCCGCTATCCCGCGTTTGCTGAGTTCTATGGAATGGAAGATGCCATCGAGCAGGTGGTGAGCTTCTTTCGCCATGCGGCCCAGGGGCTGGAGGAGCGCAAGCAGATCCTTTACCTGCTGGGGCCGGTGGGTGGGGGTAAGAGCTCGATTGCCGAGCGCCTCAAGTACCTGATGCAGAAGGTGCCGTTCTACGCCCTCAAGGGCTCGCCGGTAAACGAGTCGCCGCTGGGCCTGTTCGACCCCGTGGAGGACGGACCGGTGCTGGAAGAGCAGTTCGGTATCCCCCGGCGCAGCCTGCAGCATGTGCTCTCGCCCTGGGCCGTCAAGCGCCTGGAGGAGTACGGCGGCGACATCCGCCAGTTCCGTGTCGTCAAGCGTTACCCCAGCATCCTCAAGCAGGTGGCAATCGCCAAGACCGAACCGGGTGACGAGAACAACCAGGACATCTCCAGCCTGGTGGGCAAGGTAGATATCCGCAAGCTCGAGAACTTCGCCCAGGACGACACCGACGCCTACAGCTACTCGGGCGGCCTGTGCCTGGCCAACCAGGGCCTGCTGGAGTTCGTGGAAATGTTCAAGGCCCCCATCAAGGTGCTGCACCCCCTGCTCACGGCCACGCAGGAGGGCAACTACAAGGGCACGGAGGGCTTTGGCGCCATCCCCTTCGATGGCTTGGTGCTCGCGCACAGCAACGAGAGCGAGTGGAAGGCGTTCCGCAATAACCGCAACAACGAGGCCTTTCTGGACCGCATCTACATCGTCAAGGTACCGTACTGCCTGCGCGTTTCCGAGGAGGTCAAGATCTACGAGAAGCTGATCCGCGAATCCTCGCTGGCCCATGCCGTGTGCGCCCCCGGCACGCTGAAGATGATGGCGCAGTTCTCCGTGCTCACGCGTCTAAAGGAGCCGGAAAACTCCAGCATCTTCAGCAAGATGCAGGTCTATGACGGGGACAGCCTCAAGGACACCGATCCTCGCGCCAAGAGCTACCAGGAGTACCGCGATTACGCCGGGGTGGACGAGGGCATGACAGGTATCTCCACGCGCTTTGCATTCAAGATCCTGGCCAAGGTGTTCAACTACGACAGCACCGAGGTGGCAGCCAATCCGGTGCACTTGATGTACGTGCTGGAGCAGCAGATCGAGCGCGAGCAGTTTCCTGCAGAGCTGGAGACCCAGTACATCGGCTACATCAAGGAATACCTGTCCCAGCGCTATGCCGAGTTCATCGGCAAGGAGATCCAGACCGCCTACCTGGAGAGTTACAGCGAGTACGGGCAGAACATCTTCGACCGCTACGTCACCTATGCCGACTACTGGATCCAGGACAGCGAGTACCGCGACACCGACACCGGCGAGGTGTTTGACCGCAACGCCCTCAACGCCGAACTGGAGAAGGTGGAGAAGCCCGCCGGCATCGCCAACCCCAAGGATTTCCGCAACGAGATCGTCAACTTCGTGCTGCGCGCGCGTGCCAACAACCAGGGCAAGAACCCGAGCTGGACGAGCTACGAGAAGCTGCGCCTGGTGATCGAGAAGAAGATGTTCTCCAACACCGAGGAACTGCTGCCCGTCATCAGCTTCAACGCGAAGGCCAGCGCCGAGGACGCGCGCAAGCACGAGGACTTCGTCACCCGCATGGAGGCCAAGGGCTACACGCCCAAGCAGGTGCGCTTGCTGTGCGAGTGGTACCTGCGTGTGCGCAAGAGCAGTTGATGGACGCTCCGGCATACAACGAGCCGGGCCATGGATGGGGGGCATAGATGGCACTGCAAATCATCGACCGCAGGCTCGCAGGCAAGAACAAGTCGGTCGGCAACCGCGAGCGCTTCGTGCGCCGTTTCAAGGAGCAGATTGCCGAGGCGGTGCGCCGCGCCGTGTCCAAGCGCGATATCCGCCATATCGAGCAGGCCGAGAACATCACCATTCCTCGCAAGGACATCCGTGAACCAGTGTTTCACCATGGCCCAGGGGGCATTCGCGATACCGTGCATCCCGGCAACAGCGACCATGTACGCGGTGACCATATTCCACGGCCTCGGGGCGGTGCTGGCGGCACGGGCTCGCAGGCCAGCGACAGCGGGGAGGGTGAGGACGACTTCACGTTCACCCTGTCCAAGGAAGAGTTCATGGAACTGTTCTTTGAAGACCTGGCCCTGCCGCGCTTGCTGCGCACCCATATCGGCAACACGCCGCAGTACAAGACGCGCCGCGCCGGCTACAGCCACGAGGGAACGCCGCACAACCTCGCCGTGCTGCGCACCATGCGCGGCGCCTTGGGGCGGCGCATTGCCCTGACCAAGGCGCCACACCGCGAGCTCCTGGCGCTGCAGGAGGAGCTTGATGCGCTGCTGGCGCAGGACGACGGCACCAGCGAAGCCGTGGCCGAGCTGCAGCAGCGCATCGACGCCCTGAAGGCGCGCATGGGCAAGGTGGCTTTCCTCGACCCGCTGGACCTGCGCTTTCGCAACCGCACGCGGGTGCCCGTGCCCAGCAGCCAGGCCGTGATGTTCTGCGTGATGGATGTCTCCGGCTCCATGGACCAGGAGCGCAAGGATCTGGCCAAGCGCTTCTTCATCCTGCTGTACCTGTTCCTCACGCGCCACTACGAAAAGATCGACATCGTCTTCATCCGCCACCACACCCAGGCCGCCGAGGTCAGCGAGGACGAGTTCTTCCACTCCACGGAAAGCGGCGGTACGGTGGTCAGCAGCGCACTGGTGCTGCTCGAGCAGATCATGCGTGCGCGCTACCCCGTGGACGACTGGAACATCTACGTAGCCCAGGCCAGCGATGGCGACAACTTCGGTGACGACGGCGTCAACTGCCGCAACCTGCTGGCCGACAAGATCCTGCCGCTGGTGCGCTACTTCGCCTATGTGCAGGTGGTGCAGGAGGAGCAGAACCTGTGGGACGAATACAGCCAGCTGGTGCCGCTGTTTCCCCACTTCGCCATGCGCAAGGTGTCCGAGGCGGGCGATATCTACCCCGTGTTCCGCGACCTGTTCAAGAAAGAGGGGGTATCGGTGTGAACCTGACGATGTACCCCGTACTGGAACGCCGCGTGGGCAAGAGAGCCGGCAGGCCGGGCGCAGCGGGGGAGCGCCGGCGCGGTGTGCCCAGTGTCCCCCTGCTGGCCGGGGAGCGCCCGGAGCGCCCGCTGCCCGACCCCAGCGACTGGACCTTCGAGCTGATCGAGCGCTACCACGCGGCCATTGCCGCCGCCGCTGCGCGCTATGGCCTGGACACCTACCCCAACCAGCTCGAAATCATCACTGCCGAGCAGATGATGGATGCCTATGCCAGTGTGGGCATGCCGGTCAATTACCGCCATTGGAGCTACGGCAAGGAGTTCCTCGCCACCGAGCGCCGATACCGGCGCGGCCACATGGGGCTGGCCTATGAGATCGTCATCAACGCCAACCCCTGCATCAGCTACCTGATGGAGGAAAACACCACGGCCATGCAGGCCCTCGTGATCGCCCATGCGGCTTATGGGCACAACAGCTTTTTCAAGAACAACTACCTGTTCCGCATGTGGTCGGACTCGGGCAGCATCATCGACTATCTGGTCTATGCCCGCGACTACGTGTCCCAGTGCGAGGAACGCTACGGGCTGGATGCCGTGGAGCAGTTGCTGGATTCCTGCCACGCACTGGCCAACTTCGGCGTGGACCGCTATTGCCGCCCGTCCAAGAAAAGCCTGGCCCGCGAGCGCGCCGAGCGCGAGCAGCGCGAGGCCTACGTGCAGCAGCAGGTCAACGTGCTGTGGCGCACCCTGCCAACACGCAAGGGCAAGGACAGCGCGGCGCCGGAGAACGAGCGCTTTCCCAAGGAGCCGGAGGAGAACATCCTTTACTTCATCGAGAAGAACGCCCCGTTGCTGGAGCCCTGGCAGCGCGAGATCGTGCGTATCGTGCGCAAGATCGCCCAGTACTTTTATCCGCAGCGCCAGACCCAGGTGATGAACGAGGGTTGGGCCACGTTCTGGCATTACACCCTGCTCAACACCCTGTACGACGAGGGCTGGCTGACCGACGGCGTGATGATCGAATGGCTTTCCTCACACACCAACGTGATCTACCAGCCCCCCGCTGGGCACCCGGCCTACAGCGGCATCAACCCCTATGCCCTGGGCTTTGCCATGTACCGTGACATCCGACGCATCTGCCAGAGCCCTACTGCGGAGGACCGGCGCTGGTTCCCCGACATGGCCGGCACACCCTGGTTGCCGGCGCTGCACCATGCCATGCACAACTTCAAGGACGAAAGCTTCGTCGGCCAGTTCCTGAGCCCGCAGCTCATGCGCGACATGCGCCTGTTCGCCATCCACGACGACCCCGACGAGCGCGAACTGCTGGTCAGCGCCATCCATGATGAGGATGGCTACCGCACGCTGCGCCAGTTGCTGTCCCAGCAATACGACCTGGGCGTGCGCGAACCCAACATCCAGGTCTGGAACGTGAACCTGCGCGGCGACCGCTGCCTGACCCTGCGCCACACCCAGTACCAGGGCCGCCCCCTGGCCGACGATGCGCTGGAGGTGCTCAAGCACGCGGCGCGCTTGTGGGGCTTTGGCGTGCAGCTTGAGACCGTCAATGGTGATGGGGAAACGCCGCTGCTGCTGCACTCGGTGCCGGCACCGTCAGCTTGATGGAGTCTCTACGCGGGCAAAAACGTGCTGCTGCTGCGGCGGGAGCTCGAGGGCTGCACGGCCTGGCGGTAGCCCGGTTCGCAGCGAGAGCTGAGGCCACCCTGGGCGACTGGGTGAAACACTGGGGTGGTTGCGGGAGGCTGCTTGCGACCCTGAGCCGCCGTCCAGCTAGAAGCTCTAAAGCCGTCATTCAGCCATGATGGCCAGAAAGCCTTCGATTTCCAGCTGTCCCATGTCTCGCGGATGCCGCAAACCGTGCCATTTCACGAACATGCGCACCCATTGCACATAGGCCTGCTCGGTGCGCAGGCTATAGTGTTTGTAACGAATTCGCTCACGGACCTGATCCAGCAACCGTGTTGCGCGCAACACAGGAGGGGCGGCGGTTTTCATGGCTGAATTTAGTACGGTGTTTTTGTTCAGCATGTATGCCGAAATGCTAGGCCAAAAGCCCCTTTCCGCGTTTTTTCGAGCCAATTTAGACCGCACGCGCCGGATATGGCCTGCGGCCTGGTGCGGTCTACCGGTCTACATTACGTTAGGCCCCATACCACATGTCCAAGATTGTCATAGCCGCCGCCGGCAACACTCTCGCTCCTGCTCTCATCACTCTACGCGAGCTCGGCTACATAGTTTCAAAGGTTTCGGATGACTCTCTGCTCTTGCAAGCCGAGAATGGACAATATCGCTTGGTGGCCGAGGACACACTTCAGCTGTTGGGCTTAGCAACTATCGCCGCTCATCGAGGCCCAGACTGGGCTCCTACAGACACGGAGATTTCAGCTCTCCTAAGTTTGGATGGCCGCAATGGGACCTAACAATTCATTCAAGCCGAAGCTGCTTCGCGGCTCGGCTTAATTCGGGAGTTAGCCTTCATGTCCCGGTCTCGTCAAAGTGCCCTTGAGCGCTTCTTCTTTCAAGAGTTCTCAAAGAGCTATCCCATGCTGCCGACCGGGACCATTGCTTTCGGTGACAGGCCGGACGTAGTCATCCACGGCCGGCAGACATGGGGCATAGAGATTGCGAATGTTTATCTGCGAGACGGATCAGATGAAGGTAGCGAACAAATTCAGGCCAGGCGTCGGGCCCAGGCCATCGCACTAGGGCAAGAGCTGTATCGTTACGCGGGTAACCCAGCGCTTGAGTATTGGATCGACTTCGATCCCAACACTCCGATTCGCTCCGTACCCGACGCTGCTTCGCGCCTTGCAGCCACCGCTGCTGCGAACTCCACTGCGGGAGTTCCCTTCGCCGGATATAGACCTGAACCGGACTTCGCCGAGCTTCGCTATCTCGCCCACAACGGGGTCATCTACGCCGATGCCGAGTGGCGCGCCAGTCAGGTCTATGAAGTTCCCAACCTAAGCGTCAGCAGGGTTTGCGAAATCGTATATGACAAGATGCAAAAAGTTGCGGCCTACTCCAAGTGCGATGTCTACTGGCTGTTGCTGGTTGTAGATTTCTGGGACCCTGCACAAGACCAAGCAATTCATTGGCCCGCCGGTGAGAAGGTTGGTCAAACTCCCTTTGAGCGAATCGTCGTGTTCAAGCCCGGGACTCGGGAGTACGTTGAGATCCCTCAATGACGGCTAACCAGTTGCTCGCTCCGAATCCCGGCGGCAAGCCGCCACTCGCGGCTCAGCTCCAACGTTGAGCGTCCGCTTTTACTCGCATTCACCGGCAGTTCCTGGTCGAGAGCGGAAAACTGCCGGTCAAGAGGCCTGGTCTGAAGTTGGAGGACTTCCTGTTGCCTTGCCCGCTGCACGAGCCACCGCGTTCGGGAGTCCGACAGTACGCTTGGGTCCTTGGTCACGGTGTCGATGAACCGGGCATGGGCCGTGCCGAGCGCTGAGCGCATTCGATGCAGAGGTCGAAGGCGGCGTTGCTCCAGCGCGAGCCGCTTGGCAATGGTCAATGCACCGGCCGGCCCAGCCGTTTGCTCGCCCTGGAGATCGCGTAATTCACGAGGCAGTAAAGCGCCGCCACCACGAGGTACACGGGCACCAGCGCGTGGTAGTTGGCGATGAGCACCTTGGCGTTCTGCATGAGTTCGCCGTAGGTGACGACGTAGCCGAAGGTGGTGTCCTTGACCACAATGACCAGTTGCGCGACCAGCGCCGGGACGATGTAGCGAAGGGCCTGGGGGAAGACGACGTGGAAGAAAACCTGGGTGTCGGTCATTCCCAGGCTGCGCGCAGCATCGGTCTGGCCGCGGGGTACGGCGAGCACGCCCGCGCGGTAGACCTCGGCCACCACGGCGGCGGTGCTCAGGCTGACGGGCAAGGTCAGCATCCAGTAGGTGCTCAGCTTGATCCCAACCGACGGAAGCACCAGAAAGCACACATAGATGAGCAGCAGCGTCGGCGTGCCACGCAGGAACTCGATGAGCGCGATGCTCGGCCAGCGCACCAGCCGCAGCTGCGCCAGACGCCCCACCAGCAGCACCAGCCCGAAGGCCAGCGCGATGACGGCGGCCATCGCCGCCGAGGCCAGCGTGCCGAGCAGGCCTTTGGCGAGGAAGGCCCAGGTCGTCGGCCAGGTGAAGAACTCCCAGAATCGGGCGTCGAGCTGCCCTGCGGAATGGAACCGGACCACGATACCCGCAGCCAGCAGGAGCAGCACAGCCGCTGCGATCACGCTCACCACCCGCGTGAGCGCCAGGGCCTGGGGGCTTGGATTACCAAACAGAATGTCTTCCAGAGGGCGGCTCATCGCAGTATCCGCACCTTCTTTTCCAGAGTGGCGCCAGCCCACGCGATGAGCAAGCCCGTCACCACGTACATCGCGGCGGCCACCGCGAAAGCGGCCATGCCGGCGGCGGAGTCGTTGGCGATCTTGGACACGAGCGCGGTAAGCTCCCGGCCTGGAAACGGCACCTGCGACGCCAGCGAGGTCGACAACATCAGCGCAATGAGCAGCGAGGTCATCGGCTGCACCACCGCACGCAGCGCCTGCGGCAATACCACCGCAGTGATGACGCGCATCGGCCGCAGCCCCAAGCTGAGTGCAGCCTCCACCTGGCCGCCGGCGACGGTGTTGATGCCCGCGCGCAGGTAGTCCGCCGTGAACGCGGAACAGACCAGGGTCAATGTCAGGATCACGCTGGGCTCATAGTCGATCAGGACATTGAGATCGGGCAACGCGAACACGATGAAGATCAACAGCGCCACGCTGGGAATGTTGCGGAAGATCTCGACGTAGAGGGTCAGGACGAAGCGCAGCGGCGGTAGTGGGAAGAGCCGAAGCACCGCCACCACCGTGCCCAGCAAGAAGCCGGGCACGAACGACATGACAGTGAGCTTCCATGTCAGTAAAAGGGCCTGCCCGAAGGCAGGCCCGTAGTCGGCCAGGAGCCTGGAAACCTCGCTCATCGGTCAGGGAAGAGCGGGTGGCGTCGGAACGGCCGTGCTGCCGGTGCGCTGCCCGATGGAAATCGTCCAGAGCTTGGCCCAGGTGCCATCGGCTTCCAGCTTCTTCAGGAAGGCATTGACGAAGGCCACGCCGTCGGAGCCCTTGGGCAGCCCAATGCCGTAGGGGTCCTGCGCACCAAAGGAGGCGCCTGCGAGCCGTGCGTCGCCGGTTCCGAGGCTCAGGGCGTTGAGCAGTAGCGTGTAGTCGGTCACGTAGGCGTCCACGCGCCCCTGGCGCAGGGCGTCAAGGGCTTCCTGGTGCGTCTGGAACTCTTGTACGACCGCCTTGGGCGCGTACTGTGCCAGGATCGCGGGCCCCGTGGAGCCCGCCTGTGTGGCGGTCTTCTTGCCGGCCAGATCGTTGTACGACTGAATCGTCTTGTTGCTCGCCTTGACCAGCACACCGGCCTGCGAGGTGTAGTAAGGGCCAGCGAACGAGATATTCTCGGCGCGGGCGGGCGTGATGGAGTAGGTGGCGAACACCATGTCCACCTGATCGTTGATGAGCACCTGTTCGCGTGTGGACGAGGTCACCTGCGTGAATTGGTACTTGGCCCCGTCGCCCAGGATGTAGCGGGTAATGAGTTGGGCCAGGCCCGCGTCGAAGCCGCGGATCTTGCCGTCTTTCTCGTTGAGCAGCGAGAAAAGATTCGAGGTTTGCGTGCCACCGAGGCGCAGCGTGCCGGCCTGCTTGATCTTGCTGGCCCAGGTGCTTGAGCGAATAGTCGCGGCGTCGGCGACGGGGCCCTGCGCAACCAGTGCGTCAAACGCCGCTGCATTGATGGGCGTGCCCTGTGCGAAAAGCGACCCACTGGTCACGAGCGCCAGTGCCACCACGGTGGATTTCAGAACGGATTGGATCGACATGGGGCCCTCTTGAATGGTCTGTGACGTCAATGAATATATAGCAGCTATGGAATGCGCGAGCGCCTTGCGGAGCAGCTGTACTCCCGTGGGGAATCTTGGGGTTGGCAGGCTGCGAGGCGGAGGGTTTCTGCCCGTTGCTGGGCCAGGCCAAGAACCATCAGGCAAAAAAACACCCCTGCGAGAGGGGTGCGTTTTGGTCGGCTTGCCTTCTGTGGGTCTATGTCCCCCCACGGTGTGCCGTGGGGTTGGGAAGAACCGCCGGCAGCGTTTCGGCAGTGCTGGCTGGCCGCGTTCAGAACGCGGGAACGACGGCGCCCTTGTACTTGTCCTGGATGAACTTCTTCACCTCGGGCGTGTGCAGCGCCTGCACCAGCTTGCGGATCACGGGGTCGTTGGCGCGGTCGGCGCGGGCCACCACGATGTTGGTGTAGGGCGAATCGGCACCCTCGATGAACAGCGCGTCCTTGGTGGGGTTGAGCTTGGCTTCGATTGCGTAGTTGGTGTTGATGAGGGCCAGGTCCACGTCCTCGAGCGCGCGCGGCAGCAGCGGGGCTTCGAGTTCGCGGAACTTGAGCTTCTTGGGGTTCTTCACCACGTCCAGCGGGGTGGGCGTGAGGCTCTTGGGGTCCTTGAGCTCGATCAGGCCCTGCTTTGCCAGCAGCAGCAGCGCGCGGCCGCCGTTGGAGGGGTCGTTGGGGATGGCGACCGTGGCGCCGTCCTTCAGCGCGGACACGGCCTTGATCTTCTTGGAGTAGGCGCCGAAGGGCTCCACATGTACTTTGCCGTCGGCCACCTGGACCAGGCTGGTCTTGCGGTCCTTGTTGAAGCTGTCGAGGTAGGGCTGGTGCTGGAAGAAGTTGGCGTCGAGTTGCTTGTCTTCCACGGCCACGTTGGGCTGCACGTAGTCGCTGAACTCCTTGACCTGCAGGTCTACGCCTTGGGCCTTGAGCTGGGGCTTCACGAAGTTCAGGATTTCGGCATGCGGAACGGCAGTGGCGGCGACCTTCAGCACGTCGGCGGCGTGTGCGGAAAGGGCCAGCGTGGCGATGGCCAGGGCGGAGAGGGCTTGCTTCAACATCAAATGCACCTATGGATGAGCGAAAGGAGCAGAGGGGAGGGAGAACCGCCGTCCCTCTGCGCTGTGGTGGTGCATAGTTTACGGGTTTACCCGTGGTGCCACGACGTATTTATTTTTATATCGATATAACGCCGTGGTTTTTTATGCGAATAAAGCGGAGTGCTTGACGGCGCGCCTCAACGCACCACTTCGAGCAGCCGGTCCAGTCCACCTTGGTTGATGGCTACCTTGGCCTGCGAGCGCACAGTGGGCTTGGCGTGGTAGGCCACGGAGAGGCCGGCAGCGCCCATCATGGGCAAGTCGTTGGCGCCGTCGCCCACGGCGATGGCCTGCTCGGGCCGGATGCCCATGAGCGACACCATCTCCAGCAGCGTGCGGCGCTTCTCGGCGCCGTCGCAGATATCGCCCCATGGCTGGTCCACCATGCGGCCGGTGAGCTGGCCGTCCTCGATTGCGAGCACATTGGAGCGCGTGAAGTCGATACCCAGGTGCGCCTTCACGCGGTCCGAGAAGAAGGTGAAGCCGCCGGAGACGAGCAGCGTCGTGAGGCCTGCGGCCTTGGCAGCGGCAACGAGTTCCTGGGCGCCAGGGTTGAAGCGCAGGCGCTCGGTGTAGATGGCCTCCATCTGCGCCACCGTGACGCCACGCAGCAGCGCCACGCGCTGGCGCAGGCTTTCCTTGTAGTCGGTGATGACGCCCTGCATCGCGGCCTCGGTGATGGCGGCCACCTCGGCCTTGCGGCCCACGGCGGCGGCGATCTCGTCCACGCACTCAATGCTGATGAGCGTGGAGTCCATATCGAAGGCGATGAGCTTGTAGTCCTTCAGCGACATCGGGGGCGTGATGCCCTGGACGACGAGGCCGGGGGCGAATTCGGTGGCGTGGATCATGAAAGCAGGGGCGAGCGCGGGTAAATCAAAACCCCCGATAGTAGCCCGCCTTGGGGGCGAGGCCGCCGTGCTCAGCGCGGGCCGGCCTCGCCGGGCGGGGGCAGGTAGAGCCGGTCAGACCAGGTAGCGAGCCATTGCGGTTTGAATGCCACGAAGATGGCCGCCAGCATGCCGGTGACGAAACCGTCGCCCCAGGCCATGAGCCAGCGCGCGACGAGCGAGAGCTCCTGGTCTACGGCGGGCAGCTGGTGGCCGCTCCACTGCGCCAGCGCGCCCGCCACGAACAGGCAGGCCACGGTGCCGAGAAACGCTCGCCCCAGCACGTAGACGAAAGGGCGCGTGCCCGTGTAGTGCCGCACGAGTGCGCCCAGGCCCAGGGCCAGCGTGGCGGGCACCACGCCCTGCCAGGTCATTGCGCCCAGGGCATGGGCCCCGTCCATCGCGGGCGAGATGGCCCAGGCGGTGGCGCCCACGCACAGCAGCACCGGAATGGCCAGGGGCCAGCCGAGCATGAGTACCACCAGGCAAGCGCCCGACCACTGCAGCTGCAGCGGCATGCGCATGAGCGTGGGCAGGGCCCAGAGCCAGGGCAGCAGGGCGAGTGTGGCCAGCAGCGGGGTCAGCAGGGGCGAGAGCTGTGAAACGGGGCCCGCGGGCGTGCGCAGATGGCGCGATGCCAGCATGCGCCAGGGCCGCAGCGCCAGCGCCGCGAGCAGGGCCAGGACGCAGAGAGCGGCTTCCCAGGGCATGGCGCTTTCTTTGCTAGCGCGCCGCCTCGGCCAGCGGCTGGCCCAGGCTGCGCAGCACGTCGCGCACCATTTGCGCGCGGTCCCTGGGCTCGGGTAGTTCGCGCTCGATGCGCAGCTTCTCGTTGCCCGCGAGCTTGATGTGCTTGTTCTTCTGGATCAGGTGGATGATGGCCATCGGGTCCACGGGGGGCTGGGGCTTGAAGGTGATATGGATTACGCCAGGCGCGGCATCCACTTTCACCACACCATAGGGCTGGCTCAGGCACCGCAGGCGATGCACGTCGATCAGTGTCTGTGCCTGCGGCGGCAGCTTGCCGAAGCGGTCCACGATTTCTTCGAGCAGGGCGTCGATCTGGTCGCTGGTGCGGGCCGTGGCGAGCTTCTTGTAGAACGACAGGCGCAGGTGTACGTCGCCGCAGTAGTCGTCGGGCAGCAGGGCGGGGGCGTGCAGGTTGATGTCGG
>JAYSFC010000009.1:0-48511 GCA_041913505.1 Acidovorax sp.
CCTGCTGGTGTGGCGCAAGCTCGCCATCCCGAGCCTCGTGGGCAACATCGCCGAGCCGCTCATGTGGCTCGTGGCCTTCGGCTACGGCATGGGGGCGCTGGTGGGCGAGGTGCAGGTGGGCGCCGACGGCAGCGCGCGCGTGCCCTACATCCTGTTCCTGGCCAGCGGCTCGATCTGCATGAGCGCGATGAACGCGGCGAGCTTTGAGGCGCTGTACTCGGCCTTCTCGCGCATGCATGTGCAAAAGACCTGGGACGGCATCATGAACGCGCCGATCAGCCTCGACAGCGTGCTGCTGGCCGAAATGCTCTGGGCCGCCTTCAAGGCGCTGTTCACGGTCACGGCCATCCTGGGCGTGATGCTGGCGCTCTCCATCAGCCACAGCCCAAAGCTGCTCGTGGCCTGGCCCGTGCTGCTGTGCGTGGGCATCATGTTCTCGAGCATCGCGCTGATCTTCAACGCGCTGGCCAAGAGCTACGACTTCTTCACCTACTATTTCACGCTGGTGCTCACACCGATGATGTTCCTCTCGGGCGTGTTCTTCCCGCGGGAGCAATTGCCCACGGCCGTGCGCGCCGTGTCGGACTGGCTGCCGCTCACGAATGCAGTGGAGCTTGTGCGCCCGCTGTTCATGGACCAATGGCCGCAACACCCGCTGCGCCACGGCCTGGTACTCGCCGTGACGACGGTCCTGGCCTTCTGGGTCGCGCTCGCGCTCACGCGCCGGCGCTTTCGCGCCTGAGGGTGGATGCCATCACCACAGCGCCGCGCCGTGCTCCCCCAACTCCTGAGCCCCGAACACATCGCCCTGGTGGACCGGGGCGTTTCGGCCATCGTGGCCTCGCGCGATGCCGCGCTGCGGCCGAGCGTGATGCGCGCCGTGGGTTCGCGCATCAGCGAGGACGGGCGGCACATCACCGTCTATTTGCGGCCCAGCCAATCGCGCCAGCTGCTGGCCGACATCGCGGCCACCGGGCACATTGCCGTGGTGTTCAGCGACCCCCCATCGCACCGCACGCTGCAGGTCAAGGCCACGGCCGCCCGGCTGCGCCCCGCCGAGGCCGGCGACCAGGCCGTGCTGCGGCGCTACCTCGCGGCCATGCAGCACGCTGTGGGCCAGGTGGGCTACGGGCCTGACTACGTGGCCGCCATGCTGGCCGCTCCATCGCACGACCTCGTGGCCGTGGAGTTCACGCCCGAAACCGCCTTCGACCAGACCCCGGGGCCGCGCGCGGGAGCGCCCCTGCGCCCCCAAGCCACGCCATGACCACCGCCGACCCGACGTTGCGCTCGATCCGCGCCTGCCTGGAAGGCGCGATCCCCGCCACCATGGCCACCTGCGCGCCCGACGGAACGCCCAACGTGGCCTACATCTCGCAGGTGGTCTACGTGGACGAAGGCCACGTGGCGCTGTCGTTCCAGTTCTTCAACAAGACGCGCGAGAACATCCTGGCCAATCCCTGGGCCAACGTGCTTGTGCTCGATCCGGTCACGGCGCGCTTCTACCGCCTGCACCTGCGCTACCTGCGCACCGAGACCGCGGGCCCACTGTTCGAGAGCATGAAGGCCCAGCTCGCGGGCATCGCGTCGCTCTCGGGCCTGGCGGAGGTGTTTCAGCTCAAGGGCTCGGACCTGTACGCCGTTGAACGCGTCGAGGCATTGCCGGGCGAAGGACTCGCGCCTGCCGCGCCGCGTGCCGACCTGCTGGGGGCGGTGCGCCTGTGCAGCCTGCGCCTGGCGCGCTGCACGGCGCTCGACGAACTGCTGCAGGCCGCGCTCGCCGGCCTGCAGGAGCACCTGGGCGTGCAACACGCCATGGTGCTCCTGCTCGACGCGGCGGCAGGCCACCTCTACACCGTGGCGAGCCTGGGCTACACCAGATCGGGCGTGGGCTCGGAAATCCGGCTCGGCCAAGGCGTGATCGGCGTGGCCGCGCGCGAAGGCACGCCGGTGCGCATCAGCCACATGACCCACGCGGCGTTGTACAGCCATGTGGTGCGCAGCAGCCTGGAGGCGGACGGCGCAGCGGCAGGCGCCGAGATTCCGTACCCGGGCCTGGCCACGCCGCACAGCCAGTTGGCCGTTCCGCTCCTGAGTGCGGGGCGTGTGCGGGGCGTGCTGTTCGTCGAAAGCCCGCTGGACCTGCAGTTCCGCTACCCCGAGGAGGACGCGCTGGTCGCGCTCGCCGGGCAGTTGGCAGCCGCCATCGACCTGCTGCAGGCCGCCGCCGAACCCGCCGAGGCCGCGCACCCGGCCCCCGCCATACAGCCCGCGAGCGGGCCGCCGCTGCGCGTGCGCCACTTCACGGCCAACGACAGCGTGTTCATTGGCGACGATTACCTCATCAAGGGCGTGGCCGGCGCCATCTTCGCCAAGCTCCTGCGCGACCACGCCGGCACGGGGCGCGTGGACTTCACCAACCGCGAGCTGCGGCTCGACCCCCGCATCCGCCTGCCCGACGTGGCGGACAACCTCGAGGCACGCCTGCTGCTGCTGCAGCGGCGGCTGCAGGAGAGCCGTGCATGCATCCGCATCGAGAAAACCGGGCGCGGGCGCTTCCGGCTCTGCCTGGGCGCGCCGGTGCAGCTCGACGAAGTGGCCGGCTGACACCGGCAGGGCGTCAATGCGCCAGCGCCGGCGCGGCGGGCAGGGCCAGCGCACGCGCGAGCTTGGCCCATTCCGGTTGCGTGAGGTGCGGCTGCACGGCCTCCAGCACGGCAGCGAAGGCGGGCGCGGGGGCGTGTGCCTGCATGTCGGACAGCACGGCTACGCGCTCGGCAGGCGACAGGAAGGGAACCATCCAGCGCATGACGAGCATCGTTTCCTGCGGCGGGATGGTGGCCACCAGCGCGTTGTGGATGTCCACCAGTTCCGCGTCGCTGTAGTGCGCCCAGAGCACGGCGTTGTGCTCGGTCTCCTCGATCTGCATGTGTTCGTAGTTGTGGCCCACGAATACCGCCAACTCCGTATAGAGCACGTGGGCCAGCGCGCCGCGCTGGGCGCGTGGCGCGGACAGCAGGGACGTGGCGCCCGACGTCAGGCGCGCGATGTCGCGCTCGTGCTCCTCGTGCTCATGCGCTAGCTTCTGGCTGGTGCCGGGCGCGCAGGCCTCCATGGCGGCGTGGATGAACCGGTTCTCGTGCCCCAGGTGGGAGCGGCAGAACTCGAGCAATTCCACCACGCGGTGGCAGGTCTGCGCCAGCTCCAGGTCGTCATCCACGTCCATGCGGCCCACGGCCAGCAGGGTGTCGGCCATGAAAGCGCGCAAGGCCTTATGGATGCCTGCATACAAGTTCAGGCGGGGTGTGGCTATCTGGGTGGCGGCAATTTCGGCGATCTCGCGGGAGTCCATCTTCATACCAGTCTTTCCTGGCCCTTCGGGGCCTGTCAGGCCCACTTGCCAGGGCCGGGTCCGCGAGCCCCATGCCCGCGCAACCGTGGAAGAAAGTCTAGGAACGAAGATGGTTTTCCGCTGCTAAAAACTGCTTACGCAAAGCCTAAAGATTCCTTAACCGGTGCGGTTTTCCACGCATTCTCGGATCAGCTCACCGCGGCCTGGCGCAGCAGGTCGACCGCCTTCTCGGCGATCATCACCGTAGGCGCATTGGTGTTGCCGCTCACGATGCGCGGCATGATCGATGCGTCCACCACGCGCAACCCCTGCACCCCGTGCACGCGCAGTTCGGCATCCACCACGTCGAGCGGTCCGGGGCCCATGCGGCAGCTGCCGACAGGGTGGTAGATGGTGTCGGCGTACTGGCGGATGAACTGCTCGATCTGCACCTCGGTCCGCGCCTGGGCCGAGGCCGGCAGTTCGCGCGCGCCGTACTGCGCCAGCGCAGGCTGGGCCAAGATCTCGCGCATGCGCTGGACGCCGCGCACCATGCGCGCCATATCGTCGGGATGGCCGAAGAAGTTCGGGTCCACGAGCGGCGCACGCATCGGGTCGGGGCCCGCCAGGCGCACGCTGCCGCGGCTTTGCGGCTGCAGCAGGCACACGTGGCATGAGTAGCCATGGCCCAGCACTGTCTTGCGGCCATGGTCCACGAGCTTGCCGATCACGAAGTGCAGTTGCAGGTCGGGCGCCGGCTCCTCGGGCCGGCTCTTGATGAAGCCACCGGCCTCGGCAAAGTTGGTGGTGAGCGCGCCGCTGCGCTGCGCGCGCCATTCGCGGATGCCGCGCAGGGTGTTGAGCGCGCCGCGCAGCGAGAGACCGAACAGGTCGGTGAGGCGCGGCGCGTCCATGACCTGCACCACGTCGGGGTGGTCATGCAGGTGCTGGCCCACACCGGGCAAGTCGTGCAGCACCGCGATGCCGTGGCGCCGCAGTTCGTCAGCCGGCCCTACGCCCGAGAGCATCAGCAGCTGCGGCGAGAGCAGCGCGCCCGCACTCAGCAGCACCTCGCGCTGCGCACGCACCTCATGCAGCCGGCCGCCCTGGCGGTATTCCACGCCCACGGCGCGGCGCCCTTCGAAGAGGATACGCGTGGCGTGCGCCTCGGTGATGACCTGCAGGTTGGGCCGCGCACGGTGGGGTGTGAGGTAGCCTTTGGCAGCGCTGTGGCGCTCTCCGTTCTGGTGCGTGACCTGGTACAGGCCCACGCCCTCCTGCGTGGCGCCGTTGAAGTCGGGGTTGTGCGCGTGGCCCGCCTGCACGCCGGCCTCGGTAAACACCTGGCTGAAGCGGTTGGGCGAGCGCAGGTCCATCACGTGCAGCGGGCCGCCCTGGGCGTGCCAGGCATCAGCGCCGCGCTCGTTGTCCTCGGCGCGCAGGAAGTAGGGCTTCACGTTCTCCCAGGCCCAGCCGGGGTTGCCCTGCGCGGCCCAATGGTCGTAATCGGCATGCTGGCCGCGGATGTAGACCATGGCGTTGACCGAGCTCGATCCCCCCAGCACCTTGCCGCGCGGCTGGTAGCCGCGCCGGCCGCCCAGGCCCGGCTGCGGCACGGTGTTGAGGCCCCAGCCGAAGAGCTCGTACTTGGCCATGACGGCCAGGCCCGCCGGGCAGTGGATGAGCACGCTGCGGTCGGCCGGCCCCGCCTCCAGCAGGCACACGCGCACGCCGGGATCTTGCGTGAGGCGCCCCGCGAGCACCGAGCCCGCCGAACCGCCGCCGATCACGATGTAGTCGAACATGGGAATGCTGTCTCCTGTGCGACGCCGGGCCGTCATGGCGGCCTGGCTGTGGTGTTTGTGCGGCCCACCATAACCGAAGGCCCGCGCGAATGCCGATACCATCGGGCCCGTTGATTTCACTTTGAAGAGGGCTCTCTATATGACGATCCAAACCGTCGGCATCATCGGCGCGGGCACCATGGGCAATGGCATTGCACAGGCGTGCGCGGTCTCAGGCATCAACGTGGTCATGGTGGACATCTCGGATGCCGCCGTGCAAAAGGGCGTGGCCACCGTGGCCGGCAGCCTTGACCGCCTGATCAAGAAGGAAAAGATCACCGCCGCCGACAAGGACGCGGCGCTCGCGCGCATCAAGACCTCCACGAACTACGACGACCTCAAGGCCGCGCAGATCGTGATCGAGGCCGCCACCGAGAACTACGAACTCAAGCTCAAGATCCTCAAGCAGGTGGACGCGCTCGTGGCGCCCGAGGTCATCATCGCCTCCAACACCTCGTCGATCTCGATCACCAAGCTGGCCGCCGCCACCAGCCGCGCCGACCGCTTCATCGGCATGCACTTCTTCAACCCCGTGCCCATGATGGCGCTGGTGGAGATCATCCGTGGCCTGCAGACCAGCGACGCCACGCACGACGCCGTCAAGGCCATGGCGCTGGCGCTGGGCAAGAGCCCCATCACCGTGAAGAACGCCCCGGGCTTCGTGGTCAACCGCATCCTCGTGCCCATGATCAACGAGGCCTTCTTCGTGCTGGCCGAGGGCTTGGCCACACCCGAGGACATCGACGCAGGCATGAAGCTCGGCTGCAACCAGCCCATCGGCCCGCTGGCCCTGGCCGACATGATCGGCCTGGACGTGTGCCTGGCTGTGATGGACGTGTACCTCGCCGAGTTCGGCGACAGCAAGTACCGCCCCTGCCCGCTGCTCAAGGAAATGGTCGCCGCCGGCCGCCTGGGCCGCAAGACCGGGCGCGGCGTCTACCAGTACTGATCCGCCGGGGCCTCGGGCCCCGCGCGGCGGCACGGTAACGGCGGACTACGGCGAGTGCGGCACGGTATCCTGCCACTTCGGTTGACTTCGCCCCCGCCCTCCATGCCCCAACCCAACCCCTTCAAACGCGCCCTGGCCGCTGGCCAGCCCCAGATCGGCATCTGGTCCACGCTGGCATCGCCCTACGCCTGCGAGCTGATCGCCGGGTCGGGCTTCGACTGGATCCTGCTCGACACCGAGCACACGCCGAGCGATGTGCCGCTGATGCTGCAGCTGCTGCAGGCCGTGGCGGCCGAGCCGGGCGGGCGCACGCATGCGGTGGTGCGCCCGGCCTGGAACGACCCCGTGCTCATCAAGCGCTACCTCGACATCGGTGCGCAGACGCTGCTGCTGCCGTTCGTGCAGAACGCCGACGAGGCCCGCGCCGCCGTGGCCGCGATGCGCTACGCACCGCGCGGCATCCGGGGCATGGGCGGCTCCACGCGCGCCTCTCGCTTCGGGCGCGACACGGCCTACGTGCGCGATGCCGAGCAGGAGCTGTGCCTGCTCGTGCAGGTGGAGACGGCGGAGGCGCTCGGGCGCATCGAGGCAATCGCCGCCGTCGACGGCGTGGACGGCATCTTCATCGGCCCCGCCGACCTGGCCGCCAGCCTGGGCCACCCCGGCAATCCCGCGCACCCCACGGTGCGCACGGCCATCGACGACGCGATCCGCCGCATCCGCGCCGCAGGCAAGGCCCCCGGCATCCTGATGGTGGACGAGACCCGCGCGCGCGAATGCCTGGCGCTCGGCGCGCAGTTCGTCGCCGTGGCACTCGACCTGCTGCTGCTGCGCCAGGGCGCGGATACCACGGCGGCGCGCTTTCGCGCCGGCACGCACGGCCCGGAACACGCGGCGGCCGCGTACTGAGGCCCCGCCGCCCCGCCATCTTCTGAACGGCCGCGCCCGCCCGCTTGCGTGCGGCGCCGCGCGGCAGGCCGTCGCATCCCGGCGGCAAAACCCTGCGGTGATCGCAGTTTTCGCCATTTCAATTGCACACAATTTAATTGCCAGCAATAATTCACTCCATGCCACAACGCCACGCCGCCACCGCAACGCCCAGCCCGCCCGAACTGCTGCTGGACAACCAGGTCTGCTTTGCGCTGTATTCCGCGTCGCTGGCCATGACCAAGCTCTACAAGCCGCTGCTCGAAGCGATCGGCCTCACGTACCCGCAGTACCTCGTGATGCTCGTGCTGTGGGAACAGGACGGCGTCACGGTGTCCGATCTCGGCGAGCGGCTGTTCCTCGACTCCGGCACGCTCACGCCCCTGCTCAAGCGGCTGGAGGGCGCGGGCCTCGTGGCCCGGCTGCGCGACGCGCAGGACGAACGCCGCGTGCGCATCACGCTCACGGCCGAGGGCCGCGCGCTGCGTGGGCAGGCCGAGCGCATTCCTGCCTGCGTGCTGCAGCGCTCGCAGTGCACCGTGCCCGAGCTCCAGGCGCTCACCGCCCGGCTGGGCGCATTGCGCAGCCAGCTCATGCCGCGCTGAGTCCTCTTTGAATCCCCTTTTTTCCACCCCGTCCGCTGTACCGGACACCACCCTCCCGAAGGAAGTCACCATGGCAAAGCTCGAAAAAGTCCTCTACACCGCCCACGCCCACACCACCGGCGGGCGTGACGGCGCCTCGCGCACTGACGACGGCCGCCTCGATGTGAAACTCTCCTCGCCCGGCACCAGCGGCACCGGCACCAACCCCGAGCAGCTCTTCGCCGCCGGCTACTCGGCCTGCTTCATCGGCGCGATCAAGGCCGTGGCCGCCAAGCAGAAGATCGCCGTGCCGCAGGACGTGGCCATCGACGCCGAGGTGGACCTGGGGCCCATCCCCAACGCCTACGGCATCGCCGTCCGCCTGACGGTACACCTGCCCGGCATGGACCGCGCCCAGGCCCAGGCCCTGGTCGACGCCGCCCACCAGGTCTGCCCCTACTCCAACGCCACGCGCGGCAACATCGACGTGACGCTGACCCTGGCCTGATCGCCATTTGCTCCTAAATAAAGAGCTGCAAGCGTCCACCTGAAGAGCACTTGCAGCTCTTTTCATCAAAAACCCTGGTTTTCCCTAGGGCGCGCTGCAAGATTGCGCTCAGCTAGAACGGCCATCATGGAGGCGCCATGAAAGTCGCTCTGCTGTCCGATATCCACGCCAACCGCCAGGCCCTCGACGCCTGCCTCGCCCATGCGCGCGCGCAAGGCGCCGGGCAGTTCGCGCTGCTCGGCGACCTCGTGGGCTATGGCGCCGACCCCGTGGCCGTGGTCGAGCAGGCCATGGCGCTGGCCGAAGCGGGCGCGCTCGTCGTGCAAGGCAACCACGATGCGCTGGCCGTGGCGCCGCCCGCCCAGGCCCAGTCGCTGGGCGAGCGCAGCGCGCAATGGACGCACGCCCAGCTCGGCCCCGCGCACCGTGCCTTCCTGGCCGCCCGGCCGCTCACCGCGCGGCTCGGGGACTACACGCTGCTCGTGCATGCGAGCGCCGACGGCCCCGAGCGCTGGCACTACATCGAAGACGCCAATGCCGCCGAGCGCAGCATGGCGGCGGCCAGCGCCATCGACCCCTCCATCCGCTACGTGTTCGGCGGCCACGTGCACGAACAGGCGCTGTACTTCCTCACGCCCACGGCCAAGCTCATGCGCTTCGCGCCGCAGCCCGGCGTGCCCGTGCCGGTGCCCACGCACCGCCAATGGCTTGGCATCGTGGGCTCGGTGGGCCAGCCGCGCGACCACGACGCGCGCGCCATGTACGCGCTGTTCGACGAGCGGGCAGCGCAGGTCACCTTCCACCGCGTGCCCTACGACCACGCCGCCGCCGCCGCCGCCATCCGCGCCACGCCGCTGCCGGCCTTCTTTGCCGACCGGCTGGAAAGCGGCCGATGAAGCTGCTTGCGCCGGGCACCGAGGTGGACGGCTTCGTGGTGCGCGAATGCATCCACGCCGGCGGCATGGCGCACATCTACGCCGTGGAGTACGCCAACCGCGCGCGCGACCCCGGCTTTCCGATGGCCATGAAGATCCCGCGCATGACGGCGGGCGACGGCGCCGAGAACATCGTGAGCTTCGAGGTCGAGCTGCAGATCCACCCCGTGCTCACGGGCCCGCACGTGCCGCGCTTCGTGGCCGCGGGCGACCTGCTGCGCCTGCCCTACCTCGTGATGGAATACGTGCCGGGCCGGACGCTGCAGCACTGGCTGGACCAGCCCGAGCGGCCCGACCCCGCCACCGTCGCCCGCCTCGGCGCGGCCATGGCGCTGGCCGCGCACAGCCTGCACCAGCAGAACGTGTGCCACCTCGACCTCAAGCCCGGCAACGTGCTCATCCAGGACGATGGCAATGCCGTGCTGCTCGACTTCGGCCTCTCGTGCCACGCGCACTACCCCGACCTGCTCGCCGAGGAGATGCGCCAGGCCGTGGGCTCGCCCGCGTGGATCGCGCCCGAGCAGGTCGTGGGCGTGCGCGGCGACCTGCGCAGCGACATCTTCGCGATCGGCGTCATGCTCTACGAGCTCGCCACGGGCGAGCTGCCCTTCGGCGCGCCCACCACGCCCGGCGGCTTGCGCCAGCGGCTGTGGATGACACCCCAGCCGCCGCGCCGCCACCGCCCCGACCTGCCCGAGTGGCTGCAGGAAATCATCCTGCGCTGCCTGGAGCCCGAGGCCGCGCAGCGCTACCCCTCGGCCGCGCAGCTCGCGTTCGACTTGGCCAACCCCAGGCAGGTGCCCGTCACCGAGCGCGGGCGGCGCACGCACGGCCCCGGCGTGCGCGCCCATCTGCGCCGCTGGTTCAAGGCGGCGGGCATGCACTACCAGCCGAGCCCGCTGCCAACGAACCAGATCGAGCAGGCGCCCATCCTCATGGTGGCCGTGCCGCACGCGGACGTGAGCGATGCCACGCTGTACTCGCTGCGCGAGGCCACCGCGCGCTCGCTCGGCATCCGCCCCGGCGCACGGCTGGCCTGCGTGACGGTGATCTCGCCCTCGGCCAGCAGCACGTCGGACAGCGCACGCAGCGAGACCACGCTGCACCGCATGCACCTCGCGCGGCTCAAAGCCTGGGCGCAGCCCCTGCCGCTCGGTGGCCACAGCGCGAGCTACCACGTGCTCGAAGCCGGCGACGTGGCCCAGGCCCTGGTGCGCTACGCCGAGGGCAACCGCGTGGGCCTCATGATCCTGGGCGCGGCCACGCACGGGCTGCAGCTGCAGCGCTTCATCGACACCATCCCGATCCGCGTGGCGCGTGATGCCCCGTGCACGGTCATCCTCGTCAAGCAGCAGTTGCCGTTCGACCACCTGCACACCGAGGCCGGCGCGCAGGCGGCGTCAAAGGCCTAGCGCGCGCCGGCCCGCAGCCGGTCGAAGTCGCGGTCCAGCCGCGCAAGCGAGGCGTCGATGCGCGCGCGCCGCGCCGCGATCCATTCACCCTGCAGCGCGAGCCGCTCCTGGGCGCCCTTGAGCATGCGCGCCATCTCCGCCGGCTGCGGGCCACCTGCCGAGGCGCGGTGGCGCACGATGGCGGCCGGGTCGAGCGTGGCGCGGAACTCGGCCTCGTCCATGGGCAGCTCGGCGGCGTAGGCGGTGCCGCCCACCGCTTCGGCATAGAGGCGGCGCGCCTGCGCGTACGGGAAATCGAGCGGCTTGATGTCGTTCTGCCGGGCGTAGTCCACGACCTCGGACGCGAAATGGTGGCCCACGCGGAACGGCAGCCGGTACTTGCGCATGAGCACGTCCGCGAGCTCCTGCGAGGCGGTCCAGTCGCTGTTGAGCTCTTCGAGCGCCCGCTCGGGGTGGATGACCAGCGCGTTCAGCACCCGGTCCCAGCCCTTGAGCGCGGTGATGGCGCTTGCCACCATGGCGCCATTGGGCCGCACCTCCTTCGGATCGCTCATACCGGGCGTGATGTTGTGCGCCTGGATCACCGGCCCCAGAGCGAGCGTGACCGCGGTGGACGCCTGGCTGCGCGTGGTGTTGAGCAGCCCGGGGTTGCGTTTTTGCGGCATGGCGCTCGACACATAGGTGTTGGCGCCGCCCTCCGCGAGCAGGATCCAGGGCCGCGACTGCGCGTACTGCGTCATCACGTCCTCGACGAAATGGCCCGTATGCAGCGCAATGCTGGTGACGATGGCGCCCACCTCCACCGGATGCTCCATCGACGAGATCTGGCCTGCGTCATAGGCGTTGTCCACGGTGGCCGCAAAGCCCAGGTAGTCGGCCATGCGCGTGCGGTTCAGCGGCCAGCTCGTGCCGTTGAGCACGGTGGTACCCATGGGCGATCGGTCGATGCGCTCATAGGCCTGGCGGATGCGCTGCGCGTCGCGCTCCAGCCCCGCCGCGTGCCCAAGCAGATAGTGGCCGTAGCTGTTGGGCTGCGCGGCCACACCGTTCGTGTAGTTGGGCACGATGGTGCCCGCATGCTTTTCCGCCAGGCGCACGAGCGTGCCGGACGTCTTGTTCAGCTGATCGGCCAGGTCCAGCAATTGTTCGCGCAGGATGGCCGCGCGGAACGTGGCGTGCATGTCCTGGCTCGAGCGCCCCGCGTGCAGCAGGGTGGCCTCCTGGCCCGCGGCGCGGATCAGCAGCGGCTCGAAGGTGATCACGCTCGACGGACGCTTGGCGCCCGGCTGGCCGCCGTCCCGGAGCACCTGCGCAAGGCCAGCCGCTATGCGCGGCGCCAGCGTCTTGTCGAGCAGGCCCTCGTCGGTGTTGATGACAGCCGTGGCCTTGTTGATCTCGCCGAGCCAGAAGAATTCGTCGCGGCCCGGCGCGGCCTGCGCCCAGCCCAGGGCGGTGTGCGCGCACAAGGCGCAGGCCAGCGCCAGATGGTGCAAGGGGGTGGGTTTCAAGCGGTTTCCTCGTCGTCGATGCCAATCCGGCCGCCATTTTGCGGCGGACAATGGCGGCATGGACACCGCTTTTTCCCCAGCCTTCGCCGCCCTCACGCCCGATGTGGTGCTCGATGCGCTCGCCGCCATCGGCCTGTATGGCGACGGCCGGCTCATGGCCCTGGGCTCGTACGAGAACCGCGTGTACCAGGTGGCGCTGGAGGACGGCGCGCGCGTGGTGGCCAAGTTCTACCGGCCTGGGCGCTGGAGCGATGCGCAGATCCTCGAAGAGCACGCCTTCGCGGCCGAGCTCGAAGCCGCCGAGATCCCCATGGTCGGGCCCCTGGCGCTCGCGGGCCACACGCTGCACCACCACGCGGGGTTCGCCTTCTCGGTCAGCCCCTGGCGTGGCGGGCGCACGCCCGAGCTGCAGGACTTCGAGGTGCTCGAGTGGATCGGGCGCTTTCTCGCGCGCATCCACAGCGTGGGCGCGCAACGCGCGTTCATGCAGCGGCCGGCGCTGGACCGCCACAGCTTCGGCGAGGAGCCGCGCGACTGGCTGCTCGCACACGACCTCGTGCCGCTCGACGTGCGCTCGGCCTGGCGCAGCGCCTGCGATAACGCTCTTGAATTGATAGCTGATGGCGTAGAAAAATCAAGCACTAACGGCCGATTGAGCCTGAAAGACGCCACCCCCATCCGCCTGCACGGCGACTGCCACCCGGGCAACGTGCTGTGGACGCCCCTGGACGACGTGGGCCATGGCGGCCCGCACTTCGTGGACCTGGACGATGCGCGCATGGGCCCGGCCGTGCAGGACCTGTGGATGCTGCTGTCAGGCGACCGGCGCCAGCGCACGCAGCAGCTCGGCGCGCTGCTCGACGGCTATGAGCAGTTCCGCCCCTTCGACCGGCGCGAGCTCGCGCTCATCGAGCCGCTGCGCACGCTGCGCCTGCTGCACTACAGCGCCTGGCTCGCGCGGCGCTGGCAGGACCCGATCTTTCCGATCAATTTCCCGTGGTTCGGCAGCAGCGACTACTGGCGCGGCCAGGTGGACATGCTGCACGAACAGATCGAGGCGATGCAGGACGAACCGCTGTACGCCTGACCCGGACCGTCGCTACGACTTGCGCGGGGGCAGCACGGCCGCCGCGCTGGAGGAGATTTCAGGCCGGCGCGGTGCCGCTGGCAGTGGCGCCTCGGGCGCCGGCGCTGGTGCTGGCGTTACGGCCGAAGGTGTCGGCACCGCGGCCTGCACGGCGGCGGCAGGCACTGGCGCCAGGGACTCGCGCCAGGCGCTCACGAGCACGTCGTTCACGAAGCGCCGCTCCAGCCCCAGCCAGACCAGCACGGGCGCCAGCGTGGGCAGTACGAGCACGCCGAGCTGGTAGCCATAGACGATGGCCTCGAGCTCCCCCTGGTCGATCCTGAGCACACGGACATCGAGCTGGGCCGCCAGCACGAGCTGCATGAGCAGGTACATCGCCAGGCTGAACGCCTGCGCGGGCAGCAGCAGCGCATAGCCCGCCAGCACGCGCCAGCCCCGCCCCGGAGACCTGCGCTGCAGCACCGTGGCCGCCCCCATGAGCGCGAGGAAGATGGGCAGGCCGTAGGCGTAGCGGCCGGGCTCGGCGTCCAGCGATATCTCCGCCAGGCGCCCGCCCGTCTGCGCCGTGGCGACAGCCACCGACGAATCGAACGCGACCAGGCGGCCGGGCGGCGCCTGCACGCTGCGCACCCACTGGGGCGCGGCGTGCTCCAGCCCCGCCTTGGCCAGCAGCGCGGCGGGGTAGGCCGGCCAGCGTGACACCTGGCTCCAGGCGAGCGTGAACAGGATCACCCCCGCGAACGCCGTGAAGGCAAAACGCCATAACGGCGGCAGGCGCGCAGGAAACCCCTGGCGCATGGCCGAGCCCCCGCTCATGCGGCCACCGCGGCCGGCGGCGTGGGCGGCGGCTGCGGCGGCAGCGCGGCATCGGCCTTCTTGCTGCCCGCGCGCACCCACAGCAGCCAGACGACGAGCACGTCGAGCATGATGAGGGCCTGCCAGAGGTATTCGTGCGCGAAGTCGAACACGGCCGTGTTCCACTGGCCCAGGTAGAACAGGCTGATCACGCGCACCACGTTGAGGGCCTGCACGGCCACGAAACCGGCCATGAGCCCCACCGCCTTGTGCCGCCAGCCCGCGGGGAACGCCATCACGGCCGCGAAGAGCACGATGCAAGCCTCGATGCCGTTGCAGCCCGGCTCGATCGACACGCCGAAGCCCGTCTGCTGGTTCCACAGCACTTTGCCCGAAGCGGCGGCCGTGGCGTCGAACCAGGTCACCAGCACCGCACAGATGCGTGCGAGCAGCGCCGTCCAGGGCAGCACCAGGTGCTGCTGCACCCAGCCCAGCATGTTGACGCCGAACAGCGTGAGTTGCAGCGAGAGAAAGATCAGAAAAAAGCGCAGCATGGCGCAGGCATTATCCGCATGCGCACGCTTCCTGACCACCCATGAATGCGCACGCCCCCCGGGCAGCCCTGCCCACGTACACTCGGGCACGCTTTGCCCTGTCTGCCATGCCCGCGCCCTTCCCGCCTCCCCCACTGGAATCCCCCGCCTCCCCACAGCCGCTGCGCGTGCTGGGCTTCGGCATCGACCCGCAGAATGCGCGGCACCTGGCCTGGCTGACCCTCGCCTTCCTGGGCCTGCACCTGCTGCTGTGGACGCTGCTGCCCGCGATCAGCCACCGCGCCCCGCCGTGGGACAACATCGAGCAGTTGGTCTGGACCCAGTCGCTCGAGTGGGGTTACTACAAGCACCCGCCCGCCCCAACCTGGTGGATGTATTTCTGGACCGAGCTGCTCGGGCGCAGCGTGGGCGTGACATTCTTCGCGGCCCAGCTCAGCGTGGTCTGCATGCTGGCCTGCGTGTGGCGCATCGCGCTCGCGCTCACCACGCCGCTGCGCGCCTTCGTGGCCGTGGTGCTTACCTCGCTGGTCGCCTACCACGGCCTGCGCGGCATCATGGCCAACCACAACACCCTGCAGCTCATGCCCGTGGGCCTGCTGCTGTGGGCGGTGCTGGGCGCCGTGCGCGCAAGCGGCCGGTGGCGCTGGGCCCTGTGGGCGCTCGCAGGCGCGGCGGCGGCCCTGTGCCTGCTCTCGAAGTACAGCGCCGTCATCTGGTTTGCCGCGATCGGGCTGTGGGTCGCGCTCGATCCGCGCATGCGCAGCCTGCGCGCCTGGGGCCCAGTGTTGCTGGCCGCCGCCGTGTGCCTGGTGCTGCTCACGCCACACATCGCCTGGATGGCACAGGCCGACTTTCCCACGCTGCGCTATGCCCAGCATTCGGTGGAGGCCGGCACACCGCCCCCCCCGGGCGAGGCACCGCCCAGCCACTGGTCGGACCTGTGGGCGTTCGCACTCGCCCAGATCGGCCGCTTGCTGCCCGCGCTGCTCGGGCTGGGCCTGTTGCGCTGGGGGCTGCGGCGTGCCGATGCAGCCACGCCGCCCGCGACCCGCGCCACCAGCGAGGAGCGCTTCGTGTGGATCATGGGCCTGGGCCCGCTCGCGATCACGCTGCTGCTCGGGGTGGGAGGCATCCACCTCGCGTCATCCTGGGCCACCACCTTCTTCGTGCTCTTCGGGGTGCTGCTGCTGCGCTGGGTGCCCTCGGTGGAGCCGGCCCGGCTGCTGAAAGTGGCACTCATCGTCGGCGTGTCCGCCGAGATCGTGCTCGCGGGCGGCCTGGCGATTGGCCGCAGCGTGCTCGTGGACCGGCTGGGCCGCGCCGCGCGCTCCACCTTTCCGGCGCCGGCGCTGGCCCAGGAACTTGACCGGGCCTGGCAGGCCCACGCCACCACGCCACTGCGCGTGATCGCAGGCGAGACCTGGCTGTCTGGCAACGTCTCGATCCACCTGCCGACGCAACCGCTGGTGTACATCGACGCCGAGCGCGACCGCTCCCCCTGGATCAGGGCCGACACGCTCGAACGCTGCGACCTGCTGGTGCTGATCGACCGCAGCCTCAAGGCCCCCGGACCCAGCACGGAAACCGCTCAGCTCATGACCGAGGCCCGGGCCCACGGCACGGTCCGCGTGCCCTGGACGTCCCGGCCCCAAGGCCCGGAGGTCGTCGTGGAGTGGGGCATCGTGCCCGCGACGCAGCCCGGCTGCGCCGGTACTGAACATAGCCCCCGGAACGTGGCCCGATAGGGGTGGCGTGGGTCACCGCTGCTGGCGTCGGCGGACCACAGCCAGGCCAGCCATCCCCATCAGCCCGGCCAGCAGCATCAAGCCATATTCCGACAAAGTTGGAATCGCCAATGCTCCTGGCAATACAGGCACCACGGGGTCAGAAATAAAACCCGATGCAGGATTGGAGTCCCCAACACCATTGTCGGTGATGGTGTAGGTGAAGGTGGTGCGGTCTGCGCTCAGGCTCACTCCCGGCACGGCGAACCAGCTCGATACCGCTGCACCGGGCAAGGCGGGGCCATATTTGTAGAGCACGGTGCCGGCCGGCATGGCCTGCGAGTAGGTCAGGCTGATTGACACCGTGGCCCCTGCTCCGCAGTTATTGGTATCGAACCGGAAACCGGCTTGCGTGGCGACCGCAGGGGACGGCGGGCCGCCAGCGACCGTGCCCGGCGATATGAACTGCTGGCTGGCAAAGCTGCACCCGGCGCCGCCGCCCGAGATCGTAGCCGTCGCGCTGCCGGCTGGGACACCAGGGACGCCATTGCCGCCGGGCACCGCTGGCGTGGGAGCCGTGAACGTCAGGAACGAGGTGTTCTGCACGTTGCCGATCACCGAGGAGCCAGACGCGAGGATGGTGGCCTGCGGGCTGCTCGTCGCCAGCCCCGTGCCACTGTTCATCGTCACGGTCGAGTCGCCAAGATTGACGAACGCGCTGCCGGCAGCTGCCACGCCCGTGCTGCAGTGGGTGAATGCGGAGTCGGCGATATCGATCAATGCCCCCGTCGCCGTAGCATCCACGCTCAGGCAGTTCTGCGAAAAATGCGCGACGTCGACGTTGTGGATATTCACCGTTTTCGCCGAGGCAACGCGAATGCCATTCCGGCCAACGCCACTGGCGCCGTTCAGGCTCAGGTTGCGGAGAATCACGGGGCCGGCGGAAGCAGACGGGATGTCGATGACAATGGCATCCTGCTGGCTGGCGACGACCAGCGTTTCCCCTCCGTTCAGAGCGGGCTGCAGCGGTCCCAGCCCAGACACCCGGCCGGCTCCGCCATCAATGGTGATGGGCTTGTTGATCACCAGAGGGGTATAGGTCACCGTACCCGGCGCGGCGGTGTAGTCGTACACGAAATCGAAATCCCCGGGATCCAATGCATCGATCTCGCCACCACTGGCCGTCTTGGCCAATGCAGCCCCAAAAGTACGGCATGGCGCGGTGCGCGAACACGGATTGGCGTCATCGCCTACGCCAGAAACCCAGGTGCGCGTGGCTTGTGCGTTGGCCCAGGGGGCCCACAAGGCCAATGCCAGGAAGGCCCCCCAATGCATGTTCCAGGTGGAGACTTTCATGGAGCGAGCGAAACCACGCGGTTTCGCCGCCGGAAACGGACGCCCCGAGACGGCGCCCTCCAGTGTGCGGAGCAGATCGGAAGCGTGACCAGGCGTCATGGCTCGGGCCTTCAGTTTGACGGCGATGTGCTGGTGAACGCCCCGTTCGTGGTATTACCTAAAGTCTGGTTTCCACCCAGCGAGTTCAGGTTGGCCTGATTGATGGCCGAAAGCCCCAGCAGGTTGCCGAAGACCGTGCTGTTCGACACTTGCACCAGCGTATTGGCTTCGGCGGCGCGCACGCCGGTGGCAGAGTGAAACACAAAGCGCGAGCGGTCCGCCGACACAGTCACCGGCGTGGTGGCCGTCGAGCTGGCGGAAAGCCCATTGGCGCAGTTCGAAGCCACGGAGTCGATGATCTGGGTCGTCATGCTCGTCAGATTGAGCACCGTGTTGTCAGGGCTTACGGCAATGCAATCCTGGGAAAAGCGCTCGATCTTGACGTTCTGCAGGCGCAGGGTCTTGCCGCTCAGGAACTTGACGCCAGTGGTACCCAGCGTGGTGCCCGCACCGTTGATGCTGAGATTGCGCAAAACCACGTCATCACCCGCGCCCGCCCTGACCACAATGCCCGTGGTCCCAGAAGCCAGGATGCTGCCAACCTGCCCCGCTCCGCCGTCTAGCGTGATGGCCTTCGTGATCGTCACGGTGCCAAAGCCGCCCGGATCCAGCGCATCGATCTCTCCGCCGGCCGCTGTCTTGGATATGGCTCCCGCCCAGGTTTTGCAGGGTGCGGTGCGCGAACAGGGGTTGACATCGTCTCCGACCCCGGACACCCAGGTCCGCGTCGCCTGGGCCAGCGCGGGCATCGAGCAGAGAGCCCAAAGCAGCGCGGCGGTTGCCACCTTGACTGCACTGCGGTGACCCGGAGAAGAGAGGTAAGAGGGCATGGACACACCTTGTGGAATCGAGAGAGTTTGCGCCGAACGCGCGGGGAGCAGAACTTTCCGCGCAAAGTTGCGTGCAGCCAGTATTCGCACGGCGCCGATCATGCACTGCTACGCCTCGAAAGGGAAGCGAAATTAGCGGCGCTGGGCCGTTCGTCCACGCCCGCGCCGCCACCCCTGTTTCAGCAGGGGTAAACCCTATCTTCGGTGCGGATCATGCCGCTTGCGAAAGGCCTTGCAATGGCAGGCCCGCCTCCTCCAAGACGGCGCTCAGCACACGCCCGTGCGTGGAGTCGGTCACGTACACGGAGCGCCGCCCCTCGCCGCCAAAGGCCAGGTTGGTGGTGGAGCTGCCCGCCGCGCCGCGCAGCACCTGCACGGGCTCGGCGCGGTGGTTGAGCACCCACACATAGCCCAGGCCGGGGTTGGCCACCAACAGGTGGCCTGCGGCGTCCACCGCCAGACCGTCGGGGCCGCTGGGGCCGTAGGAGGTGAAGAACTGGCCCACCTTGGCCACGCTGCCGTCGGGCAGCAGGGGCACGCGCCACACGCAGTTGCCGCGCGTCACGGCCAGGTAGAGCACGCGGCCGTCGGGTGAGAGGGCCACGCCGTTGGGGCTGGGTACGTTGTGCAGCAACAGGTCCAGCTGGCCGCTGGGGCGCAGGCGGTACAGGCGGCCGCTCGGGTCGTGCAGGCCGCTCTGGCCCTGGTCGGTGAAGTAGAGGTTGCCTTCGGCGCCGAAGATCAGGTCGTTCACGCCCTTGAAGCGCTCACTGTTGCGGCGCTGCAGGTAAGGGCTGACTTGGCCCGTGGCCACGTCGAGTTGCATCAGGCCGTTCTTGTAGTCGGTGATGAGCAGCGTGCCCGGCCTCAGGAATTTCATGCCGTTGGGCTCGCCGTCGTACTCGGCCACCAGCGCCCACTCGCCCTGCGGGCTGATGCGGAAGATGCGGCCCCAGGGGATATCGCTCACGTACAGGTTGCCCGCGTCGTCGAACACCGGGCCTTCGAGGAACGAATCGGTGATGGCGCCGCCCCGGTTGGCATCGGCCCAGTCGCTGCGCTCGCGGCGGCGAAAGTGCTCGGGCATGGCGGTGAACACCTCGAGTTCACGGACCAGGGGGGCTTGCAGCAAGAACATTGGGGGCTCTTTTCAGTTCAGTGGGCGGTATCGAAACCATACAGCCGCGCCGGGTTGTCGACCAGGATGCGGTCCATGGCTACGTCGCTGCCAGCCCAGGCCTGCAGCAGGTCCAGCAGATCGGCATCGTTCACGGTGCCAGGGGTTTCGGTGGTGTGCGGCCAGTCGCTGCCCCACACCAGCCGGTCGGGGGCGGCCTGCACCAGGGCGCGGCCCAGCGGCAGGGTGTCGGCGTAGCCCGGGCCATGCACCGTGGAGCGCATGTAGGCGCCCGAGAGTTTGACCCAGGTATTGCCCCCATCGAGCAGGCCGCGCACCACGCCGTACGCTTCTGCAGCGGGGCCCTCGGCCGGGTCGATGCGGCCCAGGTGGTCGATGACCAGGGGCACGGGCAGGGCCTGCAGCAGGGGGGCCAGCGCGATGAGTTGCTCGGGGTGCGCAAAGATCTGGAGATGCCAGCCGGCGCAGGCCGGGTGTTCGGCCACCGTGCGGGCCAGCGTGGCCAGCATCTCGGGCGTGGTGGTGCCCCAGGATTGGGGCGAGACGAAGTTGACCCGCAGCCCGCGCACGCGGCGCGCGGCCAGCCGGGCCAGTTCTTCGGAGCCCACGCCCTGGTCCACCACGGCCACGCCGCGCGCGCTGTCGCCCAGTTGGTCGAGGGCATCGAGCGTGCAGGCGTTGTCGGTGCCGTAGGTGGAGGGCGTGACCACCACCGTGCGCGTGGTGCCCAGGCGCGCCTGCAGCTGCCGGTACGCCGCCACGGGCGCCACCGGCGGCGTGCGCGGCCAGTGGGGCGACGGCGCAAAGCGCGGGTCGAAGATGTGCATGTGGCTGTCGCACGCGCCGAGGGGCAACCGGCGCTGTGGGCGGTTCATGCCCACAGAATGGGGCACAGGGGTCATTGCTTCTCAATACCCACTTTGACAGCTACCGACTCCCACAGCTGGGCATCTGCCTTCAGCTTGTCTGCAAAGGCTGGCCCACTGAGCACACTGGGCACGGCGCCGAGTTCTGTGGCGAAGCTCTGGACATCGGCGCTGGCCATGGCACTGGTGATTTCCTTGCGCAGCTTGTCCAGTACGGCCTCTGGGGTGCCCTTGGGGGCCCACAGGCCGGTGAAATTGACCACCTTGTAGCCCGGCGCACCCGCTTGAGCAAACGTGGGCACATCAGGCAAGGCCTTGAGCCGCTGCTCGCCGCTCACTGCCAGCAGGCGTACTTTGCCGCCGCGCACCTGCCCCATCACGCCTGGGGTCGACGCGATCTGGAAGTCGATGGTTCCGCCCAGCAACGCCAAGGTGGCTTCACCAGCGCCTTTGAATGGCACGTGGGTGGCTTTGAGGCCACTGGCGCCTTGCAACGCTTCCGTTGCGAAATGGGGCATGGTGCCCGCTCCGCCGGTGCCGTAGTTCAGCTTGCCCGGGTTGGCTTGGGCATACGCCACCAGATCACCCAGTGTTTTGAAAGGGGAGTTGGCGGCCACAACGACCGTGGTTGGGGCGAAGTTGAAACCGGCCACAGGCACCAGGTCGTTTGCGTAGTCCCAAGGCAGCTTCTTGAACACCTGGGGCAGGATGGAGTACGTGGTGTCATTGGCCAAGAGCGTGTAGCCATCGCCAGGCGAACGCGCCACCTGGTTGGCGCCGATGGTGCCCGTACCACCCGCCTTGTTTTCGACATAGAAGCTCTGACCGGTTTGCTCTGTGAGTTTTTGGGCAATGCGCCGGGTCACCTGGTCTACCGCGCCGCCTGGAGGATATGGCACCACGATCTTGACGGCTTTGTCCGGATAGCCGGCTTGTGCCATGGCGTTGGCCACGGCGAAGGTCAGCGCAAGGGCTGCGCTCAGTGAAGTGTGAATGCGTTGCATGAGAGTCTCCTTGTAGCTCAATCTGCTTTGAGGTCGAGCGCTTTGGCAATCTGGCTATAGGTGGTCACTTCGCGGGCCACGCGGCTGGCAAAGGCCGGGCCGCAGACCGACTCGGCCTCCATGCCCAGGCCGCGCAGTTTCTCGGCGGCGGATTCGCTCTTGGCGAAGTCGGCCGCCGCGCGCTCCAGCGCCTGCGCCACGGGCTCGGGCAGGCCAGCGGGGGCCAGCACGCCGTACCACACGTCGGCAGCGTAGTTGCCACCGCCTGCCTCGGCAAACGTGGGTACCTCGGGCGCCAGGGGTGTGCGCTGGGACGCGCCCACCGCCAGCGCCCGCAGCTTGCCGCTCTTGATCTGCGGCAGCACCGAGCCCAGCGTGGCGAACGAGCTGTCGAGCTGGCCGCCCATCAGGTCGGTCACCACCGGCGCGGCGCCCTTGTAGGGCACGTGGTTGAGCTGCAGGCCCTGGGCGCGGGCAAAGATTTCGGTGGCGAAGTGGCCTGAGCTGCCCACGCCGGCCGTGCCGGCCGTCACGCGGCCGGGTTCGGCGCGGGCCTTGCGCAGGTAGTCGGCCAGGGTCTTGACCGGCAGGCTGGGCGCCACCACCAGCACCGTGGGGCTGCTGGCCACGGTGCACAGCGGCCGGAAGGAGCGCACCGCATCGAACTTGACGCGGTTCTGGTACAGCCCCGGGATCATGGTGTGGTTGGTGGCGCCGAACAGCAGCGTGTAGCCGTCGGCCAGCGCACCGGCCACCGCCTGGGCCGCCAGAATGGTGTTGGCGCCGGGCTTGTTGTCGATGATGAAGGGCTGGCCCAGCACCTTGCCGGCGTGGTCGGCGAAGGCACGGGCCACCACGTCGGTGGGGCCGCCAGCGGCAAAGCCCACCACGAGCTTCACGGGCTTGGCGGGGTACGCGGCCTGGGCCCCGCAGGTGCCGGTTGCTATGAATAATGCAGCTGCAAGCAGCCTGTGCATAAGCACTTGGGGGCTTTTGGGTTGAAACATGGCGCGCTCCTCAATCCATGCGGATGCCGCTGGTACGGATCACGCCCGCCCACTTGGCGGTTTCGCTCTTCACGAACGCGCTGAACTCCTGCGCGCTGGAGCCCACGCCCTGCACGCCCAGTTCGGCGAAACGCTTCTTCATCTCGGCACTGGCAACGATGGCGCGGGTTTCCGCCTCCAGGCGCTGCAGGATGGGCTGCGGCGTGCCCGCAGGCGCGAACAGGCCGTTCCACTCGTTCACCTGAAAGCGCGGCAGGCCCGACTCGGCCACGGTGGGCACCTGCGTCCAGCCCTCGGTGCGCTGGGCCGAGGTGATGGCCAGTGCGCGCAGCTTGCCGCTTTTCACGAAGGGGCCGCTGGCCGTGGTGGCGCTGAACATCAGGTCCACCTGGCCGCCGATCAGGTCGGTGAGCGCAGGCGCGCCGCCGCGGTACGGGATGTGGGTGGCCGAGACCTTGGCTCCCTGCTTGAACAGCTCGCCCGCCAGGTGCTGCGCGCCGCCATTGCCCGCCGAGGCGTAGGTGAGCTGGCCCGGCTTGGACCGGGCGGCGGCCACCACGTCCGCCATCGTCTTGAAGGGCGACGCCGCGGGCACCACGAGCAGCAGCGGCACCTGCGTGACGAGCGAGATGGGCGCAAAGTCCTTGCCCGCATCGAACGGCAGCTTGGCGAACAGGCTGGGGTTCACGGTGAAAGCCGTGGCGTCCAGCAGCAGCGTGTAGCCGTCGGGCGCGGCCTTGGCCACGGCCGCGGCGCCGATGGTGCCGCTGCCGCCGGGGCGGTTGTCCACCACCACCTGCTGGCCCAGCCGCTCCCCCAGCTGCGTGGCCAGCAGCCGCGCCGTGGTGTCCGCGTTGCCGCCGGCCGGGTACGGCACGACGAGCTTGATGGGCTTGTCGGGCCAGGTCTGGGCCGTGGCGGGCAAGGCATTTGCTACCAAAACAATAGCCAACGAAGTCCATCGCGCAAGCACTGCGCGGCGATTTTGCTTGAATCCGTGGTGCACGGCTTGTCTCCTTGCTTTTGTCTGTGCGGGGCTCAGGCCACCGCCGCGGCACCCAGCACCGCCAGCGCATTGCGCGCGGCGCCCAGGCCCATGTTGACGTAGGCGTCGCTCGTCACGCCGCCGATGTGCGGGCTCAGGATGAAGCCCGGCTGGTGCTGGAACGGGTGGTTGGCGATGATGGGCTCGACGGCGAAGCTGTCCAGCCCCGCCGCGCGCACCTGGCCGCTTTGCACGGCGGCAAGCAGCGCGGCTTCGTCGATGAGCCCGCCGCGCGCCGTGTTCACGACGATCACGCCCGGCTTGCAGCGCGCGAGCGTTTCGGCGTTGAGCAGGTTGCGGTTGTCGTCCGTGAGCGGGCAGTGCAGCGAGATCGCATCGCTTTCGCGCCAGAGCGTTTCCAAGTCGGCGGTCTGCACGTAGTCCGGCAGGTTCTTGGCGAACGGATCGAAGCCGAGCACGCGCATGCCCAGCCCGTGGGCCATCTTCGCGAAGCGCTGGCCGATGGCGCCCAGGCCCACGAGGCCCACGGTGCGCCCGCCCAATTCCAGGCTCTTGTGCGTGGCCTTGTCCCAGTGGCCGTCGTGCATGCGCGCGTTGAGCTGCGGCACCGATTTGGCGCAGGCCAGCAGCAGCGCCAGGGCCTGCTCGGCCACGGCGGCGGCGTTGGCGCCCACGGCGGCCACCACCTCGATGCCGCGCGCCTTCGCGGCCACCTTGTCGATGGTGTCCGTGCCGCTGCCGTGCTTGGAGATCACCTTGAGCGAGGGCGCCGCGTCCATGGCCTGCGCACCCACCTTGCTGTAGCGCACGATGATGGCCACGGGGTCGTGGCGGCGGCACAGGGCGACGATGTCGTCCTCGGTCGGCGTCTTGCCCGCGTAGACGATGTCGTAGTCGGTCAGCAGCGCGAGCGCCTGGGGCGCGAGGTCGGCGGCCGTGATGAGGATGGTGGCGCGGCTCACAGTTCTTCCCCTTCCTTCAGCACGCCGGCGGCGCGCAGCGCGGCGGGCAGCCATTTCGAGGCGGTATCGCCGCGCGCGATGGCTTCGATGCGGGCGGCTTCGTCGGCCACTTTCTTGACGGCCAGGGCTATCATGGCCGGAGCCTTTTCGCGCTCGATCACGGTCACGCCGTCGGCATCGCCCACCACGAGGTCGCCGGGGTTCACCGTGGCGCCGCCGCAGGAGATGGGGTGGTTGATGCGGCCGGGCACGAACTTGGTCGGGCCGGCGGGGTTGAAGCCCGCGCTGAACACGGGGAAGTCCAGCTCCAGCAGCTCCAGCTTGTCGCGGATGGCGCCATCCACGATCACGCCGGCCAGGCCGCGCTTCTTGCAGGCGCTGAGCATCAGCGTGCCCATGAGGGCCGCCGTCTGGTCGCCCTTGCCGTCGATCACCAGCACGTCGCCGGGCCGGGCCAGCGCGATGGCGGCGTGGATCATGAGGTTGTCGCCGGGGCGCACCTCGACGGTAAAGGCCGGGCCGGCCACCTTCATGCGCTCGTGCACGGGCGCCACGCGGGCGTGCATGGTGCCGCGGCGGCCCGCCACGTCGGCGAGGATGGCGGCCTGGAAGGTGGCGGCTTGGCTGACGACGTCGGCGCTCACGCGCTCGATGTCACGGACGACTTCGGGGAGTTGGCTCATGGTGTGGAACTTTCAGGAGAAAAAGCAAAGAGGAAAAACGGTGCGGCTCATTCAGCCTTGATGGCGCCGTCGCGGATGACCTTGGCCCACTTGGCGGAGTCGGCCCGCTGCAGGGCGCCGAGCTGCTGGGGGGTGCCACCCACGAGCGTGACGCCCAGCTTGTCGGCCAGGGCGGCGATGGCGGGGTCCTTCAGCGCCTTGGCGATCTCCAGGTTCAGGCGCTGCACGGTGGCGGCGGGCGTCTTGGCCGGGGCGAACACGGCCTGCCACTGCTCGACCACGAAGTCGCGCAGGCCGGCCTCGCCCATCGTGGGCACCTGCGGCAGCGCCGGCAGGCGCTGTGCGCTGGTGACGGCCAGTGCGCGCAACTTGCCGGCCTGCACATGGGGCAGCGCGGCCGCTGCGGGCGCGAACATGAACTGCACCTGCTCGGCCAGCGTGTCCTGCAGCGCGGGCGTGTCGCCCTTGTAGGGCACGTGGATGAAACGCGCACCGGTCTGCTGCTGCAGCAGCTCGCCCTGCATCTGCAGGATGGTGCCGTTGCCGCCCGACGCGAAGGCCAGCTTGCCCGGCTGCGCTTTGGCGGCCGCGATCAGCTCGGCCACGGTCGTAAACGGCTGGTGAACACCCACCACGAGGATGTGCGGGATGGTGCCGATGGTGATGACGGGCTCGAAGCCCGCGATGGGGTCGTAGGGCAGCTTGCCCATGAGGTGCGGCGCAATGGCCTGCGGGCCGATGGACGTGCCCAGCAGCGTGGTGCCATCGGGCGCGGCCTTGGCCACGAAGGCGGCGCCGATGGTGCCCGTGGCGCCGGGCTTGTTGTCCACGATCACCGTGGTGCCGAGCGCCGCGCCCAGCCGCTGCGCCACGTTGCGGCCCAGCAAGTCGGTGCTGCCGCCCGGCGGGTACGGCACCACCCAGGTGATGATCTTGCCGGCCGGCCACTCACCCTGCGCGAGCGCGGGTTGGAGCAGCGCGGGGCCCAGCAGCGCGCTGCCTGCTGCGACCAGCAGCGTGCGGCGCGCGAGGCGCCGGGAGGAAAGGGGCATGGTGGATGCGGTCATGGCGTGGCCTGTCTCCGTGCGGTCAGTGAAGGGGGAAGGTGGGGGTGAATCCGTACAGCGCCTGCGGGTTGTCCACCAGCACGCGGCGCAGCGTGGCGGCGCCGCCGGCGCGCTGCGCCCAGTCGGCCAGGCGATCCACCTGACGGGCGTCGTCGGGCATGGGCTGCACGCCGGCCGATGCGGTGGCGTGGGGCCAGTCGCTGCCCCAGACCACGCGCTCGGGCGCGCAGCGCAGGTAGCCGGCCGCTAGGTCATCGAGCGCGGGGTCTTCGATGGAATGCCGCGGGCTCACGATGTAGCCGCCGGACAGCTTGATCCACGCTCCGCCGCGCTGCAGCAGATCCAGCAGCAGCGCATGCGCGGCGTGCCGCCCGGCCTGTTCCGGGGCAATGCGGCCGAAGTGGTCGAACACCAGTGGCACGGGCAGCCGCCGCAGCACGCTGGCCTGGGCCGCCAGCAGGTCCGGCGCCATCAGCAACTGCAGGTGCCAGCCCAGCGGCGCAATGCGGTGCGCCAGCGGCTCCAGCGAATCCACCGTGCCCGATACGCCCAGCGACAGGTTCAGCCGGGCGCCGCGCACGCCGGCATCGTGCAGGCGCTGCAGCTCGGCATCACCGATGCCGGCGTCGACCACGGCCACCCCGCGCGCCTGGGGGCCGAGCGCGGCAAGGCCCGCCAGCATGCAGCCGTTGTCCGTGCCATAGGTCGAAGGCGTGACCAGCACGGTGCGCGTGGTGCCGATGCGCCGCTGCAGCGCCTGGTAGTCCTGCGCCAAGGCGTCCGGGGGCAGGAGCCGTGCGCCCGGCGCGGGCGCAAAGCGGCTGTCGTAGACGTGCACGTGGCAGTCGCAGGCGCCAGCGGGCAGCGCAGTGCGCGGCGCGGCGGTGCCCGCCGAGAAGCGCACGGGCGCGGCAAAGCGGTCGCTGGACATGGCGATGGCTCCGGGAAGGCTTGGGGGGCGTGGGAAGGCGGGCTCGCGGCGGCGGCGCCAGGTCAGTCCAGGCTCGCGCCCGAATCCTTGACGATCTTGCTCCAGCGCGGCACCTCGGCGCGCAGCAACTGGCCGAACTGCTCGGCAGTGCCCCCCAGGACGTCACCGCCCTCGGAGCGCAGCTTGTCGGCCACGTCGGGCTGCTGCAGGGCCGCGTTGATGGCCTTGTTGAGCTGTGCCACGATGGGCGCGGGCGTTCCGGCCGGCGCCAGCACGCCGAACCAGGTCACCGCATCGAAGCCCTGGAGGCCCGATTCCGCCAGGGTGGGGGTTTCAGGCAGCTGGGACGAGCGCTTGGCCGACGTGATGGCAATGGTCCGCAGCTTGCCGTTGCGCACCTGGCCCAGCAGCGTGGGCACGGAAGACATGTACAGGTCGATCTGCCCGCCCAGCAGGTCGGTCATGGCCTGGGCTGCGCCCTTGTACGGCACATGCCGCAGCTGGATGCCCGCCACGTTCTCGGCCAGTTCGCCCGACAGGTGGGCCACCGTGCCGTTGCCCGAGTAGCCGAGGGTGACGCTGTCGGGCTTGCCCTTGGCGGCGGCCACCACGTCGGCAAAGGTTTTGTAGCGCGAGTTGGCGGGCACGGCCATCACGATGGGCGAGGACGACACCAGCGCCACGGGGGCCAGGTCCTTCAGGGGGTTATAGGGCAGCTTGGCGTAGAGCGTCGGATTGATGGCCAGGTTGCTGGTCTGGCCCATGACCAGCGTGTAGCCGTCGGGCGCGGATTTGGCAACGGCATCCACCCCCAGGTTGCCACCGGCTCCCGGGCGGTTGTCCACGATCACGTTCCATTTGTTCTGGTCGGCCAGCTTCTGCGCCACCGTGCGCGCGATCATGTCGGTGCCGCCGCCCGGCGGGAACGGCACCACCAGACGGATGGGCTTGCTGGGGTAGGCGGCCTGCGCCAGCACGGGCGCGGCGGGCAGGGCAACGGCGGCTGCGGCGGCCAGGGTGGCGAGCAGGCGCGCGGGCAGGGAAATGGGCATGGCGGTTTGTCTCCGTACTATGTGAACCGATCGCCAAGTGCGGGTGCATGGCGTGGAGCGGACTTTAGGGAAGCGTTTCAGTCCGTACAATGCTGTTTCGCACAACGCAACGCATTGCACCATGAGCAACCGCCACAACGCCCCATCCGCCGCCCCATTCCCCGCCCCTTCGCCCGCGGCCTCTCCCTCCCCCGATGAGGCCCCGGCCAGGGATGGCGGCGTCATCGCCGTGACGCGTGCGCTGCAGCTGCTGGAAGCGTTTGCCCTCGGCGAGTCGCACCTGCCCCTGGCCCAGCTGAGCCGGCGCTGCGGCCTGCACAAGACCACGGTGCTGCGCCTGGCGCGCACACTGGCGCAGTCGGGCTACATGGTGCAGCGCGAAGACGGCGAATGGAGGCTAGGCCCTGCGGCCGGGTGGCTGGGTGCGCGCTACCAGGCCGGCTTTGACGTGCAGAACGTGCTGGAGCCCGCGCTGCGCGCGCTCACCCAGGCCAGCGGGGAAAGCGCCGCCTTCTACGTGCGCGAGGGCAACGTGCGCACATGCCTGGTACGCGTGGAAGGCCCGCAGGCGCTGCGCCACCACGCGCGCATGGGCGAGGGCCTGCCGCTGGACAGGGGATCGCCCGGGCGGGTGATCCTCGCGTTCTCGGGCGAACCTGGCGAGGTCTATGAGCAGATCCGGCGCCGGGGCTTTCACTGCTCCATCGGCGAGCGCGAGCAAGGAGTGGCCACCGTGTCCGCCCCCGTGTTCGGCATGCACTGGCGGCTGCTGGGCTCGGTGTGCATCTCGGGGCCGGCGTCACGCCTGCCGCTCCCCAAGCTGGAAGCCCTGGCCCAAACAGTGGTCACGGCCGCCAACGCGCTGTCGTACGCGCTGGCCGGCAATACCGCGACCCCCACGGCGCCGCGCACCAGCCACTGGCATCCTTGACCTGTGTGCGGCCCGATGCGTGGGGGCAAACCACCAGATGTGGCCGTCCAAACGTTCGCCGTCTGCTTCGTCGAACGGCACTCTCGATCCATGGCCGAGATTCCAGCCCGGAATCTCGGTGCCCCAGGCGGTCTTACATGAAGCCCGGGTTGCGTGGGAGATAGCGGGTCCAGTCCCCGCAGTCGCGCGTCGACATCAGCACCATCGGAAGTGCGAAGCGCATGCCTTGGCTGGCCGTGATCGCCAATGCATCGCTGGTCCCAGGAACAAACACGGAGATCCGCTTGGCATTCCCCGCAATGGCCATCGCCAGTGCAGCCCTGAATGCGCCGGGCACCGCACCTGTATGCAAAACCGCCAGCGGGCCTATGTGGCCCGTTGCAGCAACGTACGCGTAGCCAACGCACTCGCCGCCCTCTTCGAGGAATACGCCCTCCATCGCGGAATCGTCCAGCAGGTAACGGTGGTGTTTCTCGCGCGAAACGCCCAGGGTTGCGACATCGATCTGCCGCAGCGTCTCAAGATCGGCGGCGGTCTTCCGGATGGGCATCGTGCGCAGCGCCGGGCCCTGCGCGTGGCGCGCCAATGACGCACGCTCGGCGCTGCACAAATGGATGGGCAGGCGCGGCAGCAAGCCGTGCCGCACGTACAGCCCCTGGGATACGACATTGAAGGCGAAGGTGATCAGGCTCTTGTCGATCGCACCGGCATGGCTCGCGTGCTGCAGGGTGCGCTCTAGCAGTTCGTTGCCAATGCCCTGGCCCTGCCGGCCGGGCGCAACGAACAGCTCCGCCAGGAACCAAAGCCGGTCGCAAACCCAGCTCAGGGCGAAGCCGGCGATCTCTCCATCGTCCTCGGCCAGCCACGCGCCGCGCGGATCGTCCCGAAGGCAGAACGCCTGGAAATCCGGGGTGCGCGACGTGGCGATCGCTCCGAAGCCGTGGCGGGTGGTCAGGTCGTTGATGCTGCGGACCACCAGTTCTTCCGCGTGTGCCAATTCGTCAACGCTTGCAGGTCGAAAAACGAGCGACATGGGCAGCTCCTTTGTGGCAGCACTGGGGGGCATGGCAGAAGGCCGCTGCAAGACCAACTGCCGAGTGAATGGTTGCGCTCCGTCTGCCCATGCGCGGCACCTCCAGTCCGCCCGAACGCCACATGGCATCCTGGGCTGCTACCGGTCGCAGAGAGGCGCGAGCCCCGTGCATTGCGCCAGCTTCGCATGGCTGAATGGTCGCGATAGCCATTCGAGCTTTCGCGAGTGAAAGTCAGGCCTTGAGGGTTGGCTTGGTCTGCCAGATACTGTTTGTGTATTCTGATGGCTATGTAATCAACCTGTCCGGCGTGCTGGTCTCGCCATCTCCCGCATGACCGTGGCCATGCCCGATGACTCTGAAGATTCAGCCCGCTTGAGACGCCAAGGCGATGCCAACGCTCACAGGACTAAGCAGCAACGAGGCCCGTGAGCGGTTGCACCGCGACGGCCCCAATGAACTACCTGCCGTAGCGCGAGGTAGTGCTTACCAATTGTTGTGGGAGGTCGTGCGCGAGCCGATGTTTCTGCTACTGGTGGCCTGCGGCACGATCTACCTAGTGCTGGGCGACATTCACGAGGCACTGATGCTCTTGGGCTTCGTGGTGGTCGTCATTGCAATCACTTATGTTCAGAAGCGTCGCAGCCAGGCTGCACTCGACGCCCTGCGAGACATGTCCAGCCCACGGGCACTCGTGATCCGGGATGGCGCGCCGGCGCGAGTCGCCGGCAGGGAACTGGTCGTGGGCGATATTGTCTTGCTGGCAGAGGGAGATAGGGTGCCAGCCGATATCGAACTGCAAGAAGCCAGCTATCTCACTGTTGACGAGTCACTTTTAACAGGAGAGTCCATCCCTGTGGTTAAGCGTGCCTGCGATGCGGTAGAGGCTCGGCCGAATGGAGTGGCAAGGCCAGAGTTTCTCTGCTTTGCCGGTACGCTGGTCACCCAGGGCACTGCGCAAGGCCGCGTTGTAGCCACCGGCATGTCCAGCACCCTGGGCAGGATTGGGGCATCCTTGCGTGGAATTGCCCTCAGCGACACACCCATTCAGCAGGAAACGGACCGTGTGGTCAAGCGCATGGCCGCTCTGGGGGCACTGATTGCGGTGGCGCTTACTTTGGGGTGGACCGTGGTTCGCGGCGACGGACTCACAGGCCTGCTGGCGGGATTGACGCTGGCTATGGCCATCTTGCCGGAAGAGCTGCCCGTCGTGCTCACGATCTTTCTGGGCCTTGGTGCATGGCGCTTGTCCAAGGAGCAAGTGCTGACACGCAACATCCCGGCGGTAGAGTTGCTGGGGGCTACCACCGTCTTGTGCGTAGACAAGACCGGCACCCTCACTCGCAACAAGATGGAGGTACGTCGGCTGTGGGTGGATTCCGCTAGTTTTGAGCTGGGCAGCCAGGGGATAGACGCCATGGCACATGTTTTTCACCCAGTCTTGGAGTACGCGGTGTTATCCAGCCATCGAAGAGCTTTTGACCCGATGGAGCTCGCGATCGGTGCCGCGGGTCAACACTGGCTCCAAGGGTCGGAGCATTTGCACGCTGACTGGATCCTGGTATCCGACTATCCCCTATCTCGCGATCTGCTCGCCATGTCACGGGCTTGGCGCTCCCCTGACCGCAGCAACCTGCTTGTGGCGGCCAAAGGGGCGCCTGAGGCCATCATCGATCTGTGTCATTTGCCCGAAGAGCTGCGTTTGCTGATCACCGATCAGGTCGCTGCCATGGCTGCGGACGGCCTTCGTGTGCTGGGGGTCGCAAGGGCAGTTTTTGCTGCCAAGGAGCTCCCCTCCCTTCAGCATGACTTCGATTTCGAGTTTGTCGGGCTGCTTGGACTGGAGGACCCGATCCGGCCTGATGTACCGGCTGCGATTGCGGAATGCCGGACGGCGGGCATTCGGATCGCAATGATCACGGGGGACCACCCGGCAACGGCCTTGGCGATCGCATGCAAGGCTGGGTTGGATGTTTCCAGTGGATATCTAACCGGGGTAGAGCTGGACACGCTGGATGATCAGGCCCTTGCCGCCAAGCTGAGCCACATCCATGTGTTCTGCCGTGTTCGCCCTGAGCAGAAGCTGCGCCTTGTACAGGCCTTCAAAACGCGAGGAGATGTGGTGGCCATGACCGGAGACGGCGTCAATGATGCTCCTGCGCTGAAGGCGGCCCACATTGGCGTCGCCATGGGAAGGAGGGGAACGGATGTCGCCCGCGAAGCTGCCGACCTCGTTCTGCTCAATGACGACTTCGGCTCCCTGGCCACAAGCATTCGCCATGGGCGCCGCGTGTTCTCTAACTTGCGCAAGGCCATCGTCTTTGTGCTGGCAGCCCACCTGCCCATTGTCGGTCTGGCATTAGCACCGGTGCTCACTGGCTGGCCGATGATCTTGATGCCGGCCCACATTCTTTTCTTGCAGCTGGTCATTGATCCAGCATGTTCCTTTGTGTTTGAGGCTGAGACTCTGGAGAGTGATGCCATGCGCCAGCCACCGCGTCGGCCAGATGCCAGGCTGTTCGACCTGGAGCTTGCACGACGGGGTCTCTTGCAAGGCGTGGGACTGCTTGGTGCTGCGTTGGCAGGCTACCAATTGGCCAGTACCTGGAGCGTGTTGCCAGATGCGGGGCGGACCGTTGCTTTCGTTGTGTTGGTACTTGGCAATCTAGCGCTGATTCAAGCCAATCGCTCCTGGACCGGCACGGGGCGTCGTTCGCGCGGCCGCAACCCGGCGTTCCATTGGGTTGCCGCTGGCACCCTGGCTTTGCTTGTGTGTGCCCTGAGCTTTCCAGCCTTGGCCAGCCTTTTCAGATTCGCTCCACCATCGTTGCCGATGTTGGGGGGAGCCGCTGCACTTGCTGTCTTGGCATGGGGGTGGTTCTTGTGGGTTGCTGCGAGCAGCCAAGTCCGCAGGGGATTGACCGCTTAGTGCATGCTGACTATTCTGACTAATTAAAGTCGTAAACAAGCCTCCAGCATTCATGCGGCTTTGCGCACCGCATCAAGACTCTGCGGCCAACCGAAAGTCGTAAACATCGCTGTGCACGATCCAACTGGTACCGGAGTCGAAAGCATGCACTGTCGCCACATGGCGGGGCAACGTCAAAACGCAAGAACGCCCGGCTGTGCCGTTCTTCAACCGAAGAAGGATACGCTCGGACGCGATGCACCCACACGACAGTCTCTCGACCTCTTTCCTTACCGCCCCCCATGCCGTCTCCCGCCTGCGCGCTGAGCGCCTGGCGCGTAGCAGCAAGCCGTTTTTAGCGCGGGGCGGCCCCAAAGGTGATCGCTGCCCTGGCTGCCGCCTGGTGCCCAGCCACTGCCTGTGCCGTGTCCGACCTGTGGTTCCTACACGCGCGGGGGTGTGCTTGTTGATGGCCGATATTGAGCCCCTCAAGCCAAGCAATACTGGCTGGCTGATTGCTGACGTGGTGCCCGATACCTTTGCCTTTGGCTGGGCGCGTACCGAAGTGGCCCCCGGGTTGTTGGCGCTGCTGGCCGACCCGCAGTGGGAGCCGCTGGTGGTGTTCCCGGGCGAGTTCGTACAGGCCGAGCGGGTGGTGACGACGGTGAGCGCCTGCGCACCAGACGGTCCGGCCACTGCCAAGCGCCCTTTGTTGGTGCTGCTGGACGCCACATGGCCCGAGGCACGCAAGATGTTCCGCAAAAGCCCTTATCTGAACCACTTGCCTGTTTTGAGTTTGGCGCCCGAGCAGGTCTCACGCTATGTGCTGCGCCACTCCAGGCGTGGCGACCATTTCTGCACCGCTGAGGTGGCCGCACTGTGCCTGGAATTGACGGGTGATTCCCATGCCGCGCTGACGCTGGATGCCTATCTGGACGTGTTCAGCCACCACTACCTGCAGGCGAAACACCAGTTGCCACCGCAGTGGGAGGGGGATGCACACCAGCGCCTGCGGGCTCTGGCACGAGAGGTGGAGTTGAAGTCCCCTCGAATTCCTGAGCCAGTCAGAAGCAGAGGTTGGGGAACAGTTTGACACGGTACTCGACTGGTGGGATTCGGCCAAGGGCTTCATGGGGTCGATGGTGGTTGTAGCGGTGCAGCCAGTCGGCGGTCATGTATCGAACCTCCTTCAAGGAGTCGAACACGTAGCAGTCCAGCACCTCGGTGCGGTAGGTCTTGTTGAACCGTTCAACATAGGCGTTCTGCGTCGGCTTGCCAGGTTGGATGTGTTGCAGGGCAATGCCCTTGCTCTGCGCCCATTGGGCCAGGGCGTGGGCGATGAACTCGGGGCCGTTGTCCAGGCGAATCGACAGTGGCGCACCACGCACCTCCACCAGTTCGTTCAGGGCCCGGATGACGCGAGCAGCAGGCAGGCTGGTGTCGACCTCGATGCGCAGCCCTTCGCGGTTGAATTCGTCGATGACGTTGAAGGTCCTGAACCGTCGGCCGGACCACAGCGCGTCAGACATGAAGTCGCAGCTCCAGCCCTGGTTGGGTTGGCCTGCGGCCTGCAGAGGCTGTTTGATGCGCGCTGGCAGCCGTTTCTTGCCACGCCGCGGCAGGTTCAGACGCAACTCGCAGTACACGCGCCAGGCCCGGTATCGTCGCGGCGGCCAGTGACGCATTGCATCTGCTACCGTCTGGTGTAGCCAAACTGGATCTCTCTGATACCAAAGCGATAGCGGATCTGGTGTCGAGGAATGGTCGGCCCGTGGCTGAATTTCTGGCGACAAGTTCTGCCACCGCAATCTCCAAGCCTGAATCTCGCGCGGTCTACGAAACAGCGGACGTTTGAGCTGAAGAGTCCAGCTTCCACCGCGGGTCGTAACGGCCGCTCACTTCGGGAGCAATGAGTCGTTTTCGAAGCGCAGCCAGGCTGACGTGTGTTGAGTGGTCGGTGACGGCGGTGCAGCGATCGTTTGACCCTTGCATCCCCGCGTGACAGGAGGACCGCGGCAGCCGACATTCAGGCGTGCTAGGTCACTGTCAGCAATCAGGCTTGAGCGGGCACCGCTCCCTTGGCGCGGCAACTCTGCAGCGGTTGCTGTGGTCCTACTGCCACGGAAGTCCGCTAACAATCTCTCATCGGAAGTTCGGAGCGGTGGGCCATCCTTTTTTCACATGGAAATGGAGGACAACAATCTATTGGCTTCTGGCTTGCGCCTTCAAGCCAGCTTAAGCAGGTTTGCGAGGTTCGTAGGCGGCTCGATAAGACGTTAAGTGCCTCTCAGCATGCAGCTCGGTAAGCATGATCGAATCGGCATAGTCTTACCTGTCCAAGCAATTGCCGTTTCGATTTTGATGCCCGGTTGAGCTTTGTGAATGACCTTGCCCTTCTCATCGTGGAAAGGTTCATAGTCAAAACGTGAGTCAACCAAAGGAGGCTCAAATGGTCCATTTCAATGTTCCTGATATGACGTGCGGCGGCTGCGCTCAGCGTATTCGTCGGGCAATAGCTCAGGCCCAAATGCCAGCGGGCGTCGATGCAGAAATCGATGTGGCCGCGCGGCAGGTACGCATTTCCCGGCGAGCCGGAGACGGCACTGTGGAGCTTGTCCGCTCTGCAATTGAGCGTGCCGGATACAAAGCAGGTGTATTGACCCAGCAGAACCTGCGCAGGTCAGGCCGCTAATGCAAACTCGGCGGCTTGCACCGCCTGCCGAACACGCGCGTAAAAAAGCCGGTGCGAATTTCTCGGCACCGGCTTTGGAAGGTTGCTGCGCAAAAGCGCATTCCGCTTTATTTCAATACAGCACTCGGCACTATTGCAAAAAGCACGCTTCCTGCATTAGCTTGATAGTTGGCAATGTAGCTTCTCGCCTTGGCAATACTTCGTTCAACGAAGTCAGCATCAGCCTCGCCGCCGTCCCGATTGCAGTACCAATTATCGTAATTCGATTCGACATTAGCACCGCTGACCGCGTAAACATCGCCACCAAGCACGGCAACTTTCATGGCAGACAGTTGTTCCAGTGCCGCCAAAGCGGCCTCCCTCTCAAGCGCCCAGTTACGCACGCCAACACTGTCCAAAGTGCGGCCAACGCTCAGGATAGAATCAATCTCACTAGACCAAATATTTTCCATAACTATTGCCCTGCATCGGGTCTAAACAAGCGATGGTTGATAGAGCCATCGGATTCTTTGATAAATTCAAACACGCCTTGTTTGCCTTTATATTCGCCTGGTATTTTCAGCATGTCGCGGACTACTCCATCCCCGCCAGTGAGTTTGCTTAGCTGTCCCGCATCCTGGAAGCCTTTCACGCTTTCAGGGAAGGCATGAAAATCTCCTTGCTTCATCTGGCCCAACACCTTGTCCGTGTATTTCGTGCCAGCGAAGAAGTCCTTCTCTACCGTGGCTGCTGTCTTTGCCGCAGTTACTGCCCCCCGCGCAGCGGCCACCCCAAACACCGGCCCCAGCAGTAACCCATCACTGGCGGCGTCCATCACCCCACCAACGCCGCTCCACTGCACTTGGCCAACTGCCAATTGCTGTGCTATAGCGTTGACTGCCCCGCTCGTGGCCGCCCCTCCTACCGCCCAGATTAACGGAATTAGCAAGACCGGAGACCGGCCGTCCGGGTCAACGTATTTGTATGGATTGTTGTTCCCATACGCATAGCGGTTCAGGCTGTGCGGGTCTTCCGGTACCACTCCCCTGGGGTCGATCCCCGTAAAGCGCCCCAGCGTCGGCATGTAGTACCGCGCACCCATGTAGGTCAGCCCCGTGTCCACGTCGTGCGGCTTGCCCGTGTACCACAGCCGGTTGCCCGCGCTGGCCGGCTCCGCCACTTGGCGCTGCCCGTAGGGCAGGTAGTTTTCCTTCCATACCACCGCGCCGCTGGCGTTGGTGGCCAGCTGCGGTGTGCCCGCTATGTCGTTGTGGAAGTAGGTGACGGTTTGCGCCATGGCGCCGCCCGCCATCAGCGCCGTGCACAGCAACGCGAAGGCTGCGGCCCGCAGGCGCTGGCTGTAAGTGCGCAAGGTGGTGAGGATGCTGCGGCGGTTCATCGTGCCGTCTCCTTCTGGGCGATGCGCTTGCCGTTGAGGTAGATGTATTCCGTGAGCTTGACACGGGCTTGTGCCAAGCTCTATTGGATCAGTGCATTACCCCGAACCGCGTCCGAGGCCATCACGCGCATCGCAGCAGGCGCATAGGACAACGCCCGCGCAAGGCGAGCGTTCTCGGGTTCACGCACAGTTACTCGTATGGCAAATCCATCCTGTCAAGAAGTGCCCCCACCTCTTTCAGTAGAGCAGCTACGCGCTCACGATCCGCACCGATCCGAGTCTCAAACTCAAACAACGCGATTCCGTTGCAGACCTCATTGAGTGCAGAGTTCAGGATCAAAAGCTCGTCCCGGCCAAGCTCAATCTGGGAACGCTCTGCGGCTGTGTTGATGATTTCCATGTCTCTACCTCAAGCCGTCAAAGTAGGTGCGGCCATTTGCGGGTTGGAACGCAGTACCTCCATCGGCGGCGCGCGGGTTTCTGATCACCACAGTGCCTGTCGATTCTTGCCAGTATGCCGAACGGCCACCACTCAATTGACGCGAAGCAGTTGGGTTGTTGATCACGTTCTCGATATGACTCGCGAACTGCTCGCGAGTGCGAATACCAAGCCCCTTGAACTCGCCTTGATTCAAAACGTGCTTTTCAAACGCATGACCACCAGCGATTTCTTGCCCAGCAAGTTGACCGCGAAGTCGAGCTGCGCTGACCAAGCTGCTGGCCTCGCCAGCTCCCTTTGCGACAGTCTCCCCCGCCCTATAAGCCTTGATCCCCGCAGCAGCCCCACCCGGCACTGCCGGTATCGCCATCGCCGTTCCGTCAAGTGCCAACCCCAGCCCGTCAACCGCCGCTCCGCTCCAGTTGCCTGCGCGGATGTTTTCCACCAGGCTTTGGAATCCCAGTGAGACGTTGAAGGCATCCCATACTGTCTCCGCGATCTTGCCGTCGGGGTCCACATACTTGTACGGGTTATTGTTCCCATACGCATACCGGTTCAGGCTGTGGGGCTGCTCCGGCGAGAACGCCTTGGGGTCGATCCCCGTAAAGCGCCCCAGCGTCGGCATGTAGTACCGCGCACCCATGTAGGTCAGCCCCGTGTCCACGTCGTGCGGCTTGCCCGTGTACCACAGCCGGTTGCCCGCGCTGGCCGGCTCCGCCACTTGGCGCTGCCCGTAGGGCAGGTAGTTTTCCTTCCATACCACCGCGCCGCTGGCGTTGGTGGCCAGCTGCGGTGTGCCCGCTATGTCGTTGTGGAAGTAGGTGACGGTTTGCGCCATGGCGCCGCCCGCCATCAGCGCCGTGCACAGCAACGCGAAGGCTGCGGCCCGCAGGCGCTGGCTGTAAGTGCGCAAGGTGGTGAGGATGCTGCGGCGGTTCATCGTGCCGTCTCCTTCTGGGCGATGCGCTTGCCGTTGAGGTAGATGTATTCCGTGAGCTTGCCGGGTGCGCCCGGCGTGTAGTCCGCCAGCAAGTGGCCGTGCACGCCGAAGAATTCGTGTGTCTTCACGCCGCCCTTTGTTTGGCTGGTGCGTTTCTGGTCTCCGTCGTAGGTGTATTGGATGCTGCCCGTGGGTGCGTTGCAGTTCACGCATGTGAGGTTGGGCACCGCGTCGTACTCGTACGTTCGGCCGTGGCCGCTGGTGATGTTGCCCAGCGCGTCGTAGCCGTAGGTGGTCGAGAGCGTGTTGGGCACGGCAACAAGGCTGCTCAGGCGGTTGTAGCCGTCGTAGCGGTAGTCCAGCCGCTCGCCGCTGAGTTGCTGGCTGGTGATGTTTCCCGCGCCGTTGTAGGCAATGTCGCCGCTTGCGCCCTGCACCGTCATGTGCGTCAGCCGGTTCATGCTGTCATAGCTGAACGTGCGGTTGTAATCCGGGTCGGCCGAGTCGCTGATGGAGGTGAGGTTGCCCGCGCTGTCGTAGCCATAGCTCGCCCGGGTGTAGTAGGTGGAGCGCAGCGTGGAGAAGCTGCTGGCCCACAGCTGCTGGTTCTGCCCGTATTCCGACGATGCCCCGTTGGCGTAGTCGATCTTCTTCACTTGCCCGGAAGGCCAGTAGGAGACGGAGTTGACGTAGCCCTGGATGGATGTGGGCCGCCCCAGGGTGTCTGTGGAGTAGGAGACCGTGGCTCCAGAGTACGGATAGGTGATGGAGGCCAGAGCATCGTTGCCGTTGTAGTCGTACCGCGTGTTCCACGAGAACCCGTTGGCGCTCAGGCTCTCTTGAACGACGTTGCCATTGCCGTCGTAGGAGAAGCTTCGGGTTGCACCCGTGGTGGTGGTGCTCAGCAGGCGGCTGGCGCCGTCGTAGCTGTGCGTGACCGTCGGCGCGGAGCCGGGGTAGTCGATCCTGCTCAGGCGGTTTTGCCCATCGTAGGTGAAGTTGACCGTACCCGCACTGCCTGTGCTGCGCGAGGTCATGTTGCCTGCGGCGTCACGGCCGTAGGTGGTTGTGCCGGTTTCCGGGTGGGTGGCCGAGGTCAGGTAGCCGTTGCTGTTATAGGCGTAGCGCCGGGTCCATCCGCCCTGCGTGGCGGAGGTGATCAGGTCCATGCTGTCGCGGTCGTAGCTGACGCGCGAGCTGCTGTCCGGCGTGGATACCTCCATCAGGAATGCCTTGTCGGGGTCGCCATACGCACGGTAGCTGTAGGTGGTCGTATTGCCGCGCTCGTCGCGCACGGCCTTGGTGGCGCTGGCGAAGCCGATACCCCTGGTAGAGCCGTCGGCATTGCGAATGGCCGTGACGCGGTTCAGTTCGTCGTAGGTGTAGTTCGTGCCATAGCTGCTATCGGGCTGGGATTCGAACACGACCCGCCCCATCACGTCCACGTCATACGATCTGCTCACCCCGCCCAGCGTAACGCCGGTAGTGCGGCCGAATCCGTCGTATGACGTGGCCTGGGACAGGCTGCCACGCGTCGCCGTTCGGGAAGTGGCCGTATAGCTGATACGAACCGAATTGCCCACCGGATAGTCGATGGACGTGACCCGGTTCAGGTCGTCATAGGCATACCGAGTGATGTCGCCGCTACCGTTTTTCTCCTGGGTTATATTGCCCATTTCGTCTACTTGGCGAGTGATGTAGACACTCTCTGGCTGGCTCTCGCTTTGGGGGATGCTGCGCTTGTAGCTGGAGTAGCGGTGGACCAAAGACCTGGGGAATGTGACGGTGCTGACATTGCCCTCGCCATCGTAGCTGCGCGCAATCGAGACACCGTTGCGGGTTTCGTTGGTCATGTTCCCCGAGGAGTCGAAGCTACGTGAGATCGAGAGGCCTGAAGAATTCTCGTTCTGCGGCTGCTTGACGATCCATTTGGAGGTATTCACGTAGTAGCTGACGGAGGTGGAGCGACTGCCCCCGCCCGGGCCGGACTCGGTGATCTGCCGGGGATTTCCATATTCGTCGAAGCTGCTGTAGGTGGTCCGGTAGGTGGCCCCGTCGCGCGAAATGGTCTTTTGCGTCAGCACTGGCGCATTCGTTTCCAGATTGTCGACTTTGGTCACAAAAGCACCCGGGCGCAGGTAGGTTTCAGAGGATATTTTTTGCCCATCCCATGTGTAGTTTTCTACTTGGGATGATCCAATCCGCTTCTCCACCAGCAGTCCAACCGACCATATCTTTCCGGGCCCCGCATAGACCGGCCCGATGTGTTTGTAGGTGATGTTCCCCGTAGGGGTGGTCACCGTGGTTTGATCATATGAGCCAACGCCACCTGGCGAATAGCGGAATGTCCACGTACCACCATCGCTGGTTTGCTTGCGACTCACCACGCTGGAGCGGCTGTATGGATTGCTCTGTGAGTCGAAGTAGACGTTTTCGTAGCTGTAATTGATCGACCCGCCTTGCGGATATCGAACGGAGCTCATCAGATACCCGCCCGCCGACGAGCCCATGTTGCCGTTGTAGTTGTACGTCCAACTGTTTCCATCCGGACGAATCACTTCGGACAGTTGGTAAATGCCGGTCACCCCGGATGCACGGTAGTTGTACTGGTAGTTCTGCCCGCCGGCTGTGATGGTGCGCACCCTGGCGGACACCGTCCCAGAGTCCCAGTAGCTGAACGAGACCGATCGGCCGTCGCTGGTGTTAATCGAGCGGATCTCCGGGCTGGCGCCTGATGCATAGCTGATGGCGATGTAATTGCCATTCTTGTCCGTAATCTTCCGGGTATGCCACTCGTATACAGGTGCAACTGGTGAGCCCGCGCCGATGGACTGGGTCATGTCATACGTCATCCCCTCGGGAGAGGTAACAATGAGGCCGTCACCACCCGGATTGCACTCCGCCCTCCACCGCTGTGACGTGACCGCCATGGGAGAGACCGATCCGGTGAAGGTCAGCAACTGGCGGCTACCGTCGGGAAGCTCCATAACAGGGTTGTCGGCCACGCTTTGCGCGTTCTTGTTGACGCAAGGAAATGCCTCCCTGGCCTTGAGAATTCGACCAAAGTGGATTGTCCACCCCCATCCTGCCGTTGGCCTTGGCTGCAAAGCATTGGCCGGATCCACATTGGAGCTGTTGTAGGAGCGAATGACGTTGAGATCCAGGCCGCCATTTCCCGGAATATGTAGATCTACATAGTGGTGCTGCAAGGCACCAGTGAATGGATCGATGCTCTCATTATTGCTTTGGCTGACGAAATTTCTACTCACCTGGAGACCCGGCTCCCGATAAAAATCAGGAATGACCTCTTGGGCATAAGTACTTCCCAATGCGACCACACCCACCCATAGAAATAGAAACCTCAGTTTAGGCACAAGCACCCCCTTACTTGTCAAGAATGAAAACTTGGCTTTGAAGGCATCGATCGAGTCAGGAACTCGACCATGCCCGACCAAGTCTATGCGCATTCTTTGACGAATTAAGAGGCTTATAAATTTGCGTGTGTTTTGCCATTCATATTGACAAATTCAAGTGCTAGTATTTTTTGCCCAGATATTCAATGTGCATTTTTCACATAATATGTTATTACATATCCTCGGAAAAATGCATCGCCCCAGAACGCCATCCGTGCGCTCAGCGCCACGCCCTTCCAGTTGAAGCCGTCTTGCTCCCCTATCGCTATGCCGACTGCCTGGCTGGCGATGGAGCCTGCGGCTCCGCCCACGGCGGCGCCGGCTGGCATCCGGCCTCCTGCAAGACGCCGCGCGCGCTTGGCGCTGTCTCTGGCCGAGCGCGAGGAGATATCGCGCAGCTTGGCCGCCGGTGAATCCATCCGCTGTGTAGCCAGGCGGTTGAAACGCACAGAGTCCACCATCAGCCGTGAACTCCTGCGCAATGGCGGCAAGACTTGCTACCGGGCAACGAAAGCCGATGAGGCAGCCTGGGAGCGAGCACGTCGCCCAAAGACGTGCAAGTTGGCCAGCAACCCAGCGCTGGCCCAAATCGTGGCGGTTAAATTGCAGAGCCAGTGGTCACCCGAGCAAATAGCGGGGTGGCTCAAGCGAGCCTACCCGGGCGAAAGGGAGTTGCAGGTGTCTCACAAAGCCATCTACCGCACGCTATAGGACCCCGGCTGAGATGTTTAACGAATGCGTTGCATCGACCGGTTGAATCCACAGCCTCTTGCAGTCATTGCGTCATGTAGGGCCTGCTCGAACCTCAAGAAGTTCTCGCAAAAAAGAGCGCTCAAAGTTAGCGCTCTTTTTTGTATAGCAACAAGTCCACGCGGGTCTAAAGTTAGCCCCGCATATCTAGGTATTCTCTAACCTGTTGAATTCGAGTCAACGACTTTGCCGTTACAAATGACCACCCCGCAAACCTGCATGAATGCTGGAGGCTTGTTTACGACTTTATTTGCGTGTTTACGACTTTAATTGCCCAGAATACTGATGATCGTAAAAATAAACTCTGTAAAACCGCCCCCTTTGCTGCTTGCATTTCGACAGCCTGTAAAAAGTCGCGCGTCGCCCAAAGCTGGCAGAAAGTAAAAAATAAAAGCTGTAACGCCACTCACAGCGATACCGCGTTGACCCCGATGTGGACCCCAAATCCCTCGGGCATGACCAGTTCAGCTTGGCAAGTCCACGGCCTCCTTGGTCTTCCAGGGTACCGGACGCTGAATCAGCCCAGCCTTTTGTAGCCCGTTGTTCGTCCCGCGCAAAGCGGCCGAGGCTGAGCTGCACGCTTTTGAAGTCAGGCCGTGGGGCCACACTGAGCATGGTGCGCACACCGACAAGGTTGATCACCCGAACCATTTGCTCTCTATCAGCGCACCGACGAAGGGCGCATTCAGCGAGTGGCGCTTGCATTTGAAGGCTGCTTCAGGCTGATGTGAGACATGCGTGGAAGATAACTGGACGGCGGAGACCAACAACAGCGGTCATTCAGAGCTCGTGACCTCGAACGAGTGGTTCGCCGCCGACTAAAGTCGTTCGACTGCACTCCAACCGGCAAATAGGCTTCAACGTCGGCAACTGCACAGAGTGACTTGCTCAATACGTCCCATTGCAGTGCCTACACCGTCTTTTTGATGGACTGCTTTGGACAGGTTGCTACTGCTAGAGGCACGTAACCATGCAATCAACTGTTGACGACAAGTCGCAGGGCAACCCCGTTGTGATCAGAGAGTCTGCCAGGCTCATTGCGGTCGCACCAGATATGAAGAGGTTCGCATGAGATCAGATCAGAGCTGCTCCAAATGTGATCCACGATTGCCCTATCTGCTGCCCGTGTCGCGCGAATGTCTTCCAGCGTGTGACACGTGAGGCCAATGCTGGTTAGTCCATCAACTAGCCTTATGCGTGCTCCATGGTGACCATACCAATTGCTGCCATCAAGGCTGGTATTGAAGTCACCAGCCAAGACGATCCTGGCTTCTCGTAATGCGGGGTCTGATCGCAAGTGGCCAAGATCAGCCACAACATCATCCACTGCTTTCTGGTGTCGCTCCCATGCCGAAGCTACTCGCTGGCGCACGCCGTCCATTGAATACGGAATGATGATGCCGTAAACAATGATGCACCCCAACGGAGGTGGTGCCGTCAGGGCGACGCATACAGAGAGGCGACTATCCCTAACAGGTAGTGCCCTTCCCTCCCACGACGATGCAATACCGACTGCGCGATCCCGTGGTGTATACGGCGGCTCCCCTGGATCAGACCACCAAAACTGCTTGCCGGGCAGTAGCGTTGTATCCCGGACCTCAGTTAAGACCACGATATCAGCAAGCAGTTCTTGAAGAACTTCAAGTTGCCGTGGCAGACGAGATTTTGCATTTGAGCGGTAGCCGTCAAGATTCCAGGTGGCTATGCGAAATGTGTTCATGAGATCGAAGGCTACTGCAGTCAGAGCCCAATGACATCTCTCGGCCGAGGGGGCCTGGTTACAGACGAGCCCGATAGTGGAATGACCGGGGCGGAAGCTCAAGCAGAGCGACTGCTGTTAAGTTGATCGCCAAATTCACCCTGCCGGCCATGACCTGTCGGTCGCGACAGACGGCTTTCCGGTAGAGGCATGGCAGACTGTTCGGTATAGTCATAAAAGGCCGGGGCGTCATAGGTAGGGTGCTAGGTCAGTGCTAAGGCTCATTGAACCGAATAGCCCTGTACGCATCCCAGAGACATGCAATGTGTTTCGGTCACCGTCATGCAGGCGTGAGGTATGCCCGATGTTTCGCTTAAGGTTTCATGCGTGAAAATTACACAAATAGCGCCGAACCAGAGAGACTGCATAGTCCCAATGTTCACCTCTTAGTCAGTGGACTTGTCTAGTTCAACGACCGCGCGGTAGCGATGCAGGTGCTGCGCCATGTACCGCCTGAACCTTTCTTCGTTGGCGAATCCCAGATGACTTGTGTTGAGCACTAGACCAGGACGCAGCCCAAGGATAGAGACAGCCTTCCGCACACGCTGGTGAATTACGCTGATGAATCCTGCGCGTGATTCTTCGAAGCTCATCAAGAAGCGGTCAAACAGTTTGTCGGCATGAGCTGCTAGAAGCAGCCCATTCATCGGGTCAAGGCGTTCCTCGTTCGAGCTATCCCGCCACGGTTTGATGTGAGAGGCAATGAGCATTTCGGGTACCGCCAGGCCAGTCAATGCGCACACTTCCCCTTTCCTCCAGTTCGCCACCAAGTCGGCTCGAAACTTCCCTTGACCGATCCGAGCCTTAGCTAGTACCTCTCGCTGGGTTTCATCGGGAACTTCTCTTGCGAGGTCAGCCAAGTCGACCATGAGCTCATCTGCCTCACTTGAGCCAAATCCCGCTAAAAGTTCGTCGAATCGAGCCTTGTAGTCTGGGTCGGTTGGCAGTGGATTGAAGTTCTGCCCACTGGAAAAGAAGCGATGTGCCTCTTCACGTGAATACCAACTGGCCAAGCCAAGAAAAATCGGCGCGTCGGGTCGTCGGACTGGCTCGAGCGACAGGCGAAACTCGTAGTTCTTGACTTCGCCGCGAAGGCTCTTCAGCGGCCAAGGTCCAATGTGCCTGCGCCTAATTCGAAAAACGCCCTCAAGGGAATAGTCCACACCAGGTACATCCGGCTCTCGGTCGCCCGAGAGCACATAGATCAAGTCACCTTCCGTAGGCTTGTCGCTGTTGGTGTGATAGTTTTCCAGTCCAAATGGGCCGAATACATGGGTTAGGTGATAGGCGAAGAAAGTTCGGGACACGATAAGACTGTCAGTTTAAAAGAGGGCTGTTTCTCACGCAGGGCGTTGCTCTACACGTCATCAACTGCGTTCGCACGCGTACCGGCGGCGGTGCTATGCGCCGCTCCAATTCTGAGAGCCAAATCTTATCGTCACTATCGCCGCGTCGCGCCATCTGACCGTCAGCTTAAGGGCTGCGAAATCACGGCAGCGGAGGTCACCCCAGGGTCGCCTGCTACCGGTCATGATGGGCAAGTCCCGGCCAGAAGCCGGCGATCACCTACAACGCCATTAAGCGGACATTGCAGCGCGGGTCTGCAGTTCAACAAGCGGACAGCCAATGGCCCTCCATCAATGTCTTGGAACTTTCGTGTAAGCCAAGGGCGAATCACCGAAGCCCACGCACGATAAGATGGCGCTGCGTGCTATGTGTTGCAGGGACACTGCAAATGCGTGCGCTTGGTTGGGCGCGGGGAGGCTTTGCATGAGGCAAAGGCCGCTACGCCAACAGGCATAGAAAATATGAGATCACTGAAATGGCAGAACTCATGGCACCTGCATCGGTTGGCATAGATTTCGGAACATCAAACTGCACTGCGTTCCTGCCTGCGGGGCATTTTGACGCTGAGCCAGTTTTGCTTGAAGGCGAGAGCATGCTTATGCCTTCAGTGATGTTCGTCACCCGCCAAGAAGTTGCAGCACGGCAAATTCAACAGGTGGAGTTCACCAAGCGGCTTGCCGCCGCGAGAAGATCCGAAGCGAAAGTTGAAGCCGGAATGCGTTTAAGCAAAGAAGCGCTGGCGCAAAGGGTGGAAGATGCTATGCGGAGGGAGTTAGCCCAGGAAGCCGAGCGCCAGTATTGGGATCAAAGCTTCTTTTCAATGCTCAAAAGCGGACAGGCGGCGATATACGGCAGCCCTGCGCTGAAAGCTTATGTTCGGGAGCCTATGAGCGGTACCCTTGTCAGGTCGCCAAAATCGTTCATCGGCTCTCAGCTTGGGACGGACCAGATCGACAGTTTCGTTGCTGCCATCGGCTCGATGCTCGCGCATATAAAGCAGCGCTGTGAAACTGCTTCGGGCGAGGAGATTCGAAGTGCGGTAATCGGCAGACCGGTGAACTACAGCAGCGTGAACCAGCAGCGCGCAAACGCCCAGGCTATTAGCGCTATGGAACGGGCCGCAAAGTCTGCCGGCTTCGAAAACGTCCATTTCTATCTAGAACCGGTTGCAGCAGCCTTGGCCTTCGAGCAAGGTTTGGATCGGGAGGCTATAGCGTTGATCATCGACATCGGAGGAGGGACCACAGACTGCACGATTATCCGCGTAGGCCCTCAATTGGCTGGGAAGTTAGACCGCAGCCCTGATGTCCTTTCGTCCGCCGGCAGCAGAATTGGTGGAACAGATTTCGACTACGCCTTCGCTTGGGCTCATTTTATGCCCCTGCTTGGGAAGGGCACCCTCGACAAGTGGGGGATGCCATTGCCGATCGGCCACTTTGCCGATGCCATCAGCATCTTAAATGTACCCGCTCAAATCCGCTTTAACAGTCGTAACGAGCGCTACAAGCTCGAAAGCTTGGTCGGGCAATCTCAGCAACCGGAGTTGGTCCGTCGACTCCTCAAGCTTCACATTGGTCAACTTCAATATCGGCTAATGAACAGCTCGGAGATGACAAAAATAATGCTGTCAAACCAGTTTAGCTGCACCACACCGTTAAATTACATTGAAAAAGAACTCCATGCGACTTCGACAATTAAGGATCTGTCCGAATCTTCCACGAGATGCTTAGCGCAGATAGATGCAGTCATCGACGAGGCACTCGCAGGAGCCGGGACATCGCCAGACGCGGTCTTCATAACCGGAGGCATGGGCTATTCCCCGATCGTGCGCGAGCATCTAGCAGCCAAGCTCAGGGACGAAATTCCTTTCTATCGCGACGACATGCTTGGGAGTGTAGGCAAGGGCCTGGGATTACAAGCTGCAAAGCTGCTGCATCGCTAGTCGATAACGTTCAAATAACATGCCCCGCACAATTGCTCTTTCGCCGCCGGTCGGACGTGGGAAGGCAAATTGAAATTAAAGTCCTTCCCAGCCAATGAGCGCTCCCGACGCTAGTGACGAGGTCTGGATTCGATTAAACGACTGGGACATGCGTTGGTGGTTGTACTTTCACGTTGACTGTCTGCTGTCGTAAACCAGCGATTGACTGCAAAGGGTCGAAACCGCCAGTCCAGGTGATGGGGAAGCGGTCGGTGGCGCGGTGCCAACAGGGTCGCGAAGTCTTATGACCGCAGTACCTCGCACAGCCGCCACTCGGGCCAGCGCCAGTCGCCATGCCCAACAACCGCTTCGGGGCAGTTAGCGTGAGTGCGCCTGGCCGCCACCACCGGCAGCAACCGCTGCTTAACCGACCTTGGCTGTCGAAAGTCGGCTCAAGGCTGACTGCAGTCGTTCGGCTTTGTACCCTGAGCGTCTGCTATGGCTGTAACCGGTCATTGGGGGCTGGGGGGAGACTCTGATAAGTCGCTCTGTAATGCCGAGCGTCTGTAACGCAGCCGTTCGGAGAACTCCGCGCGCAACGCCAGACGCACAGACAGATGGTGAATATCCAGTAGTGCGAAACCTGCATGGGCTGATTTGAAAGCTGCAGGTCATTTCAGCGCTCGCGATCAGCATTCGCATCAGCCACCGTGAGGGCTGTCATATTCACGATACGCCGCACTGTGGTGCTGGCCGTCAGGATGTGCACAGGCTGCGCAGCCCCCAACAGCACCGGGCCAATGGCGATGTTGCCGCCAGCGGCTGTCTTGAGCAGGTTGTAGG
>JAYSFC010000010.1:0-46363 GCA_041913505.1 Acidovorax sp.
CGCAACCTTGCCAAGGTTGAGGTCGAGAGTTCGAGACTCTTTTCCCGCTCCAAATATCAAAAGGGAAGCTTAGGCTTCCCTTTTTTCTTGGGTCGGTGGTTTTGCCCGATCGGGGGCTTGCCAGCGACGCTGGATGGGCATTGCGCAGCCGTGCAGCCCGGGTTACCCTGCGGCACAAGTCCTGTGTTGCGCCGCAGATGCCCCGATGGTGAAATTGGTAGACACTGCGGACTTAAAATCCGCCGCTTTCCTGAAAAGGGGCGTGCCGGTTCGACCCCGGCTCGGGGCACCACTCAGATTCGATCATGTCAAGTTACAACGCTCCCTTTGAAATCCATGTGCATGGTCAGGTGCTGCTGCGCCCGGGCACGCGCTTCGAGCAGCTGCAGGAGGCGCTCAGGCCGTTGTGGAAATACGCGGGCGCGCGCTCCCTGGCCGACGGTGCCGCGAGCGCATACGAAGAGGAGCCGGGCATCGAGTTCGATGGCAAGGACAACCTGCTGCGGATGTGCTGGACTGTGCTGGGCGATGAAGACTTCCGACAGTCGCTCGATGAAATGTGCATGAGTCTCAACGAACTGGCCGAGCAGGGCGCGGCCATCGAGGTGACGTTCTACGACACCGAGTTCGACGAAGATGAAGCCCCCGAGGACGAGGAGTCGCGCGACGACTTCGTCATGCTGTTCGTGGGGCCCACGCCGGCAGCCATCATGCAGGTGCAGCGCGATCTGCTCGTGCAGGACGTGGTGAACCTCATGGAGCGCCACTTCGATGGCTCCGAACTCAGCGGCGTGGTGTCCGAGATTGATCGCCTGTTCGGCCAGCGCTTCGATGCGTTGGTCAACTCGCTGGAAATCGGCAAGCCCCCACGGGGCTCCGGCGGAGCCGGTGGCAGCGGCCACAGCGGCGGCCGGCGCCCTCGCCATCTGCACTGATGGCGCCGGGGCGGCGGGCCGCCCAGGCCTTGCATTTGCTCTGAACCCTTTGCCATGGCGGCTCTGGACCTGCCCTACCTTCGCGCGTATCCGTTGGCGCTGCAGCAGCAGGCGGCCACGCTGCTGGAGCAGGGCGCCCTGGGCGAGTGGCTGCTGCGCAAATACCCCCAGCCCCATGCCGTGCGCAGCGACAAGGCGCTGTTCGCCTATGTGGATGTGCTCAAGCAGCGTTACCTGCGCAACGGCGGCACGATCCACAAAGTGGTGTACGACAGCAAGATTCACGTAGTGCGCCATGCCCTGGGGTTGCACACGTCCCTGTCGCGGTCACATGGCGGGCGTCTGGCCGCGCGGCACGAGATCCGCATCGCCTCGCTGTTCAAGCAGGGGCCCGAGGAATTCCTGCGCATGATCGCCGTGCATGAGCTTGCCCATCTGCGCGAGAAGGACCATGACAAGGCCTTCTACCAACTGTGTGAGCACATGGAGCCAGACTACCACCGCTACGAGCTGGACCTGCGGCTGTACCTCACCCACCTCGACCGCGCAGGCGAAACGCTCTGGTAGCTATTGAATTTGTAGCTTAAAAATAAGCACCTTTGCGGACAGGCTCGCGGTTCGGGTAGAGATCACGGTAGGTCGACGGTCGCGCAGCATGTGGGCGCCAGATGCAGCCAGCGGTGCGCGGCGGCCTGCAGCAGCGGCAAGGGGCCCGTGGTGAGCAACTGCACGCGCGGGGCGGCTGGCGTGGTTCCGGGCTGCGGCTGCGCCAGCAGCTGGGCGCTTTCCAGCAAGCGGTGCGTCTGGCGTGCCACGGGCTCGCCGGTTTCGATGATGCGCACGGCATCGCCCGCCAGCGCGTGCAGTGCTTCCTGTACGAAGACATAGTGCGTGCAGCCCAGCACGAGCGTGTCGATCGCGCCAGGCTCATGGCCGAATGGGCCCATGGCGCCCAGGTAGCGCTCGCACAGCGCGAATGTTTCGGTGCCCCGGTCGCTGGGCGTACCGGGCAGCGCCACGCTGCGTTCGATGGCATGGGCGAGGCCGTCGCAGGGCTGCACCACAAACTCCGCCTGGCCCGACAACGAGGCCTGCAGCCGCGCAAACTTGGCGCTGGTCAGCGTGCCCCGGGTGCCGATCACGCCGATGCGCCCCGTGCGCGAGAGCCCCACAGCCGGCTTGAGTGCGGGCTCCACGCCCACCAAGGGAAAGCCGGGGTGGTGGGCTCGCACCTCGTGGATCGCAGCGGCCGTGGCCGTGTTGCAGGCCACGACCAGCGCCTTGATGCCGTGATGGGCGCGCAGGTACTCGGTGATCGCGTGGGTGCGCCGCGCCACAAAGGCATCTCCTCGCTCGCCGTAGGGGGCGTTGCCGCTGTCGGCCAGGTAGACGAAACGTTCGTGCGGCAGTGCGGCCATCAGCGCGCGCAGCACGCTCAAGCCCCCCACGCCACTGTCGAACACACCAATAGGAGACGAGGCCAGCGGCATGGCGGAGAACAGGCGTTGCATGAATCCTGCATTGTAGGAAAGAGCCCGGCATGGTGCTGCGTGGTGCTTTGTGGGAGCGCAGGCTGCGGGCCCGCTGGACGGTTTACTGTGCGCCCATGGGGCGCCACCCGCCGTGGCGCAAGAGCCGCTGCCAGTCCTGGGCATCGGAAGGGGCGGGCTCGGTGCCTTCAGGGCCGCAAGGCCAGCGCACGCCGCTGTCGACCACGAGCGGTGCACCCGTGGAGGGATGGGGGACCGTGAGCTGCCAGGCATGCAGCCACAGCCGCTGCCGGCCCAGGCGCTCGGCCCACCAGCGGTTGAGCGGCCCCTTGCCGTGCGTGGCGTCGCCGATGATCGGGTGGGCCAGGTGTTTGAGGTGGCGGCGCACCTGGTGGCGCCGGCCCGTGGTGGGCCAGGCCTCGACGAGCGAGAGGCGCGTGGTCGCGAAGCGCGGGTCGGCCGACTCGGGCCAGTCCAGCCGCGCCAGGCCTCGAAAGCGCGTGTGCGCAGGCTGCACAGGGGCCTCGGGCGGCGCGTCGTCGGGGCGCAGCGGGTGGTCCACCTCGATGGCCTCGGGGGCCCAGCCACGCACCAGGGCCAGGTAGCGCTTGCGCACCCGGTGCTGCTCGAAAGCCTGGCCCAGGCTGCGTGCGGCCTCGGGGTGCAGCGCCATCAACAGCACGCCGCAAGTGCCCTTGTCGAGCCGGTGCACGGGGTAGACATGCTGTCCGAGCTGGTCGCGCAGCGCCTGCATCACGAAGCGCGTCTCGCCCGCGTCGAGCCCCGTGCGGTGCACAAGCCAGCCCGCAGGTTTGTACACCACAACGAGGTCGTGATCGCTCCAGAGGATGTGCAGGGGAGGGTGCATGCAAAAAGTGCCCAGGGTGCGCAGTGGCTGGTTGTTTGATGCTGCAAAAAACAGAGTAAAGGCAGCGTGGAGCGAAGTCTGGCACAGTGCGGGGTCTGCATTGCCGCATCCATTGCCCTGCCCATGAACGTCGACGACATTCTGCATTTCTGGTTCACCGAAAGCACGCCCGCGCAGTGGTTCGCCAAGGACGATACGTTCGATGCGCTGGTCCGCACACGCTACGAGGGCCTGCACCGCGCGGCCGCGCAGGGCGAATGCTGGGAGTGGCGCACCACGGTGCGTGGGCGGCTGGCCGAGGTCATCGTGCTGGACCAGTTCTCGCGCAACCTGCACCGCGGCAGCCCGCTGGCCTTCGCACAGGACGGCATGGCCCTGGTGCTGGCGCAAGAGGCCGTGCAGCAGGGGCTGGACCGGCAGCTCACGCCCACCGAGCGCGCCTTCCTCTACCTGCCTTGCATGCACAGCGAATCGCGCAAGGTGCAGGCGCAATCGGTGGCGCTGTACCAGGCGCTGGGCCTGGCTGACAACCTGCGCTTTGCGCTGGCACACCAGGCCATCGTGGAGCGCTTCGGCCGCTACCCGCACCGCAACGCGGCGTTGGGGCGGGCCTCCACGCCGGAGGAAGAGGCCTTCCTGCGCGAGCCTGGCAGCTCGTTCTAGGCGTTCGCGGCAGAGCTTGCCCTGCGCCGCCGGCTCAGCGCCGGGCAGCGAAGCGGTGCCGGTACTCCCACGGCGGCATCGGCCGGGGCTGCGACCACAGGCCGCGGCCTTGCGTGCGCGCCTGGCGCTGCAGCGGCGCGAGCTGCGGGTAGTGCTGGGCGTAGGAGGTGTAGACCCACGCCATGCCCGCGCGCACCTGGGCTGCGTTCACATCGGTGTCGCGGCAGCGCACATGGGCCACCGTGCGGCCGTACATGTCCCGGTTGAGCGGCTGGATGCTCGCGCGCTGCCGAAAGCACAGCGCGGCCAGGTGCTGGCGTGAGCGTTCGCCGAAGGCCTGGCGCCGCTCGGGCGCATCGATGGCCGCGACGCGGACATGGACCTGGCGGTACGCGCCGGGCTGGCCGCAGCGCGCGGTGAGGGTGTCGCCGTCGGCGATCGCGACGACGAGGCAAAGCAGGGCAGAAGCAGGCAAGTGAAGCGGACCCGAAGTAAGAAACCGACCCCGGCGCACGGCGTGCCCGCGGGAGGGCGCCCACTATACGCGCGGCGGTGTGGTGTTCTGGCGCTCGACGGGGGCGGGCCTGCTCTGCCCAAAGAATGGGCAATGCGTGGAAAGCCCCGCCGGGCGCGGCATTGGCGGGTTGTTCTGCAGGTTTTCCACAGGGCAGCCCACAGCGCGCGGGCATAACTCGCGCGCGCCGAACGTTATCGGGGCGGGGGCTCCAGCGGCGCCCAGGTGCCGGGTGCTAGCCCCGCGAGCGTGTAGGGGCCGATCGCCGCGCGCACGAGCCGCAGCGTGGGGTGGCCCACGGCGGCCGTCATGCGGCGTACCTGGCGGTTGCGGCCCTCGCGGATGACGAGTTCGATCCAGGCTGTGGGGATGGCGCGGCGCTCGCGGATCGGCGGGTCGCGCTCCCACAGAGCGGGCGGTGGCTCCAGCAGGCGTGCGCGCGCGGGCAGCGTGGGGCCGTCGCTGAGCTCCACCCCCGCGCGCAGCCGCGCGAGGGCGGTCTCGTCGGGAATGCCTTCCACCTGCACCCAGTAGGTCTTCTCCATCTTGTGGCGCGGATCGGCAATGCGGGCCTGCAGCGCGCCGTCGCCCGTGAGCAGCAGCAGTCCTTCGCTGTCGGCATCGAGCCGGCCCGCCACGTACACACCGGGCAGGTCGATGAACTCCTTGAGCCCTTTCCAGCGCCCCTCGGGCGTGAACTGGCTCAGCACGCCGTAGGGCTTGTTGAAGCGGATCAGGCGTGGGGCGGCGGTGGTCGTGGGCGGGCGACGCACCCGCAGCGTTGGGCGTGCGGACATCAGTTCACGCGCTCGGATTCCACCACCATGTCGAGCACATAGACATGGCTCGGCGCGTCGGCGGGCAGGGGCTGGCCGGCCGGAGCCACGGGGTAGCGCTGCAGGCGCAGCACGTTGCGCATGCCGCTCTCGTGCCGGTAGCCCTCGATCTCGCCCTGAAAAATGTGCCATTCGCCCACAGACTGCTTCACGCCGTTGTCGGCATAGCGGACCTCGCGCACGCGCAGGCACATCGCATGGGGCATCAGCGGGTGGTTGCAGGCCACGCGCTGTGGCGCGACTTCGAGGAACATGCGCTCGCCGGCCGAACCGTAGCGCGTGGCGGGCGTGGGCGTGCCCGCAAGTTCCCAGCGGCTGCCGTCGGCAAAGTGCAGCACGAGCGTGGGTGCGGTGGCGCCGCGCGGTTCGCGCAGCTCATAGCGCTGCGTCTGCGGCAGCAGGGCGATCACGCGCTGCTCCAGGTCCATCAGTTCCCGCTCCATGCAGGCGCGCCGCGTGGCGATGGCGGGGGCCAGGGCCAGCCGCTCGCCGTCCACTGTGTAGCCTGCGCCGATGGCGTTGCACAGGTTCTGCACCGACAGTTGCCGGCCCTGGAAGTGCAGCCGCGTGGGTGCATGGTTCGGCAGGCGCCAGCTGGGCGCAGGCCGGCCTTGGCCATCGAAGGCGGCCGCCAAGTCCCAGTCGTAAGCCTGGAGCTGGCGGGCGGAGGCGGGCTGCTGCATCGGTGCTCCTTGCGGCATGCTGCTGCAGGCGGCTGCCAGGGCGGCCAGCGCGATGGCGGGCACGGACTTGAAGGCGGTGTGGGGGCGCATGGTCACTCCTGGTCGCTTGTGGGGGTGGGTGCTCTGGCGCGTGCTATGCATCCAGGAACAGCGCCGGGTCCACCATGGCGCGGTTGAGCATCACACCCCAGTGCAGGTGCGGTCCGGTCACGCGGCCCGTGGCGCCCACGGCGCCCAGTCTCTCGCCGGTGGCCAGCGGGTCGCCCACCTTCACGTCGATGGCGCTCAGGTGGCAGTACAGGGTGAGCAGGCCGCCGCCATGGTCGAGCCACACGGTGCCGCCATTGAAGAAGTAGTCGCCTGTGTCGATTACGCGGCCCGGCAGCGGCGCCACCACGGGAGTGCCCGTGGGTGCGGCGATGTCCATGCCGCTGTGCGGATTGCGCGGCTGGCCGTTGAAAACGCGCCGCAGCCCGAACGAGCTGGAGCGCCGCCCAGGCACGGGCGGGCGCATCTGCAGATCGGCCGTGCGCGGCGGTGGCATGGTGAATGTGGCCATCACCTGCTGCTGGTGCGCGCGCTCGCGCTCGTAGCGCGCAGTGTCCTCGGGTGAGAGGTCCACCGTGCGTGGCGATACCTTCAGGTGTTGTTCCTGGTACTTTTTGGCTGCCACCGCATAGTCCAGCTGGCGCAGGCTGCCGTCGTCCCTGGCCACGCTGATGTGCGCCGGGCCCACGGGCGCGGCCAGGGCGATGCCCACGAGGGCCGTCCATTCGATGGCATCGCCCAGCACGAGCAGCGGTACGCGCTCGCCATTTACCAGTGTGTGGGCCTGGGGGGGCTGTGCCGCGGGGCCGAGCGACAGGCGTGCCACGCCGCCGGGTACGGCCAGCGCACGGGGCCACACGCCGAGCGGCGCAGCGGCGGAAGGGGCCGCCCCGGCGCGCGGGGGCAGGCCCAAGGAGGCGGTGCAGGCCAGTAGTGCACCGAGTACAGGGCGTCTCGACAGGGGCATGGCCCCGAGTGTAGAGCGGTCAGCCGGGGATCTCGGGCTCCACGGGCTGGGCCAGTCGCTGCAGTGAGTCCTCCCTGCCCAGGCTGCACGCGGCCGTGGGGATCACGGCGTGAAAGTAATGGCGGTGCGCATCTTGCTGGGCAGGTGGGGGCTGGCGAACCGGTCGGTGTGCGCGATACGCTCGAATACACGGGAGCCCGTGATTTCGGCGCAGGTTTTGGCGTGCGGTGTCTCAGGCCGTGATGAGGCGCACGGTGTAGCTCTCGGCGCCCTGGGCCCAGGCCTGCAGGCGGTCGATGTTGGGGTGCTTGCCAGGGTGCGCCTGTGCGTCCTGCGTGTGCTCTGCGTACCACTCCAGTCCCAGCGTGGCGGCTGCGGGTGTGATGCTGCCGCCGTACAGCGCTGCCAGCGCGTGGTACACGGCCAGCGAGCCGGCTTGGCCGGGCTTGTTTTCGAGTGTGGCGATGGTCTGGCCGTCCGCGCCCAGTACGTGCAGGGCGGCAAGGTGGGCGACGGAGGGAAGCAGCCGAAGGCGGTCGGAGAAGTTCATGAAAGCGGGCCAAAAGAAAAGAGGCCAGCGCCGTCGGGCGCTGGCCTCGGGGTGGGAAAGGGCGTGACCTTATCTCAATTCGTGCAAGCCCGGGTCATCGGGCATCGAAACGGTCCAGCTCCATCACCTTGGTCCACGCGGCCACGAAGTCGTGCACGAACTTGGGCTGCGCACCGTTCTGTGCATAGACCTCGGCGATGGCGCGCAGCTGCGAGTTGGAGCCGAACACCAGGTCCACGCGTGTGGCGGTCCACTTCACGGCTCCCGTCTTGCGGTCGCGGCCCTCGAACAGGTCCTGCGCCTGCGATACGGGCTGCCAGGCCGTGCCCATGTCGAGCAGGTTCACGAAGAAGTCGTTGGTGAGCTGCCCCGCGCGCTGAGTGAATACGCCGTGTGGGGTGGAGCCCGCGTTGGCGCCCAGCGCGCGCAGGCCGCCCACCAGCACCGCCATCTCGGGCGCGCTCAGCGTGAGCAGTTGCGCCTTGTCGAGCAACAGCTTCTCGGCTGGCACGCGCAGCGCTTGCTTCTGGTAGTTGCGGAAGCCGTCGGCCTGCGGCTCCAGCACCGCGAACGATTCCACATCGGTCTGTGCCTGTGTGGCGTCCATGCGACCCGGGGTGAAGGGCACCTGCACGGCTTGGCCCGCGGCCTTCGCGGCGGCCTCCACGGCAGCGCAACCCGCCAATACGATCAAATCGGCCAGCGAAACCTTCTTGCCGCCCGTCTGTGCAGCGTTGAAGCGGGCCTGGATGCCTTCGAGCGCGCCGAGCACCTTGGTCAGCTGCGTGGGCTGGTTGGCCTCCCAGTCCTTCTGGGGTGCGAGGCGGATGCGTGCGCCGTTGGCACCGCCGCGCTTGTCCGAGCCGCGGAAGGTCGAGGCCGAAGCCCAGGCGGTGGAGACGAGCTCGGCCACCGTGAGGCCCGAGGCCAGCACCTGCGCCTTGAGCGTGGCCACGTCCTGCGCGTCGATCAGCACATGGTCCACGGCGGGGATCGGATCTTGCCAGATCAGGTCCTCGGCCGGCACCTCGGGGCCCAGGTACAGGGCCTTGGGGCCCATGTCGCGGTGGGTGAGCTTGAACCAGGCGCGTGCGAACGCGTCGGCGAACGCGGCGGGGTCTTGGTGGAAGCGGCGCGATATCTTCTCGTAGGCCGGGTCAAAGCGCAGCGACAGGTCGGCCGTGGTCATCATGGGCGCATGCTTCTTCGACGGATCGTGCGCGTCGGGGATCATGTGCTCGGGCTTCACGTTCTGTGCCACCCACTGGTGGGCGCCCGCAGGGCTCTTGGTGAGCTTCCACTCGTAGCCGAACAGCATGTCGAAGTAGCCGTTGTCCCAGGTGGTGGGGTGGGGCTTCCACGCACCCTCGATGCCGCTCGTGGTGGTGTGCACGCCGTGGCCGTCGCCGAACCGGTTGATCCAGCCGAGGCCCATGGCTTCGATGGGCGCGGCCTCGGGGGCGGGGCCGACCAGGGCCGGTTCGCCCGCGCCGTGCGCCTTGCCGAAGGTGTGGCCGCCAGCGACCAGGGCCACGGTTTCCTCGTCGTTCATGGCCATGCGCGCGAAGGTTTCGCGCACGTCGCGGCCGGAGGCCACGGGGTCGGGGTTGCCGTCGGGACCTTCGGGGTTCACATAGATCAGGCCCATCTGCACGGCGGCCAGCGGGTTCTCCAGGTCGCGGTCGCCGCTGTAGCGACTGTGGGGCTTGTCGCTGGTGGCCAGCCACTCGGTCTCGGCGCCCCAGTAGATGTCTTCCTCGGGCTGGTAGATGTCTACGCGTCCGCCGCCAAAGCCGAAAGTTTTGAAGCCCATGGATTCGAGCGCCACGTTGCCCGCGAGGATCATGAGGTCGGCCCACGAGATGGCGTTGCCATACTTCTGCTTGATGGGCCAGAGCAGGCGGCGCGCCTTGTCAAGGTTGCCGTTGTCGGGCCAGCTGTTGAGCGGCGCGAAGCGCTGGTTGCCGTGGCCGGCGCCGCCGCGCCCGTCGCCCGTGCGGTAGGTGCCCGCGCTGTGCCAGGCCATGCGGATGAACAGACCGCCATAGTGGCCCCAGTCGGCAGGCCACCAGTCCTGCGAGTTGGTCATGAGCGCCTTCAGGTCGGCTTTGAGCGCGGCGTAGTCGAGCTTCTGAAAGGCCTCGGCGTAGTTGAATTCAGCACCCAGCGGGTTCGATGCCGGCGCATGCTGGTGCAGGATGCCCAGGTTCAGCTGGTTGGGCCACCAGTCGCGGTTGGACTGGGTGCCCAGCGTGGTCTTGGCGCCGTGGGCGAAGGGGCATTTCTGTTCATTGCTCATGGTTTTCTCCTTGGGAATGCGTGGATGGGTTCAACGTTTCGTGAAAGGATATATCAATGAATAATGAATATTGATTGTGAAAATTTATCTTGAAAGTGCGTAATTCCTATGTGGAGTGCGTGGCACCCGCCTCGCCGGCTGGCACGTGCAGTGGACGGCGCAGTCCGGTCATTCCGTGCCTTTGCGTCCCGCCATGGGAAGGCTCCAGGCGTAGCGCAACGACAGGTAGCGGATCACGAAACAGATGGTTGCGCCAAACCAGGGCGTCAGGGTGAACCACCAATCGAGCCTCTGCCCCAGCACCTGTACCGAGGCGCCCGCCAGTGCAGCCAGGGCATAGATTTCCTTGCGCAATATGACCGGGACGCGGTTGAGCACGATGTCGCGCAGCGCCCCACCGCCCACGGCGGTGATGGTTCCGAGCACGATGGCGACTTCGGCGTTGCTGCCCAGGGAGAGTGCCTTGTGTGCGCCGACCACGGCATAAAAGCCTAGCCCGAACGAGTCGAACATGAGCACCGGGTGCTGGAGCCGGTCTAGAACGGAGCGTGCCCAGATCGTGACCGCCGAAGCCGCCAACGCGCAGGCGAAATAGCGCCAGTCCGAGATGCCTACCGGGGGCAGGGCGCCAAGACACAGGTCCCGGAATATGCCCCCGCCGGTTGCCGTGAGCCAGGCGATCGCCAGAACGCCGAACAGGTCCAGCCGCTTTTGCTCCGCGGCGATGGCGCCGCTGAATGCAAAAGCCAGGGTGCCGAGCAGATCCACCAGGACGAAGACGGAGTGCTCCATCAGGCTGCCTGCCCGCGGCAGAGCCAGGCCGAGGCGGCCGTCAGCATGGCCTGCAGGCCTGTCTCCAGAGTAGGGTGAATAACTGGCGCAAACATCGGGGAATGGTTGCTCGGTATCTTGTTGATCGCTTTGGCGGCCTGGGCGCGCGCGTAGACATCGGGGTCGGTGCCCCCGACGAACCAGAAAACGTACGGAACGCCCCAGGTGTGGCCAAAGACGCCGAAGTCCTCGCTGGCCGATGCGGGCTGTGCCAATGCCTTGGCTTTGTCCCCGAACTGTTTCTGGAAGGCGTCGACCACCAATCGGGTTACGGCCGCGTCGTTATCCGTGAGCGGATAGGTGCTGAGGGTGGTGAATTCCGGAGGGCGCTCGGCATTGGAGGCATCGCACTCCGCGCAGCAGATGCGGCGGATGGACGCCAGCATGTACTCGCGCACGTCCTCGTCGAAGGTGCGCATGTTGAGCTTGATCGTGGCTTCGTCGGGAATGATGTTTTCTTTGGTCCCTGCCTGCAGTGAGCCGATGGTGAGCACCGCGTTGTCCATGGGCGAAATCTCCCGCGACACGATGGTCTGCAGGCGCAGGGTCGTGGCGGCGGCCATGATGACCGGGTCGATGGAGGTCTGGGGCTGTGATCCGTGGGAGCCGCGGCCAAACAACCGGATCTTCAGGCTGTCGCCCGCCGACAGGATGACCCCGGACCGGTGGCTGACCGTGCCGGCGGCACCGACCATGACGTGTTGGCCCAAGACGATGTCGGGCTTGGGAAACCGGGTTGTGTCCCAGTCCTTGACCATACTGCTGGCGCCCTGCGCCACCTCTTCGCCCGGCTGGAACACGACCAGCACCGTGCCCTTCCAGGCCTCGCGGTGCTCCGCCAGCACGCGCGCTGCGCCCATGAGCCAGGTGACGTGCATGTCATGGCCGCAGGAATGGGCCACGCCCACTTCCACGCCGTCGGTATCCTTCGCTCGGAAGGTGCTGGCATAAGGCAGGCCCGTGTTCTCGGCCATGGGCAACGCATCCATGTCCGCGCGCAGCATGACGGTCGGTCCGGCTCCGTTGCGCAGTATTCCCACCACACCTGTGACGCCGACTTCTCGCGCCACCTCGTAGCCCAGGGCCTCGATGTAGTCTGCCGCGATCCGGGCGGTACGAACCTCCTGCATCGACAGCTCGGGGTGCTGGTGCAGGTCCTTGTAGATCGACTCCAGCTCCACCAGCAGCGGTTCACTGTGGCGTGCAAGGCATTGGACGAGCGCATTCATGGCGAATCTCCTCGCGGGATTCGCTCAGTATGCGCCAAATCGGTCTTTGGAGTGGCTGCCGCCCGTGGCGTGTCCTCCAGCCGGGCGGCGGGGGCTTACTTGCCCCAGGAGTCTTTCAGCCCCGTCACGCGGTTGAACACCGGCTTGCCCGGCGCGTGGTCGTGCCTATCGGCCACGAAGTAGCCAAAGCGTTCGAACTGGAACTTGTCGTCGGGCTGTGCCTGCGCCAGCGAGGGCTCGACATAGGCTGTCACCACCTGGAGGCTGTTGGGGTTGAGCAGCGCCAGGAAGTCCTTGCCGCCCGCGTCGGGCTGCGCATCGGTGAACAGGCGGTCGTACAGGCGCACCTCGGCAGGCACGCCGTCGGCCACGCCCACCCACGTGATGGCGGCCTTGACCTTCACGCTGTCGGCGCCGGGGGTGCCGCTCTTGGTGCCTGCTACCACGGTGGCGAGCACTTGCGTGACCTTGCCGCCGGCATCCTTTTCGCAGCCCGTGCATTCGATGACGTAGCCGCCCTTGAGGCGCACCTTGTTGCCGGGGAAGAGGCGCTTGTAGCCCTTGGGTGGCACTTCCTCGAAGTCCTCGCGCTCGATCCACACTTCCTTGCCGAGGGTGAAATGGCGCTGGGGCACGTCCTGCCCTTCCTGGGCGTGGGGCAGGGCGGGCAGGCTGCAGGGCTCCAGGTGGCCCGCGCCCATCACCTCGTCCCAGTTGGTGAGCACGAGCTTGACGGGGTCGAGCACGGCCATGCCGCGGTGGGCCTTGTTCTCCAGGTCTTCGCGCAGGCAGCCCTCGAGGGTGCTGTAGTCGATCCAGCTGTAGTCCTTGGTCACGCCGATGCGTTCGCAAAAGAGCTGGATGGCCTCGGGCGTGTAGCCGCGGCGGCGCAGGCCAACCACGGTGGGCATGCGGGGGTCGTCCCAGCCGCTCACGATGCCGTTGTCCACCAGGTGCTTGAGCTTGCGCTTGCTGGTGATCACGTAGGTGAGGTTCAGGCGCGAGAACTCGTACTGGCGTGGCTGGGGTGCGGCGATCAGGCCGCCTTCGCGCAGGCGGTCCAGCAGCCAGTCGTAGAAGGGGCGCTGGTCCTCGAATTCGAGCGTGCAGATGCTGTGGGTGATGTGTTCCAGTGCGTCCTCGATGGGGTGCGCAAAGGTGTACATCGGGTAGATGCACCACTTGGTGCCCGTGTTGTGGTGCTCGGCATGCTTGATGCGGTAGATGGCCGGGTCGCGCAGGTTGATGTTGGGCGACGCCATGTCGATCTTGGCGCGCAGCACGGCGGCGCCATCAGGCAGCTTGCCGTCCTTCATCTCGCGCAGGCGCGCCAGGTTGTCGGCTGGGGAGCGGCCGCGGAAGGGGCTGTCCACGCCGGGCCGGCCGAAATCGCCGCGATTGGCCTTCATTTCGTCGGGGGTCTGCTCGTCCACGTAGGCGTGGCCGGTCTCCACGAGGTACTCGGCCGCCCGGTACATGAAGTCGAAGTAGTCGCTGGCCTGGTAAGGCTGGTCGTTGCCCGGCTGCTTCCAGTCGAAGCCCAGCCAGTGCACGGCATCGACGATGCTGTCGACGTATTCCTGGTCTTCCTTCTCGGGGTTGGTGTCGTCGAAGCGCAGGTGGCACACGCCGCCGTAGTCGCGCGCCAGACCGAAGTTCAGGCAGATGCTCTTGGCGTGGCCCACGTGCAGGTAGCCGTTGGGCTCGGGCGGAAAGCGCGTGCGGATCCTGGCCGGATCGGGCTGGCCGGCTTGGTGGTGGGCCGCGTCGCCGGGGCTGCCGCCCCAGCGGCGCTGGGCGTGGGTGCCGTTGGCCAGATCGGCCTCGATGATCTGGCGCAGGAAGTTGCTCGGGCGAACGGCTTCTTTGGGGGTATCTGAGGGGGCTGTGGAGCTCATTTGTCCATTTTAGGCGGGCAGGCCGTCAGCCAAGGTGGGGCGCGTACGTCCGGAAACAAGCGTAAAGCGGGTTTTGTGCCATCCTTTCGGGGTGCTGGCGCGTTAAGTGCCTGTGGGCGAAGCCGAAGGAAGGTGCGCGCCCACCCACTATCACAGGAGATTTGTCATGACTCAAACCCGTTCTTTGTATGCCATGGCCGTTGCCGCCGGTGTGGCGCTGGCAGCTTTGGGCGGTGTGACGGCCGCCCACGCGCGCGGCGATGTGACCTGGTCCGTGGGGATTGGCGCCCCTGGCGTGGCTTTGGGTGTAACCAATGGCTACCCCGCCTATGTCGCCCCGGCGCCCGTCTATGTGGCACCGAGCCCCGTGTACTACGCCCCCCCGCCGCCCGTGGTCTACGCGCCGCGCCCGGTGTACTACGCGCCGCCGCCGGTTGTGGTGGCCCCTGCGTACGGATATGGTTACGGCTACTACCGCCATCACCGCCATGGGTGGCGAGGCTGGGACCGCTGAACGCGCGTCCTTTCTCTTCCTGGTTTCGGCCGCCCTGGGGCGGCTCCCGCCGCGCATGACACGGCTTGCGCCAGACGGCCCTTCGGGGCCGTCTGGCGTTGAGGGCGCCGCATAATCCCAAGTTCAGAAGCCTCGGAGCGCCTTGCTGTGAAAACTGTTTTCGTTCTCAACGGTCCCAACCTCAACCTTCTGGGTACCCGAGAGCCCACTGTCTATGGCGCCCAGACGCTGGCCGATGTGGAGCAGCTGTGCCAGCAGGCCTGTGCGCGCCACGGGTTCGCGCTGCAGTTTCGCCAAAGCAACCACGAGGGCGACCTGGTGGACTGGATCCACGAGGCCGGGCGCCTGCATGCGGAGGGCCGACTGGCCGGTGCGGTGCTCAACGCGGGGGCCTACACGCACACGAGCGTGGCACTGCTCGACGCGATCAAGGGCACGGGCGTGCCGCTGATCGAGCTGCACATCAGCAATGTGCACGCGCGCGAGAGCTTTCGCCACCATTCCTACATCTCGCCCGTGGCACGCGCCGTGATGTGCGGCTTCGGCGTGGCAGGCTACGGCCTGGCGATCGACGCGCTCGCACAGTGGTGAACGGCCTCGCCAGCATCCCGCAGGGCGTTCGGCGCCTGCAGGCGCTCGCGCGGCGCCACACCACCTCCATGGGCGAGGGGGCAGGTGATATCGTCTGGCATGTCTGGGGCGAGCGGCGCCCGGGCGTGGCACCGCTGGTGTTGCTCCATGGCGGCAGCGGCAGCTGGACGCACTGGGTGCGCAACATCGACGCGCTCGTGGCCGAAGGGCGCCAGCTTTGGGTGCCTGATCTGCCGGGCTTCGGCGACTCGGCGCCGCTCCCGGAGGGCACCGATGCCGACGCCATGGTGGAGCCACTGCGCGCCGGGCTGCGGGCATTGCTAGGGGATGAGGCCTGCGACCTTGTGGGCTTCTCGTTCGGAGGCATGACGGCGGGTTTGCTCGCGGCCGCGCACCCGGACGTGGCCCAGCATCTGGTGCTGGTCGGAGCGCCGGCGATGGGCGTGGTGCCCGAGCGGCAGTTCACGCTCAAGGGCTGGCGGCACCTGCCCAGCCCCGAGGCGCAGGCCGAGGCGCACCGCTACAACCTCGCGGCGCTGATGCTGTCCGATCCCGCGCTGATCGACGAGGAGACGCTGGCGCTGCACGTTCTCAACGTATCGCGCGACCGCCTGCCGCGCCGGCGGCTGGCGCACACCGATATCCTCGCGCGCTCGCTGCCGCAGGTGCGCTGCCCCGTGCACGCGATCTACGGCGCGCTCGACTCGCTCTACAAGCGCTGGATCACCGAGTTGGACGGCGCGTTCCGCGCCACGGGCGCGCATTTCCAGGGACTGGAGCTGGTGCCGGATTGCGGGCATTGGGTGCAGTACGAGCAGCCGCAGGCCTTCCATGCGGCACTGCGCCGCGCGCTGGGCTGACCATGCCTTCCCGACCGCATCTCCTGCAGGTGGACGAGCGCGAGGTGGAGATCACTGCCATGCGCGCCCAGGGCGCGGGCGGGCAGAACGTGAACAAGGTGTCGAGCGCGGTGCATCTGCGCTTCGACATCACGGCTTCGTCGCTGCCGCTCGATGTGCAGCAGCGGCTGCTTGCGCTGCGCGACGGGCGCATCACCCAGGATGGCGTGCTCATCATCAAGGCCCAGCAGCACCGCAGCCAGGATCTCAACCGTGCCGAGGCGCTCGAACGCCTGCAGGCTCTAATAGACCGCGTGGCCGAGCCGCCGCGCGTGCGCCGCGCCACGCAGCCCACATGGGGCTCGCAATTGCGGCGGCGCGAGGGCAAGCGCCTGCGCAGCGCGACCAAGGCGTTGCGCGGACGGGTGGTGCCGGACTAGGGCCTGTTCACACCATGGAAGGGGATCGGGTTGCCTTGCCAGCGCGGGCAACGCCGCAGGCGGCCCCTTTGCAAGGCAACCCGAGGGGAAGGCATGCCCCTCGGCGTTGCGTTCCTTGTGCGCGCACCTTGATGGGCGGGCCGTGGTGAGCTTCGCAACCTCCTCCATGGTGTGAACAGATCCTAGTCATTGTCTTGAATATCGAGACAATCTAACCCATTGGAGTGGCTTGGTTGCCAAGAGCGCAACCCCTACATTCAAGGCACCAAGGATCATTGCCATGTCTGCCACCCACACTGCTTCCGCCACGCCGTCCCTTCCCACGCTGTTCGTTTCGCACGGGGCTCCGCTGTTCGCCATCGAGGCCGGCTCCACCGGCCCCGCGCTCACGCACTGGGGGCAAGGCCTGCGCGAGCGCTTCCCGGGGCTGCGCGGCGTGGTCGTCATGTCGCCGCACTGGATGGCGCGCGGCGTGGAGGTCATGACCGGGCCCGCACCAGCCACGTGGCACGATTTCGGCGGTTTTCCGGCGCCGCTCTATGCGTTGCAATATCCCGCGCCGGGCGCTCCCGCGCTGGCGCAGGAGGTGCTGACCCTGCTGCGCGGCGCGGGCATGGCCGCCGAGGGGGACGCGCAGCGCCCCTTCGACCACGGCGCCTGGGTGCCGCTGATGCATCTGTTTCCGCAGGCCGATGTGCCCGTGGTTCAGGTCGCGCTGCCCGTGGGTGCGGGGCCGGCCGAGGTGTACGCCATGGGCGCGGCCCTGCGTGGCCTGCGCGGGCAGGGGGTGCTCGTGATGGGCTCGGGCAGCATGACGCATAACCTGCGTGAATTCTTCGGCGGCGGGCATGAGCCTGCGCCCTATGTGGTGGAGTTCAGCCGATGGACTGAGGACGCCGTGGAGCGCGGCGACCTGCGCGCGCTGCTGGCCTACCGCAGCCAGGCGCCGCACGCGCAGCGTGCGCACCCCACCGAAGACCATTTCCTGCCGCTCTTCTTTGCGCTTGGCGCGGCGGGCGATGCCTGGCAGACCGATTACCTCAGCCGCGAGGTCATGTATGGCATGCTGGCGATGGATGCTTTTGCGCTGAACACGCCCGCGGCATGATGGCAATGCCGTTTCGAGGAGACACGACCATGCTGGACCTTCCCGTCACTTTCCTGCACCGCCCGGCGAACCCGGGTGCACGCCACCCCTGGCTGCTGGTGCTCATGCACGGCGTGGGCAGCAACGAGCAGGATCTGTTCGGCCTTGCGCCGCAGATTCCCGAGCACTTCCACGTGCTGAGCCTGCGCGCACCCTTCCGCATGGGGCCGGGCTCCTTCGCGTGGTTTGATTTTTCGGTCGAGCCTGGCGGCAAGCGCAGCATCAACGAGACGCAGGAGGCGCACAGCCGCGCGCTGCTGGAGCAGGTGATCGATACGGCCGCGCACCACCTTGGCGTGGAGCCCCGGCATGTGGTGGTGGCCGGCTTCAGCCAGGGCGGGATCATGGCCCTGTCGCTGCTGCTCACACGGCCTGCGCTAATGCGCGCCGCCATGGTGTGGCATGGCCGTCTGCTGCCGGAAGTCGTGCCGCACATGGCTGCGGCGGATACGTTCCACGACAAGCACCTGTGGGTGAGCCATGGCGCGCACGACGACGTGATCCCGCTGGCCAGCGCGCAGGCCATCCGCCGCCATGTGCAGGCGCTGCCGCTGCACCTCGAGTACCAGGAATTCGCGGGCGGCCATGAGATCCGGGCATCCGAGCTGAGTCACGCGGTGGCCTGGCTCGATGAACTGAGTCTGCCCGCCGCCTGAGCCGAGGGCATCTGCGCGGGCCGCTGAGGCCTATGCGGGCCGCATTCAGGGCTCGAGTTCTTGTGTGACCACCCGGTTGCGCCCCCCGTTCTTGGCTTGGTACAGCGCGGCATCGGCCCGTGCGAGCAGGGCGTCCACGCTGGTATCCGTGGCGTGCACCGTCGCGACCCCCACGCTGATGGTGCAGCCAGGGTGCTGCAATCCGTCCAGCGACTGGTCCGCGATATGCCGCAGGCGCTCTGCGGTCGCGCGTGCGGCGGCGCCTTGGGATTGGGGCAGCAGCACCAGGAACTCCTCGCCGCCATAGCGCCCCAGGCGGTCTATCCTGCGCAGCGTGGCCGAGGCCTGGGTGGAGAAATCCGCCAGTACCTTGTCGCCCACCTGGTGCCCCCACTGGTCGTTGATGCGCTTGAAGTGGTCCATGTCGAGGAGGAGGAGGGAGAACGCCGTCCCATACCGCTTCCAGCGCTCCCATTCCACCGCACAGGCATCGAGGATGGCGCGCCGCGTGAGCGTACCGGTCAGCCCATCGTGCGTGGCCAGGTACTCGAACTCCGCGCGCATGCGCTCGCTGGCCATGAGCAGCACGCCGATGCAGACCAGCAGCCCGGAGAAGTTGAAAGTCGCGAGATAGACCATCTGCACGGTGGAGGTGCCGAACCGGCTCGTGTCTGCGGCATCGAGCCAGAACGTGGTGACCGCGCGCACCAGCAGCACGGCGGCCTGGAGGGCGAGCACGGCCATCGTGAACCGTGGCGCGAACCCGCGGCCCCTGCGCCACAGCAGGCGCGCATGCGCAAGCACCATGGCTGCGAGTGTGCTGGTGAACAGCGCGACCCGGATGCGGTAGTCGGGGTGCACGACCAGGAAGGTGGCCAGCCCCGCCAGCACGGCCAGGCCCACCGCGAGCCAGTAGCGCCAGGTACTGCGCAACCCATAGAAGCGCTGGCTGCCGAAATAGAAGCAGGCCACGCCGGCCAGCAGCAGCGCATTGCCGCCGAGCACGATTGCCAGCGGCGGAACGTGCCCGTCGAGCCCGTAGGCGAGCGTGGATGCCGCGCACAGCAGCGGAGCGATCCCCCAGAGCCGCATGCCCTTCTGTATGCGCGGGGGAAAGCTGGACCGCAGCCCGAACAGGACGAAACCCATCACGATGCTGATCAGGCCGGACATGGCAGAAACGGAACGCGGGTCGAGGAACATCGGGTGTGCGGCGCTGGCGTGGGCTGTGGGAGAGCGGTGGAATCTACAGTGGCAATGCGACGGTGCGCTTGACTTCCTTGAGCGAAAAGTTCGTCGAGATCTCGCGCACGCCGGGCAGGGCACGGATGCACGTGCGCACATATTCCGAGAAGGCGTGCAGATCGGGCGCGACCACTTCGAGCTGGTAGTCATAGCGCCCCGAGAGGTTGTGGCACGACAGCACCTGCGGCAGTGCCATGATTTCGCGCTCCAGCGCCGATGTGGTGTCGGCCGTGTGATCCTGCAGCGTGAGCTGTACGAAGCCCAGCACGCCCCAGCCCACGCGGTCGCGGTCCAGGTGCGCGTGGTAGCCCGCGATCACGCCGGTTTCTTCGAGGTGGCGAATACGCCGCCAGCAGGGTGAGGTCGAGAGCGACACCGCCTCGGCCAGTTCGCCCACGGTGGCGCGGCCGTCGCGCTGCAGGGCATTGAGCAGGGTGCGGTCGATGGCGTCGAGGGTGCTTGTTTCCATGGTGGGGCAAATTTTGCCCTTCATTGCGCTTTTAAGGGTGAAATCGGCGAAATTTTGCCTTTCATTGGGTTGAAGAATCTTGTTCACGGCGATGCCGCCGTCCACAGACCCACAGGAGACTTCACCATGACGCGCACCCCTTCCACCGCCTCTCCCGCCAGCGGCTTCAGCACCCGCGCCATCCACTTCGGCTACGACCCGGCCGAGCACCAGGGCGCGCTCGTGCCGCCCATCCACACCTCGGCCACCTGGACGTTCCCCGACGTGGGCTACGGCGCGCGCTGCTTTGCGGGCGAGGAAAGCGGCTACATCTACACGCGCATTGCCAACCCCACGCTGGCGCTGCTCGAAGGGCGCCTGGCCAGCCTGGAGCAGGGCGCGGGCGCGGTGGTCTTCGGCTCGGGCATGGGGGCCATCACGGCCACGCTGTGGTCGATGCTGGAGCCGGGCGACGAAGTGCTAACCGACATGACGCTGTACGGCTGCACGTTCGCCTTCCTGCACCACGGCATGGGCCGCTTCGGCGTCACCGTGCGCCATGTGGACATGACCGATCCGGCCAACGTGGCGGCCGCGCTGACCGACAAGACGCGCGTGGTCTACCTCGAGTCGCCCGCCAACCCCAACATGCGGCTGGCGGACATCGCGGCCATCTCGGCCATGGCCCATGCGCATGGCGCCAAGGTGGTGGTGGACAACACCTATTGCTCGCCCTACCTGCAGCAGCCGCTCGTGCTGGGGGCGGACGTGAGCGTGCACTCCATGACCAAGTACCTGAGCGGCCACGGGGATGTGACGGCGGGCGCGGCCGTGTTCGCCGACGCCGAGCTGGCACAGCGCGTGCGCCTGTACGGCCTCAAGGACATGACGGGTGCTGTGATGTCGGCGTACGACGCGCACCTTGTGCTGCGCGGCCTCAAGACCCTGGCGCTGCGCATGGACCGCCACTGCCAAAGCGCGCAGACCGTGGCCGAATTCATCGCCGCGCATCCCGCGGCGGCCGTGGTGCATTACCCGGGCCTCCCGTCCTTCCCGCAGCAGGCGCTGGCCCGCCGCCAGATGCGCCAGATGGGCGGCATGATCGCCTTCGAGCTGCACGGCGGGCTGCAGGCGGGCGTGCGCTTCATGGACGCGCTGCAGCTCGTCGCGCGCGCCGTGAGCCTGGGCGACGCCGAGACGCTGGCCCAGCACCCCGCGAGCATGACGCACTCCACCTACACGCCCGAGGAGCGCGCCGCGCACGGCATCTCCGAAGGGCTGGTGCGGCTGTCGGTCGGGCTGGAGGATATCGGCGATCTGCTGGCCGATATTGGCCAAGCACTGGACCTCGTGCAGGCGCTCGGCTTCAAACCCGCACCGGCAGCGGCAGCGCCGTCTTGTAGCGTACCTGCTTGAGCGCAAAGCTGGAGCGGATCTTCTCGATGCCCGCAATGGGCGTGAGCTGCTCCAGGATGAAGCGCTCCAGCGCCGCGATGTCGGGCAGCGCCACGCGGATCAGGTAGTCGGAGTCGCCGCTCATGAGGTAACACTCCATCACCTCATCGTGCTCGGCAATGCGCCGCTCGAAGCCGGCCAGCGCCTCCTTGCTCTGGGACTTGAGGCTGATGCTGATGAACACATTGAGCCCCAGGCCCAGCGCGGAGGCATTGGCCAGCGCCACGTACCGCGCGATCACGCCCGCCGCCTCCAGCGCCTTCACGCGCGCCAGGCACGGCGAGGGCGAGAGGTGCACGCGCCGCGCCAGCTCCACGTTCGAGAGCGAGCCGTCGGCTTGCAGCTCGGCAAGGATGCGCAGATCGGTGGCGTCGAGCTTCATGTGCTTTCAATTTTGAAAATTGAGGCATATTGTGCTGAAAAATGCGCGATCCGCATGTGTTTCGGCATCACATTTTTTTCGCTCTTTTTTAAAGTGTGGCCCATGAACGCCCCCACGCCCTCGCACCAGCTCAGCCCCCACGACCCTGCCGTGGACACCGATCCCCTGGAGACCGCCGAATGGCGCGACGCCTTCCTGGCCCTGGTGGCCACCGAGGGCCCCGAGCGCGCGCGCTTCATGCTCAATGAGCTGGCGCGCCTGGCGCGTGCCCAGCGCGTGGGCTGGCAGCCCGACCTCAACAGCCCCTACGTGAACACCGTGGCCGCGCAGGCGCAGCCTGTGTTCCCGGGCGACCTGGCCATCGAGGAGCGGCTCGCGTCCATCATGCGCTGGAACGCGCTGGCCATGGTGGTGCGCGCCAACCAGGCCTATGGCGAACTGGGCGGCCATATCGCCAGCTACGCCAGCGCGGCGGACCTGTTCGAGACTGGCTTCAACCACTTCTTCCATGCCCGCGAGGGCCTGGGTGCGGGCCAGCACCGGGGCGACCTGGTGTTCTTCCAGCCGCACAGCGCGCCCGGCGTGTACGCGCGCGCCTTCCTCGAAGGGCGTTTGAGCGAGCAGGACCTCATGCACTACCGCCAGGAGATCACCGCCCCGGCGCAGGGCGCGCGCGGCCTCTCCAGCTACCCGCACCCCTGGCTCATGCCCGACTTCTGGCAGTTCCCCACGGGCTCCATGGGCATCGGCCCCATCAGCAGCATCTACCACGCGCGCTTCATGCGCTACCTCACGCACCGCAACCTGCTGGACTGCGCTGGCCGCAAGGTGTGGGGCGTGTTCGGCGATGGCGAGATGGACGAGCCCGAGAGCATGAGCGCGCTCACGCTCGCCGCGCGCGAGGGGCTGGACAACCTCGTCTGGGTGGTCAACTGCAACCTGCAGCGCCTGGACGGCCCGGTGCGCGGCAACGGCCGCATCATCGACGAGCTGGAGCGTTTGTTCGCGGGCGCGGGCTGGAACGTGGTCAAGCTCGTCTGGGGCAGCGACTGGGACGGCCTGTTCGCCCGCGACCTCACCGGCGCGCTGGTGCGCACGCTCGAAGGCACGGTGGATGGGCAAATGCAGACCTTCGCCGCCAAGGACGGCCGCTTCAACCGCGACAACTTCTTTGGCCAGAACCCCGAGCTGGCCGCGCTGGCCCAGGGCATGACGGACGAGCAGATCGACCGCCTCAAGCGCGGCGGCCATGACCTGGTGAAGATCCACGCCGCCTACGCGGCCGCCAGCGCGCACCAGGGCCAGCCCACGGTGATCCTGGCACACACCAAGAAGGGCTACGGCATGGGCACGGCCGGCCAGGGCAAGATGACCACGCACAGCCAGAAGAAGCTGGACGACAGCGACCTCATCGAATTCCGCAACCGCTTCAACCTGCCGCTCACCGACGCGCAGGCCACCGGCCTGGCCTTCTACAAGCCGCAGGAAGACAGCGCCGAAATGCAGTACCTGCGCCGCCACCGCCAGGCTTTGGGCGGCTACCTGCCCCGGCGCGAAACAGTGTGCGAGGCCCTGCCCGTGCCGCCCATCGCCAGCTACGCGCAGTTCGCGCTGGCGGCCGATGGCAAGGAGATGAGCACCACCATGGCCTTCGTGCGCATGCTGGGCACGCTGCTCAAGGACGCCACGCTCGGCCCCCGCATCGTGCCCATCGTGGCCGACGAGGCGCGCACCTTCGGCATGGCCAACCTGTTCAAGCAGGTGGGCATCTACAGCAGCGTGGGCCAGCGCTATGCGCCCGAGGACATCGGCTCGGTGCTCTCGTACCGCGAGGCGCTCGATGGGCAAATTCTCGAGGAGGGCATCAGCGAGGCCGGCGCCATCGCCAGCTGGACGGCGGCGGCGACGAGCTACAGCGTGCACGGCCTGGCCATGCTGCCGTTCTATATCTACTACTCGATGTTCGGTTTCCAGCGCGTGGGCGACGCCATCTGGGCCGCGGCCGACCAGCGCGCACGCGGCTTCCTGCTCGGCGCCACCTCGGGCCGCACCACGCTGGGCGGCGAGGGGTTGCAGCACCAGGACGGATCGAGCCACCTTGTGGCCGCCACCATTCCCAACTGCAAGGCCTACGACCCGGCCTACGCGGGCGAGCTGGCCGTGATCGTCGACGCGGGCATGCGCGAGATGCTGGTGGAGCAGAGGGACGTGTTCTATTACGTCACCCTCATGAACGAGAACTACGCCCAGCCCGATCTGCCCGCAGGCGCGCAAGAGGGTGTATTGCGCGGATGCTATGTTTTTAATAGCTTCAAGGAGCCGGTGGAAAAGGACTCCGAGGCGATTTTGCCCCAAACCGTGACCCTGATGGGTTCCGGCGCCATCCTCACCGAGGTGGTCAAGGCCGCCGAGCTGCTGGCCGCCGGGGGCATCGCCGCCACCGTGGTCAGCGTCACGAGCTGGAGCGAACTGGCGCGCGATGGCATCGCGTGCGAGCAAAGCGGCGCCACCCCCTGGATCGCCCAGGTGCTGGCCGCCACGCAAGGCCCCATCGTTGCCGCCACCGACTACGTGCGTACCGTGCCCGAAAGTGTGCGCGCCTACCTGCCCGAGGGCCGCCGCTACCGTACGCTGGGCACCGATGGCTTCGGGCGCAGCGACACACGTGCGGCGCTGCGCGGCTACTTCGGCGTGGATGCGCAGAGCATTGCCCAGGCGGCGCGCAGGGCGCTGGGGTAATCTTCGGTATCTCTTACCGAAAGCCCCCCCATGCCCCTGAAGACTGCTGGCCACCTGCTCGTCGAATGCCTCATCGCCCAAGGCGTGGACACCGCTTTCGGCGTGCCCGGTGAGAGCTACCTCGCCGTGCTTGACGGCCTGTACGCGCACCGCGAGCGCATCCGTTTCGTTACCTGCCGCCAGGAAGGCGGCGCGGCCTTCATGGCCGAGGCCTACGGCAAGCTCACGGGCCGGCCCGGCGTGTGCATGGTCACGCGCGGGCCGGGCGCCACCAATGCGTCCATCGGCGTGCACACGGCGTTCCAGGATTCGACACCCCTGGTGCTGCTGGTGGGCGACGTGGGCAGCGACATGCGCGACCGCGAGGCCTTCCAGGAGGTGGACTTCGCGGCCTTCTTCGGTCCCTCCACCAAGGGCTTTGCCAAGCGCGTGGAGCGCATCGACGATGCGCGCCGCATCCCTGAATACGTCGCACGCGCCTTCACCACGGCGCTGCAGGGCCGCCCCGGCCCCGTGGTGCTCGTGCTGCCCGAGGACATGCTCACCCAGATGGTGGAAGGCGAGCCGCTGCCGCGCGTGCAGCCGGTTGAAACCGAAATTGGCCTGCAGCGCTTGTCCAGCCTGCGCAAGATGCTATCGAATGCGAAGCGGCCCTTCGTCATCGCGGGCGGCCCTGGCTGGACGCCCGAGGCTGCGCAGAACCTGCAGCGCTTTGCAGAGCACTGGCAACTGCCCGTGGGCAACGCATTCCGCTTCCAGGATACGTTCGACAACCACCACGCGCTCTACGCGGGCGACGTGGGCATCGGCATCAACCCCAAGCTCGCCGCGCGCATCCGCGAGGCCGATCTGGTGCTGGCCCTGGGCGTGCGCCTGGGCGAGATGACCACGGGCGGCTACACGCTGCTGCAGGCGCCGCGCCCCGCGCAGAAGCTGGTGCACCTGCACGTGAGCGCCGAGGAGCTGGGCCGCGTCTACCAGGCCGACCTGGCCCTGTGCGCCACCACGCCCGCCGCCATGCGGGCCCTGGCCGACATGGCCGCGCCCACCAGCGTGGCCTGGGCGGACTGGACCGCCGCCGCACATGCCGACTACGAGGCCAACCTGCAGCCCCAGGCCCTGCCGGGCCTGGCGAGCGAAGGCCCCGGCGTGGTGGACATGCCCGCCATCATCGCCACGCTGCAAAGGCATTTGCCGCAGGATGCCGTGCTTACCAATGGCGCGGGCAATTTCGCGAGCTGGCTGCACCGCTACTACCGCTACCACGGCATTGCCAAGGGCCACAAGACGCAGCTCGCGCCCACCAACGGCGCCATGGGCTACGGCGTGCCCGCGGGCATCGCAGCGAGCATCGCCATGGGGCGCACGGCCTTCACCATCGCGGGTGACGGCGACTTCCTCATGAACGGGCAGGAGCTGGCCACGGCCGTGCAGCACGGCGGCAAGAGCATCGTCGTGCTGCTCAACAACGGCATGTACGGCACGATCCGCATGCACCAGGAGCGCGAGTACCCGCGCCACGTGAGCGGATCGGAACTTGCCAACCCCGACTTCTGCGCGCTTGCGCGCGCCTATGGCTACGCGGCCGAATACGTGGAGCGCACCGAGGAGTTCGAGGGCGCGCTGCTGCGCGCGCTCGCCGCGCTCGAAGAGGGCCAGGGCACGCTCATCGAGATCCCGCTGAGCCCCGAGATCATCACCACGCGCGGCACGCTCAGCAGCATCACGCAGGCTGCGCTGGCGCGCTGAGCCGCAGCGGCGCCGAGGGGCCCAGCATCAGCATGGGCGCGGCGGGCGGCGCGGCCACGGCGGGTGCTGCGAGCGCGGAGGGCGTCGCGCGCTGCAGGTGCGGCTCGCTGGCGAACAGCTCGGCCGCCCAGTCCACGAAGGCCCGTACCTTGGCGCTCAGGTGGCGGTTGGGCGGATACACCACGTACACGGGCAGCAGCGGGTGGCTCCAGTCGGTCAGCAGCTGCGTGAGCTCGCCGCGCTCGAAGTGCGGCAGCGCCTGGAAGGTGGTGATCTGGCCGATCCCCAGGCCCGCGAGCACGGCGGCCACGTAGGCGTTGGCCTCGTTCACGCTGACCTGGTAGGGGCCGGGGATCTCGATCACCTCGCCGCCGCGGTGGAACTCGAGCGGATACCGGCGCCCCGTGAGCGGTGCGAAATAGGTCACGGCCTGGTGCGCGCGCTCGATGTCCAGCGGGTGCGCGGGCGTGCCGTGGCGGCGCAGGTACTCGGGCGAAGCCACGGTGATGAATTCGAGGTTGCCGATGCGCCGCGCCACGAGCGACTGGTCGGACAGCTCGCCGCCGCGGATCACGCAGTCCACGTTGTCGCCCACCAGGTCCACGATGCGGTCGCTCACGCCCAGATCCACCTGGATGTCGGGGTAGCGCGCGTGGAACTCCGCCAGGCGCGGGATGATGAGCATGCGCGCCACCGAGGTGCCCACGTCCACGCGCAGGCGCCCGCGCGGGTTGGCACGTGCGTTGGTCATGCTGGCTTCGATGTCGTCGAAGTCGGCCAGCAGCCGTACCACGCGGTCGTAGTAGGCCGCGCCGTCGGCCGTGACGGTGACGCGCCGCGTCGTGCGGTTGAGCAGCTTCACGCGCAGCCGCGCCTCGAGCGCCTGCACATGCTTGGTGATCGTGCCTTTGGGCAGCTGCAGCGAATCGGCGGCGCGCGTGAATGTGCCGGCTTCCACCACCCGCGCGAATACACGCATGGCCTGTATCTGGTCCATGGGCTTCTCCTTCTTTGGCGGCCTTCTTGGGGCCGCGGGCATTCTCACACGCGATGGGCTCGCCCATTGTTCGGCATTCGGAAACAGTGCGGTGGTGTTTGTCTGGTTTATCGTCCCGGGTTGCCTCGCTACATTTCCGATCACCGGGTCTTGCCTGCGGCCAGGCCCGGCCACCACCATGCCACGTACCACACCCAACCCTTCGACCGAAACGCCTTCGAGCTGTACCGACGCCACCATTGAGGTGACCAAGGGCCAGAGCGTGGCCGTGCGCGTGTACGGCCAGCGCAAGGAAGGCGCGGCGATGCCGCTCGTGGTGCATTTCCATGGCGGCGCCTTCGTGTCGGGCAACCTCGACAGTGGCCGTGCCGTGGCGGGGCTGTTGCAGGCCGCGGGCGCGCGCGTGGTGTCGGTAGCGTATCCGCTGTCGCCCGACCATCCGTTCCCGCAGCCGCAAGAGACGGGCTACGCCGTGCTGCAGTGGGCCTGGCGCCACCGTACCAAGCTCGCGGGCAGCGGTGCGCCCGTGTACCTTGCGGGCGAGGAGGCAGGCGGCAACCTTGCGGCGGGCGTGTGCATGATGGCGCGCGACCGCTCGCAGCCGCCGATGGCGGGGCTGATCCTGTTGTCGCCGTTGCTCGACCCTTGCGTGGCCACTGCATCGCAGCGTGCGGCTAAGGGCACGCAGACGGCCTGCAAATGGGCCGAGGGGTGGATGAAATTTCTGCGCTGCGCGCGCGATGCCGAGCACCCCTATGCCGTGCCGGCGGGCGCGCAGCGCCTGACGGGCCTGCCTCCCACGCTGGTGCTCACGAGCGACAACGACCCGCTGCGCGACGAGGCCCAGGCTTTCGCCGACCGGCTGGAAGCGGCCGGCCTCGAGGTCAGCCGCCACGTGTTCTCCGCCCAGTCCGGGCAGTGGCCTGACGCCCTGCTGCAGCCCGGCGAGCAGCGCTGCCCCTGCGGCCCGCAGGTGCAGCAGCAGTTCGAGCGGTTTTTCGAGGCCACCCGATGTCGGGTGGACGAGTGACCCTGGTGTGAAAGGCTGAGCACCAGGGCGTGCTGACCCCTGCGCTGGTTGGGGTCTGAGGCCGCGGCCCGTTTCGCCCATGGGCCGATGGGCCTGGTTTTCCGTGTTTGTTTTTTCTGGCAAGGCATGCCGGAGGGCGGAGCTTTGCCCGCGCCCAGGCGTGCACCCGCGTGCTGCCAAGGATTGGATTGGTTTTCGTACGGATTTTTCAAAGGACTCACCATGAACCCGAATGCTCTTTCGCACTCCCGCCGTCGCTGGTGGGCCACTGCCGGCGCCGCCGCTGCCGTCATCGCCGTGGGCGGCACGGTGCTGGGCTTGCAGAACTCGCGCGCCGCAGGCGGCGCGGGCGATGCCGCCCCACCCGCCATGCCCGTGTCCGTGGCGGCCGTGCTGCAGCAGGACATTGCGCTGTGGGACGAATTCTCGGGCCGGCTCGAGGCCGTGCAGCGTGTGGACGTGCGTCCACGCGTGGCGGGCGCCGTGCAGTCGGTGCACTTCCGCGAGGGCGCGCTCGTGAAACAGGGCGACCTGCTCTTCACCGTGGACCCTGCGCCCTACGCGGCCGAAGTCGATCGCGCCGAGGCCCAGGTGGTGGCCGCGCAGGCCCGTGTGTCGTATACGCGCAGCGAGATGGAGCGTGCCACGCGCCTGTGGGAGGAGCGCGCCATTGCCCAGCGCGAGCATGACGAGCGCCAGAACGCCCAGCGCGAGGCCGATGCCAACCTGCGCGCCGCGCAGGCTGCGCTGCAGACGGCGCGCCTGAACCTGGGCTACACGCAGGTGCGCGCGCCCATCGCGGGGCGCGTGGGCCGCATCGAGGTCACGCAGGGCAACCTCGTGGCCGCCGGTGCGGGCGCGCCGGTGCTGACTACGCTGGTGTCGGTGAGCCCGATCTACGCGAGCTTCGATGCCGACGAGCAGGTGGTGGCGCGCGCGCTGCAGGACCTGCCCGGCGGCGCGAGCGCGCGCGCGGCCATCGACCGCATTCCCGTGCAGATCGGCACCGGCACGTTGGGCGGCACGCCCTACAAGGGCCGGCTGCAACTCATCGACAACCTCGTCGATGCCAAGAGCGGCACGGTGCGCGTGCGCGCCGCGTTCGACAACCAGGACGGCGCACTCATGCCCGGCCAGTTCGCGCGCATCCGCATGGGCCAGGCGCGCAGCACGCAGGCGCTGCTCATCAACGAGCGCGCTGTGGGCACCGACCAGAACAAGAAATACGTGATGGTGGTCGGCGAGGGCAACAAGGCCGAGTACCGCGAGGTGCAGCTCGGCGCACCGTTCGACGGCCTGCGTGTGGTCACCTCGGGCCTCAAGGCCGGCGAGACCATCGTCGTGAACGGCCTGCAGCGTGTGCGCCCCGGCGCTGTGGTGGCGCCCCAGGCCGTGCCCATGGCCGCCAAGTCCGAAATTCAGGGCGAGGGCGCGCAAGCGCGCTCTGCCGCCAAGCAGGCCGCCGAAAAGGCGCCCGCAGCCTAAGGGTTCCCCATCATGAATCTCTCCCGCTTCTTCATCGACCGCCCCATCTTCGCCGGGGTGCTGTCGGTGCTCATCTTTTTGTCGGGGCTCATCGCCATGCGGGCGCTGCCGATCTCGGAGTACCCCGAGGTCGCGCCGCCCTCGGTGGTGGTGCGCGCGCAGTACCCGGGCGCGAGCCCCAAGGTGATCGCCGAGACCGTGGCCACGCCGCTTGAGGAGTCGATCAACGGTGTGGAAGGCATGCTCTACATGGGGAGCCAGGCCACGACCGACGGCGTGATGACGCTCACCGTCACCTTCAAGCTCGGCACGGACCCCGACAAGGCGCAGCAGCTCGTGCAGAACCGCGTTTCGCAGGCCGAGCCGCGCCTGCCCGAGGAGGTGCGCCGCCTGGGCGTCACCACCGTCAAGAGCGCGCCCGACCTGACCATGGTGGTTCACCTCGTGTCGCCCAACCAGCGCTACGGCATCGACTACCTGCGCAACTACGCCGTGCTTAACGTGAAGGACCGCCTTGCGCGCATCCAGGGCGTGGGCCAGGTGCAGATCTTCGGCGGCGGTGACTATTCCATGCGCGTGTGGCTCGACCCGCAGAAGGTCGCGCAGCGCGGCCTCTCGGCCAGCGACGTGGTGGCCGCCATCCGCAGCCAGAACGTGCAGGCCGCGGCCGGCGTGGTGGGTGCATCGCCCGGCGTTCCAGGCGTGGACATGCAGCTGTCGATCAACGCACAGGGCCGGCTCAAGACCGAGGAGGAGTTTGGCGACATCATCGTCAAGACCGGCACCGACGGCGCGGTGACGCGCCTGCGCGACATCGCGCGCCTGGAGCTGGGCGCGGCAGACTACTCACTGCGCTCGCTGCTCAACAACGACCCGGCCGTGGGCATGGGCGTGTTCCAGGCCCCGGGCTCGAACGCGCTTGAGATCTCGGCCAACGTGCGCAAGGTGATGGCGGAGATCCAGAAGACCATGCCCGAGGGCGTGGAGTACCGCATCGCCTACGACCCCACGCAGTTCGTGCGCGCCTCCATCAAGTCGGTGATCCAGACGCTGCTCGAGGCCATCGCGCTCGTGGTGCTTGTGGTGATCCTGTTCCTGCAGACCTGGCGCGCCTCCATCATCCCGCTGCTGGCCGTGCCGGTGTCGGTGGTGGGCACGTTCGCCGTGCTGCACCTGCTGGGCTTCTCGATCAATGCGCTGTCGCTCTTCGGCCTGGTGCTGGCCATCGGCATCGTGGTGGACGACGCCATCGTCGTCGTGGAGAACGTGGAGCGCAACATCGCGTCGGGCCTGTCCCCGCGTGACGCCACCTACCGCGCCATGCGCGAGGTGTCGGGCCCCATCATCGCCATCGCGCTGGTGCTCGTGGCCGTGTTCGTGCCGCTGGCCTTCATCAGCGGGCTCACGGGCCAGTTCTACCGCCAGTTCGCGGTGACCATCGCGATCTCCACCGTGATCTCGGCGATCAACTCGCTCACGCTGTCGCCCGCGCTGAGCGCCATGCTGCTCAAGGGGCACGACGCGCCCAAGGATGCGCTCACGCGCGGCATGGACCGCGTGCTGGGCGGGTTCTTCCGCCGCTTCAACAGCGTCTTCCACCGCGGTTCCGAAGCCTACAGCGGCGGCGTGCGCGGCGTGATCGGGCGCAAGGCGCTCATGCTCGTGGTCTACCTCGCGCTCGTGGGCCTGACCTGGGGCCTGTTCAAGGCCGTGCCGGGTGGCTTCGTGCCCGCGCAGGACAAGCAGTACCTGATCGGCTTCGCACAGCTGCCTGACGGCGCCACACTGGACCGCACCGAAGAGGTGATTCACCGCATGGGCGAGCTCACGCGCAAGAACCCCAATGTGGAGGATGCGATCGCGTTTCCGGGGTTGTCGATCAACGGCTTCACGAACAGCTCCAACTCGGGCATCGTGTTCGTCACGCTCAAGCCCTTCGCCGAGCGCACGCGCGCCGACCAGAGCGGCGCTGCCGTGGCCGGTCAGCTCAACCAGGCCTATGGCAGCATCCAGGACGCCTTCATCGCCATGTTCCCGCCGCCGCCGGTGGCGGGGCTGGGCACCACGGGCGGCTTCAAGCTGCAGATCGAAGACCGCGCCTCCCTGGGCTACGAGGCCATGGACGCGGCCGTGAAGGCCTTCATGGCCAAGGCCTACCAGACGCCCGAGCTGGCCGGCCTGTTCACGAGCTGGCAGGTGAACGTGCCGCAACTCTACGCCGCCATCGACCGCACCAAGGCGCGCCAGCTTGGCGTACCCGTGACCGACGTGTTCGACACGCTGCAGATCTACCTGGGCAGCCTCTACGCGAACGACTTCAACCAGTTCGGCCGTACCTATAGCGTGCGCGTGCAAGCCGACGCGCCGTACCGTGCGCGCGCCGAGGACGTGGGCCTGCTCAAGGTGCGCTCCGCCACGGGCGAGATGGTGCCGCTGTCGGCGCTCTTGAAGATGGAGCCCAGCTTCGGCCCCGAGCGAGCCATGCGCTACAACGGGTATCTGGCGGCCGACGTGAACGGCGGCCCCGCGCCCGGCTACTCGTCGGGCCAGGCCCAGGCCGCCATCGAGCGCATCGCAGCCGAGACGCTGCCGCCTGGCATCTCGTTCGAGTGGACGGAGCTGACCTACCAGGAAATCCTCGCAGGCAACTCGGCCGTGCTCGTGTTCCCCATCGCCATCCTGCTGGTGTTCCTGGTGCTGGCCGCGCAGTACGAAAGCCTCACGCTGCCCATTGCCATCATCCTCATCGTGCCCATGGGCCTGCTGGCCGCCATGACGGGCGTGTGGCTCTCGCACGGCGACAACAACGTGTTCACGCAGATCGGGCTCATCGTGCTCGTGGGGTTGTCGGCCAAGAACGCCATCCTGATCGTGGAATTTGCGCGCGAGCTCGAGTTCGCCGGGCGCAGCCCCGTGCAGGCCGCCATCGAGGCGAGCCGCCTGCGCCTGCGCCCCATCCTCATGACCTCGCTGGCCTTCGTGATGGGCGTGTTGCCGCTCGTGCTTTCCACGGGCGCGGGATCGGAAATGCGCAGTGCCATGGGCGTGGCCGTGTTCGCCGGGATGATCGGTGTGACGGCCTTCGGCCTGTTCCTCACGCCCGTGTTCTACGTGGCGCTGCGCCGCTTGGCAGGCAACCGGCCACTGGCGCACCACGGCGCGGCGCATGCACCGCAGGTGGCGTCGCCGGGCCATGCCTCGGGCGGCGGCCAGCCGCTGCTGGCCGCCCCGCGTGACAACGCCGAATGAAATGGGAGAAACACCATGACGAACCGATTTTTCTCGCTGATTACCCCGCTGGCTGCGGCGCTGGCCCTGGCGGGCTGCATGACCCAGCCCCTGGCGCCGCCCGACGCCCACGCCGGCGTGCCCGTGCCCGTGGCTTTTGGCACAGCCGGGCTGGCCGACGGCCAGTTGCCCGCGCCATGGACCGTGGCCCCGCCCGCCGAGACCCAGCCGCGCGGTGCGTGGTGGCTCGCGTTCCAGGACCCCACGCTCGATGCGCTCGTGGAGCGCGCCAGCGCGGGCAACACCAGCATCCAGCAGGCGGCGGCGCGCCTGGCCGAGGCGCGCGCACTGCTGCGCTCGGCCGATGCAAACCGCTCCGTGCAGGTAGGTGCCCAGGGCGGTGTGGCGCGCCAGGCGGGAGCGAACACGGTGGGCGGCGCCACGCCAAGTACGCTGGCCACGGCGGGGCTCAACGTGTCCTATGAGCTCGACCTGTTCGGCCGCCTGTCGCAGGCCAGCGATGCAGCGCGGCTCGATGCGCAGGCGCAGGCCGCGCTGCTGCAGAGCACCAGGCTTCTGGTGCAGGCCGACGTAGCCCAGGCCTACCTGCAGTTGCGTGCGGTGCAGGCCGAGCGCGTGCTGGTGGATGAAAGCCTGGCCGCCTACCGCGACACGCTGCGGCTCACGCAGCGGCGCTACCAGGCCGGCGACGTGGCCGAGCTCGACCTGGCGCGCGTGCAGACCGAGGTGGCGTCCACCGAATCCGACGCGCTGGCCCTGGTGCGCGAGGAACAGACGCTGACCCACGCCATCGCCGTGCTGGTGGGCGAGGTGGCCAGCGGCTTTACCGTGCCGGCCGCCAGCACCGATGCCGCGCTGCCCGTGGTCCCGCCCTGCGTGCCCGGTACGGTGCTCGCGCGCCGGCCCGATGTGGCGGCCGCGCAGGCAGCCGTGCTGGCGGCGCAGGCACGCGTGGGCGTGGCACAGGCCGCGTGGTTCCCGGCCATCACGCTCACGGGCAGTGGGGGCTACGCATCGCCTGAGCTGTCCGACCTGTTCAAGTGGTCGGCACGCGCCTGGAGCGCGGCCGCGCTGCTGTCCCTGCCGGTCTTCGACGGCGGGCGGCGTGAGGCTGGCGTGCAGGGCGCGCAGGCCCGGCTCGACGCGGCCCTGGCCGTGCAACGGGGCCAGGTGCTCACGGCGTTGCGCGAAGTGGAGGATCAGCTCAGCGCGTTGCGCCTGCTGGCAGGCCAGGCCGAGGCGCAGGACCGCGCCGTGGCCTCGGCACGGCGCGCCACGCAGCTCTCGGATACACGCTACCGCAACGGCCTTGTGAGCCAGCTGGAATTGCTGGACGCGCGCCGCAGCGAACTGCGCAACCGCCGCCAGGCGCTGCAGGTGCGCACGGCGCAGTACCAGGCCACGGTGGGGCTGATCCGCGCGCTGGGCGGCGGCTGGGGCGAGGGGGCCGCCACGGCGGGATAGCCCCGGACCTGCGAAGGGGTGAAGGCGCGTCTATAGTGCCTGCGCACCCTCCGACAACCCTTTCTTCGCACATTCCCATGAGCTATCCCGACACCCGCCTCTTCATCGCTGGCCAATGGCAGGACGCCGCCGACGGCAAGACCCTGGCCGTCTTCAACCCCGCCACGGGCCGCGAGATCGGCCGCGTGGCCCATGCGGGCATCGCCGACCTGGACCGCGCGCTCGCGGCCGCGCAGCAGGGCTTCCTGGCCTGGCGCGACATTCCTGCCTTCGAGCGCGCCAAGACCCTGCGCCGCGCGGCCGCGCTGCTGCGCGAGCGCGTGGACGCCATCGCGCCGCTGCTCACGCAGGAGCAGGGCAAGCCCCTGGCCGAGGCGCGCATGGAGACCTTGTTCGCGGCCGACATCATCGAGTGGGCGGCCGACGAGGGCCAGCGCGTGTACGGCCGCATCGTGCCGTCGCGCAACCCGGCCGCGCGCCAGATGGTGGTGAAGGACCCCGTGGGGCCCGTTGCCGCGTTCACGCCCTGGAACTTCCCGATCAACCAGGTGGTGCGCAAGATGGCGGCCGCGCTTGCGGCGGGCTGCTCCATCCTCGTGAAGGCGCCCGAGGAAACGCCCGCGAGCCCGGCCGAACTGGTACGCGCGTTCGCCGACGCGGGCGTGCCCGCCGGTACCGTGGGCCTGGTCTATGGCGACCCGGCCCAGATCTCGTCGTACCTGATTCCGCACCCCGTGATCCGCAAGGTCACGTTCACGGGCTCCACGCCCGTGGGCAAGCAGCTCGCGGCCCTGGCGGGCCAGCACATGAAGCGCGTGACCATGGAGCTGGGCGGTCATGCGCCCGTGATCGTGGCCGAGGACGCCGACCTGGAGCTGGCCATCAAGGTGGCGGGCGGCGCCAAGTTCCGCAACGCGGGCCAAGTCTGCATCTCGCCCACGCGCTTCCTGGTGCACGAGAGCATCCGCGCCGACTTCGTGGCCGCGCTCGCGCGCCATGCGCAGGGCCTGAAGGTGGGCGATGGTCTGACCGAGGGCACGCAGATGGGCCCGCTGGCCAATCCGCGCCGCGTCACGGCCATCACCGAGATGCTGCGCGACGCCGTGGCCCAGGGCGCCACGGTGGCGGCAGGTGGTGAGCGCCTTGGTGGCGAGGGCAACTTCTTCGCCCCCACGGTCATCGACGACGTGCCGCTCTCGGCCCGCATCTTCAACGACGAGCCCTTCGGCCCCGTGGCCGCCGTGCGCGGCTTTCGCACCATGGAGGAGGCCGTGGCCGAGGCCAACCGGCTGCCCTTCGGCCTGGCGGGCTATGCGTTCACGCGCTCGCTGCAGCACGCGCACCTGCTGTCGCAGCGGCTCGAGGTGGGCATGCTGTGGATCAACCAGCCCGCCGCGCCCATGCCCGAGTTGCCGTTTGGCGGGATCAAGGACTCGGGCTACGGCTCCGAGGGTGGGCCGGAGGCACTGGAGGCCTGCCTGAACACGCGGCTGGTGTCCGTCCTCAACGTATAAGGCATGTGCGGGGCGCCCCAGCGCGGCCGGGGCGCTCAGCCGTGCACCGTGGCCGCCACCAGGCGTGCCACCACGGGTCGTACCAGTAGAACGCAGCCAAAGGCCACGGGCATGGCGAGCAGGTAGGCGTTCAGCACGCGTTGGGCGTAGCCCGCGCCCAGGCCCGTGCCGGCGGCCACGATGACCCCACACATGAGAAAGGCCATGATGCCCGCCATGTAGAACGCGAAGACGATGGCGGTATAGCGGCGGGGCAGCTTGCGACGGGTCGGTGGGGTTGGAGTCGTCATGGGTAGTGCTTTGCAAAAAGGAATGAGCGGCACTGTACGCAGCCCCGCCCCCCGCCGGTAGAGGATGGCAGCTTCGAGGACTCATAAGACCTGCTTACGAATGTGTTTGAAGATACATTCGCCGGTATGCCGAATCTGCGTGCCATAGAAACCTTCGTCAAAGCCCTGGAGGGAGGCTCCATTGCCTCGGCTGCGCGGCAACTGGGTATTTCCGCGGCGGCGGCCAGCCAGAACATCGCGCGGCTGGAGCGCGAGCTGGGCACGCGGCTGATCACACGCACCACGCGTTCCATGGCGCTGACCGAGGCGGGCGAGCGCTATCTGGCACGCGTGGCGCCCGTGCTGGGCGAGCTGGAGAAGGCGCAGTCCGACGTGGCTCTGGTGCATGGCGAGCTGCATGGGCGCTTGCGCGTGGCCTGCATGGCCGCCTTTGGCCGCCATGTGGTGGCGCCGCTGTTGCCTGCCTTCGCGCGGCGCCACCCCCGGCTGGCGCTGGACCTGCTGGTGACGGACCGCGACGTGGACGTGCTCAAGGAGGACGTGGACGTGAGCATCCGCTACCGCGACGTGCTGGAGCCCGGCATGTCGGTACGCGAGCTGGCGGCCGTGCCGCGCCTGCTGTGCGCCGCGCCGCAGTACCTGCGCGAACACGGCCACCCGCAGGTGGCTGAGGACCTGCTACAGCACGCCTGTCTGCTGTACCGGCGCGAGCGCGACGGGCGCTTCATGCGCTGGCCTTTCATGCGCGATGGCCGGCGCGTGGAGCCGCCGCTGCGCATCGCGGCGATCGGCACCGATATCGACGCGCTCACCGAGTTCGCGCTGGCGGGTGGCGGCATTGCCTGGGTGGGCAGCTTCATCGCGCACCGCTACGTGCAGGAGGGGCGCCTGGTGCCGCTGCGGTTGCGGCCCGGGCGCAAGGGGCAGTTGCAGTTCGCGGACGAGACGCTGGATTTTTTTGCGTGCTTCCGGGATCGGCAGTACGTGCCCGCCAAGGTGCGGGCCTTCGTGGACTACCTGCTGGAGGTGCTGCCGCAGCAGCAGGCCCTCGTGTGGACTCCGGGCGCGGGTCAGAAGGCGTAGTCCAGCGTCACATACAGCGAGCGCGGCTCGCCCGGCGTCACGGCTGCGAAGCCTGCGGCCGAGGTGGAGGCATCGAGGTAGTAGCGCCGGTTGGTGGCGTTCTTGAGGTTGGCCTGCAGCCGCACGCCGCCCGCGAACTGGTAGCCCGCCGCGAGGTCGAGCACGGTGTAGCCCGGCAGTCGCCACAGGTTGTCGTTGGCGGTGAACCTGTCGCCCTGGTGCACGAGGCCGCCGCCGATCCACAGGCCCGGCGCCTGCGGCAGGCGGTACTGCGTCCACAGCGATGCGGTGCGCCGGGTGGCGAGCGCGACGCGGTTGCCCACGTTGGCCCCGGCCGTGGTGTCGGCCAGCACCTTCGGGTCAAGGAAGGTGGCCTGGGCCGTGATGCTCCAGCCCGGCGTGATGCGGCCCTGCACCTCGAACTCCAGCCCCTTGATGCGCTGGCGCGCTGTGAGGAGTGAGTAGCCGGGGTGCTGCGGGTCGTTGGCCGGCGCGTTTGTGAGCTCGAGGTCGAAGGCTGATACGGTGGTGAGCAGGCGCTGGCCCAGCCATTCCTGTTTCCAGCCCACCTCGAGCTGCTTGCCCTCGGAGGGTGCTGCGGCCCGGTCGCCCCACAGCAGCGTGCCCGGGTTGGCCTGGAACGAGCGCGCATGGCTCACGTAGAGCATGCTGCCGGGCGTGGGCTGCCAGCTCAGCGCAGCGCTGGGCTGGGTCTTGCCCACATCGGTGACAGGTCTGGTGTAAACGTCCTTGAAGCGGTCGTGGCGCAGGCCCAGCAGCAGGCTGAAGTCACCGAGCGCGAGCCGGTCCTGCACGAAGAGGCCCGTGTTGCGAGCGTCCGAGGCCACGGCGGCCGTGCCGCCCGCAGCCACGGGGGGTACGAGACCCGTCACGGGCCGGTACAGGTCCACCGCGCCGAGGTTGCCCGTGGCGCGCGCGCCGTACACGCTTTCTATGGCGCGCCAGTCGAGCCCCGCCAGCAGCGTGTGCCGCACGGCGCCCGTCTGCAGTTGCGCGCGCAGCTCGGCCAGCGCGGTGTCAGACGTGTAGTCTTGCCCTGGCGCGAGCCAGTAGCCGCGTGCCACCTTGCCACCCGCCACGGGGCCAACGGGGTAGACCATGTTCACGTTGCGGAAGGTCTCGTTGCGCGAGAGGTGCACGCGCCCCTCGAGCCCGTCGGCAAAGCGGTGCTGCAGCTCGGTGGAGTAGAAGCGCAGGTGGCCGTCGGTCTTCAGCCAGGGCTCGCCGTAGAACGTACCCACGGCGATCGCATCCGCGCTGCGCGGGTTCTTCGGATCGGGAACGGCCAGGCCCACGGTGGAAACACCTTCCAGGCCCTGGTACTCGGCCTGAGCGCGCCAGCGCGTGTCGGGCGTGATCTGCCATTCGAGGCTGCCCGCCAGGCCCTGTTTGCGCGGCGTGTTGCCGTCCACGAAGCTGCCGCCCCGGCTTGCGCCGCCGTCGAGCCGGTAGCGCAGCGTGCCGTCGGTGTTCAGCGGGCCCGTGAGGTTGAACTCGGCGCTGCGCCAGCCATGGCTGCCCGCGCCGACCTTCACGCTGCGCAGCGGGTCGGCCTGCGGCCGCTTGCTCACGTAGTTGACGAGGCCGCCCGGCGCGACCTGGCCGAACTCCAGCGCGGCCGGGCCCTTGATGACCTCGACGCGCTCGATGTTGAACAGCGGTGGGTCGATCAGGTGCATGAACTTGGCACCGTCGCGCAGGTAGTTGTAGGTGTTGTTGGCCCACAGCCCGCGGATGGCGAACTGTGAATAGGAGCCTGCGTATTCGCTGCGCGAAGACACGCCCGCCGCGTTGCGCAGCACGTCGCGCTCGGTGGTGGCCATCTGTTGCTCCAGCAGGGCGCCGTCGATCACGCTCACGGCGCGTGGCGTCTCGAGCACCGACAGGCCCAGGCGCGAACTGCTTTGCGCGCGCCGCGCGGGCGCGGAGGCGGCTTCCGCCGTGGAGCCCGTCACATCGACCTGGGTCAGGGTGGGCGTGGCGTCGCCGGCGGGGGCGGCGGCGGACTGGGCCAGCGCGTTGCTGCATAGCAGCCACAGCGCGGCCTGGGCCATGGCCGTGCGGGTGGCTTCCAAGGGGATGGATGGGATCATGTGTCCTGAATGAAGGCTTTGGAAGGGAGGGGGGTCAGAAGCGCGTGCGCAGCGTCACCTGCAACGCGCGCGGTGAGCCGGGCAGGATCAGGTTGTCCACGCTGCCGTGGGCCGAGACGTAGTACTTGCGGTTGGCAAGGTTCTTGAGGTTCACGTCCAGCTCCCAGTCTCCGCGGGTGAATTGCAGCGCGGCGTCGAGCGTGGTGTAGCCCGGCAGCGTGACGAGGTTGGTGAGCGAGGCGAAACGCGCCCCCACGTAATTGACCCCGCCGCCCAGGCGCAGCCCATGACCCAGGTCCTTCATGGCCCAGAGGAAGGCTGAGTTCTTGGGCGTGAGCGCGGGTACCTTGCCCTGGGCAGGTACGGCCACGGTGGGCAGCTGGCCCGACGTGGTGGTGGCGAGCGACTGCGTCATGCGTCCGTCGAGGTAGGCGTAGCCCGCGCTCACGTCCCAGCGCCCCGGCAGGTGGCCATTGAGCGTGAGCTCCAGCCCGTTGGTGCGCTGCGTGCCTACGTTGATCTGCTGGCCCGGGTTGGCGGGGTTGGTGTTCTTGATGTTGGTGCGCTCGAGGTTGAACAGCGCAGCCGTGGCGTTGAGCTGGCCGTCGAGCATGTCCACCTTGACGCCGATTTCCTTGTTCTGCGTGATCTCGGGCTCGTTGTTCACGTTGCTGGCCGCCAGGGCAAAGGCTTCGGCAGAGGGTTGGAACGACTTGCTGTACGACACGTAGTACGACACCGTGTCGCTGGGCTGCCACACCAGGCCCGCGCGGGGGCTGAACTTCCTGTCGGTGCGGTCGAGCGCTGCGAGCTTGCGATCGAAGCGCGTGGACTGGCCGAACACGTCGTAGCGCGCGCCCACCAGGGCCTTCCACTGCGGCGCGAGCGTGATCTGGTTCTGCCAGTACAGGGCCGCCGTGTCCTGCGTGGTGTGGCTGGGGATCGCGCTGTCGGCGTTGTAGCTCGCCGCGGGAATGGTGGGGGCGGGGCGGCCGCTGGGGTCGAACAGCGGCACGCGGTCGGCGCCGCCCGAGACCGACTCGGCGCGCTTCTTCTGCCGTCCCAGTTCCACGCCCATGAGCCATTCCTGCTGCAGGCCGCCCAGGTGGTTGCGCCAGGTCACATCGGTCTGGTTGAACAGGCCCTGTTCGTCGCGCAGGATGAACGAGCGCGTGCGGCCCACGGTGAGCGTGACCGGGTCTGTCGTCCCGCCGGGCAGCGTGTTGTAGCGGTCGAGCGTGTAGTCGTACAGGCGCGTGACGTTGCGCAGCGACCAGTCCGCGCTGAAGCGGTGGTTCAGCGTGGCCGTGAAGGCTTGCATCTGGCTCGTGGTGGTATCGTCGCGCGCGGCGTTCGACGAGCCGTAGTAGGTGCCCACGGGCACGTTGACGGGGCGGCCGTTGAGCGCGGGAATGCCGAAGTCGGTGAGGCGCTCATCGCGCGCATGGGTGTACTGCAGCAGCAGCTGCGTCTCGGGCGCGAGCTTGAGCGCGAGCGAAGGCGCGAAGTGGTGGCGCTTCACGAACTGCTGATTGCGGTAGCTGCCCGAATCCTCCGCGGCGGCATTGAGCCGGAAGGCGGCGGTGTCGCTCATGACCACGTTCACGTCGGCCGTGGCGCGGCGCAGGTCGAAACTGCCGACCGAGAGCGAAGCCTCGCCGCCCGTGCGGTCCCAGCGCGGCTTCTTGGTTACGCGGTTGATGAGGCCGCCCGAGGAGCCGCGGCCGTAAAGCACGGCGGCCGGGCCCTTGAGCACTTCCACGCGCTCGATGTCCACGAGATCGCGGAAGTACAGAGCGTCGTCGCGCACGCCGTCCACGAACTGGTCGGCGATCGCCGTGAAGCCGCGGATCACCACCTGGTCGCGCTGTCCGTCGCCCGAGCTCATGGCCACGCCGGGCACGTTGCGCAGCACGTCCTCCAGCGAGCGCGCGCCCTGGTCGCGCAGCAACTGGCCGGGCACCACGTTCACCGCCTGGGGTACATCGCGCAATGGCGCGCTGCCCTTGGTGGCCGTGCTGCCGAGCGCAGGCGAATAGGCCTCGCCGGCGGCTTCCTGGACGGTGACTTCGCCAAGGGTGGCGCTGCTCGCGGCTGATTGAGCGAATGCGGGGGCGCACAGGGCAGCGATCGCGGCGGCGAGGGCGGTGGGACGGTACAGAGGCATGGAAATTCCTGAAGGAAAGAAGAAATCGTGAACAGGCTGGTGCGCGCTGCTAGGACGCAGGCCACAGCGCAATCGCCGCGGCAAGCGTCAGCAGTGCGAGCGCCGGCAGGTGCCGCGGCAGCCAGGTTGCGGCAGCCGTGGTGGCCAGGGCTGCCACCGATAGGGCGGTGGCCCACCAAACCACGCTGAGTGGCACCGTCAGCGCGCCGGGCCTGCCGATGGCCAGCAGCAGCGAGAGTGCGAGCAGGGCCCCACCCGCGCGGCGCAGCAGGCGCCGGCGCCAGAAGGTGCCCGTGTGTGCCCAGGCGTCTTCGTGGTGGCGCTCCAGCCCCAGGGCGATGCCGGACCAGCCGGCGAAGCACAGCAGCAGTTCGGGCATGGCGTTCATGCTCCCCGGGGCCGGCGCGGGGCCGTGCCGTGGAGCGCCGAGGCGCGGGCGGCGGCGCGTGGAGCGGATGCGCGGCCCGGGCGCAGGCGCCAGGCCAGACTGCCCAGCAGCACGCCGGTGGCAAGAAAGGCCAGGTCCATGCCGGCCCAGGCCCACTCGCCCGCAGGCAGCGTGACACCCAGGTGTGCACTGGTGGTGAGCGCGTTGAGCACGGGCAGGGCAGCGAATGCGGCGCCCGCCAGCGCAAGCAGCAGCGTCCAGCCCCGGCGGTCGGGCCAAAGCATGGCCGCCAGCAGAGCGAGACCCCAGGCCGAGAAAAAGATGTGCAGCTCGGCGTCCGCGCGCCCTGCAAGGTCCAGCGGCAGCAGTCGGTTGGAAGCGAGGTAGGCGCCGATCGCCATCGGCAGGCCGGCCAGGGCCGCGAGGTTGAACGTGGCCACAAGGCGCTCGCCGCGCGCGAGCGGCGCCGGCCCGGCGGCCTTGCGTTCCGATTGGGCGTGGCGTTTGACGGACCACAGCACCAGGCCCGTGGCGATCATGAGGCTGCCGAGCAGGCCGAAGCCGAACAGCACCCCGCGCAGGCCAGGGCCCGCGAAGCGCGCCATGTGCAGGCCGAAGAGCACGCCATAGGTCCGGGCAGCGGGGCCTTGTACATCGACCAAGCCCAGGCGCTCGCCCGTGAGGCCATCAAAGTGCAGGCGCTGAGGGCGGTACTGCAGGCGCTCGCCATCGTGGCGCGCCACTTCGAGGAGCATGCCGTCACCTTCGCGGCGCGCGCTGAGGGTGCCGATGCGCCCGCCCGGCCACTCGGCGCGGGCGCTGTCGACCAGCGGGCCGAGCGCGATGAGCGGCAGCGCGGCCATGCCCTCAGCGGGGGCGCTGCGCGCAGCGCGCCGGCCAGTGGGCTCACCCCGGAGGTCGCCGGAGTACGCCTGCGCATCCATGCCCTGGGGCCCCCGGTAGACGGCCGCGATGCCCGCAGGCATGTAGAGCGCGTGCAGGATCATGAGCCCGCTGAAGGTGATCATCAGATAGAACGGCAGCACGAGCACGCCCGAAACGTTGTGCGCATCGAGCCAGGCGCGCTGGCCGCCCTTGGCGGGGCGGAAGGTGAAGAAATCCTTGAAGATGCGGCGGTGCGTGACCGCGCCCGTGAGCAGCGCGACGAGCATCAGCATCGTGGCCGCGCCCACGATCCAGCGGCCCTGAATGGCCCAGCGTCCGTTCTTGGCGGTGCGCAGCTCGAAGTGGAAGCGGTAGAAGAACTCCCCGCCCAGGGTCTCGCGCGGGTGGAGCGCGGCGCCGCTTTGCGGGTCCACCAGCAGGGTCTGGAAGCGGGCGTTGGCCGGGTTGCGCCACAGCACCTGCACCCAGGGTTGGCGTTCGTCGGGCAGGCGCATGATCCACTGGGTCACGCCGGGTGCCTCACGGTGCAGGGCCAGCTGCGCGCGCTCGGCCGCGTTGGTTGGCGCGGGCGGCAGGCCGTGCAGTTCAGGCTGCATCCAGCGGTTGAGCTCCGTGCGCCAGAGCGACAGGGAGCCCGTGAGGAAGACTGCGAACAGCAGCCACCCCAGCACCAGGCCAGACCAGGTGTGCAGCCATGACATGGCTTGGCGAAAGCCCTCGCGCGGAGTGCGTGGCGTGGCGGCGGCGCTCATCGCAGGCCCTCCGCCCAGCGGGGCGCCATGGCGGCCAGGCCCAGTACCCCGGCAGGCAGCGCGACGCCCGCCCAGGCCGACCAGGCGCTGCGGGCCCAGAAGGCCCAGCCAGCCCCCAGCGCGTAGACCAGCCATGACAGCAGGGTGGCCCATACGACGGCCTCTACACGGGGCAGGGCCTGCGCCAGCGCCACGGCCAGCGCCGCCGTGCTGGCGGCCGCGAGCAGATAGCCCCCCAGTACCGCCGCCAGCGTGCGTGAGGCGATGGCGGCGCGGTAGCGCCAGTCCAGGCAATCGGTCTTCATGGCCGGCCCTTGGGTGACGGCTCGGGCGCGAAGCGGGTAGCGGGACAGATGCGGGCGCAGCAGCGCGGCATGGGGGCTCCAGTCAGTAGGGGGACTTCGGCTGGCTGGAGGAGCCCCTCACTTGCTGGCTGGAAAGGCGCTATTGTATATAAATGATAATTATTCTCAATTGATTTGTTGAAAGATGTACCGCGCGCCCATGAAAAAAGCGGGCCAGGGCCCGCTTGAGGGAGTCGGAACGCCGGGCGCTCAGTCCTGCGCTTCGCCCATCTGCGATTGCAGGTAGTTTTGCAGGCCCACCTTGTCGATCAGGTCGAGCTGGGTTTCGAGGAAGTCGATGTGCTCCTCGGTGTCGTCAAGGATCTTCTGCAGCAGGTCGCGCGAGACGTAGTCGCGCACGGATTCGCAGTAGGCAATGCCTTCCTTGATGGTGGCTTGCGCGCCCTGCTCGGAGCGCAGGTCGCAGGCCAGGATCTCGGGCACGTCCTCTCCGACCTGCAGCTTGCCCAGATCCTGCAGGTTGGGCAGGCCGTCGAGCACGAAGATGCGGTCCATGATCCAGTCGGCGTGCTTCATCTCGCCGATCGATTCCGCGTACTCCTTCTTGGCCAGCCTGTCGAAGCCCCAGTGCTTGAGCATGCGGTAGTGCAGAAAGTACTGGTTGATGGCCGTGAGCTCGTTCTTGAGCTGGGCCTGCAGGTGTGCAATGGCTTGCGCGTCGCCTTTCATCGGGGGCTCCTTGTCGTTTGGGGGAGCGTTCGATTGTGGGGGTGTGTTCCGGCACTGGCAAGCATGCCCCTGCGCGCGGCGGGCATGGTGGAGCAGGGTGTCGTAAAATAGTAATAGTTAATCGATTGAATGTAATCAATTAATTGGATTGATATGTCCGAAAGGCCTAGACTTCAGTCCTGTGTTCAGCCAACCCACCAACGAGGAAACCGCAATGTCCCTGATCAATACGCAAGTGCAACCCTTCAAGACCACCGCGTTCGTGAACCGCAACGGCAAGGGTGAGTTCATCGAAGTGACCGACGCCAGCCTGAAGGGCAAGTGGTCCGTGCTGATCTTCATGCCGGCAGCCTTTACCTTCAACTGCCCCACCGAGATCGAAGACGCCGCCGAGCACTACGCCGAGTTCGAGAAGGCTGGTGCCGAGGTCTATATCGTGACCACCGACACGCATTTCTCGCACAAGGTGTGGCACGAGACCTCCGACGCCGTCGGCAAGGCCAAGTTCCCGCTGGTGGGCGACCCCACGCACCAGCTCACCAACGCCTTCGGCGTGCATATCCCCGAAGAAGGTCTGGCGCTGCGCGGCACGTTCATCATCAACCCCGATGGCGTGATCAAGACCATGGAAGTGCACGACAACGCCATTGCGCGCGACGTGAAGGAAACCGTGCGCAAGCTCAAGGCCGCTCAGTACGTGGCCAGCCACCCCGGCCAGGTGTGCCCCGCCAAGTGGAACGAAGGCGCCAAGACCATCACGCCTTCGCTGGACCTGGTCGGCAAGATCTGAGCGCCCTGGCGCCGAACCTTCACAGTTGACCTGTGAAAGACGCCCGGGTGCCTGGCGCCCGGGCTTTTTTTTCCCCGAAATATCTACCGAACAAGGATTTCCGCCATGCTCGACGACACCCTCAAAGCCCAACTGAAAGCCTATCTGGAGCGCCTGCGCAAGCCGGTGGAGCTCGTGGCCACGCTGGACGACGGGGCCACGTCGCGCGAGCTGCGCGAACTGCTGGACGACATCCGTGCGCAGTCCGACAAGATCACCGTGGTCGAGAAGAACGACGCCGACGTGCGCAAGCCCTCCTTCCTGATCACCAACCCTGGCTCCGACACGGGCGTGCGCTTTGCCGGCGTGCCGCTGGGGCATGAGTTCACCTCGCTCGTGCTGGCGCTGCTGCAGGTGGGCGGCCACCCCTCGAAGGAGGCGGCCGATCTGCTCGAGCAGGTCAAAGACCTGGACGGCGACTTCCACTTCGAGACCTATTACTCGCTCTCGTGCCACAACTGCCCGGACGTGGTGCAGGCGCTCAACCTGATGAGCGTGCTGAACCCGCGCATCACGCACACGGCCATCGATGGCGGCGTGTTCCAGGACGAGATCAAGGCGCGCGAGATCATGGGTGTCCCCACCGTGTACCTCAATGGCCAGCATTTCGGCCAGGGCCGCATGGAGTTGGCCGAGATCGTGGCCAAGATCGACAGCGGCGCCACGGCCCGCGAGGCTGCCAAGCTCAACGCCAAGGAGGCCTTCGATGTGCTGATCGTGGGCGGTGGCCCGGCCGGAGCGGCCGCTGCCATCTACGCGGCGCGCAAGGGCATCCGCACGGGTATCGCGGCGGAGCGCTTTGGCGGCCAGGTGCTGGACACTGTGGACATCGAGAACTTCGTTTCGGTCAGCAAGACCGAAGGCCCGCAGTTCGCCGCCGCGATGGAGCGCCATGTGCGCGACTATGAGGTGGACATCATGAACCTGCAGCGCGCCCAGGCGCTCCGGCCGGCTACGGCCGAAGGCGGCCTGATCGAGGTACAGCTCGAGAGCGGCGCCACGCTGCGCGGCAAGACCGTGATCCTGTCCACCGGCGCGCGCTGGC